>JAIRXF010000024.1 GCA_031268405.1 Oscillospiraceae bacterium
CTGTAGCTACTATTTTTGTTTGACTTGATTCTTCTTCACCTGAATAACTAATTAGTATTGTTTTTATTGGTGAAGATAAAGTAACTTTAAGGTTTGGAAATGTGCAGTAACCTTCAACTATATTCCAGTTAGCACTTCCAAGGTTTACTTCTATCCCCCCCCCCGGCTGCTTTTGCGGTAATCTGCTCTGGTTGACCAAGGTATGGGAACCTTAATTGTACCATTGTGAACAATAATGAAATCAACAACAATAGGGGAACTATTTTTCTAGAAAATACTTTTTTAAAATTCAAGAGTTTTCACCATCCTACTATTTATTTTTTACATTTTAAGAGTTTTAAAATAAACACAAAATAATCCTTTCCTTATTTTTTTGTTTTTATGCGTTTCGATTTGGGTGAAACGAAATTTATATTTAAATTTAAATATAAAAAGCAATAAAACAACGAACAAAACGGTTTATTTGGTACAGCAATTGATTGTTTATTCTTCGTTTTTAAATTTAAAAGCAATAAAATCAATATTGACAAAAAACGATATTTCTAAGGTCTCTTCAATTATACAAAATATTAATTTTGAGATATTATCTCAAAAGGAACTAGACTCCCCTTGAATTTGCTCATCACATTAAATTTGGTAATAATCATGTTATTTTTAATTCACACAAAACGCGCCACGCAGGTTTTTTCAACCAACAAATTTAACTACACTACTATGTTTACAAGTTTATTAACAACAGCAAAAACTTTTTTTATTTTCTTGTTTCCTATAATATTATTAATTTCTGGTTTTTCCAGAACTTTTCTACATAAATCCTCTTTACTCAAATCACTTGGCAACGTTATCTTGTATTTTATTTTCCCATTTACCTGTATTACTATCTCGACTTCTTTTTTAGATACTTCTTTATATTTTGGCCAATTCGATTTGAAAATAGATTCGTATTCACCACCCAATTTCCCGTACATCTCCTCGGCAAAATGTGGAGCGAATGGTGCAAGTAATCTTATGAGAATCATCACTGCTTGTGCGTACAGATTTTCGTTTTTATTGTCAAATTTTTCGTAATTACAAATCTCATTCAATAATTCCATCAGTTTTGCAACAACAGTATTAAATTGAAATTTATCTGCATCTGCAGTTACACCCTTTATTGTGGTGTGAATTTTGTGATATAAGTCTTCGTTTGAATCATCCATTATATCCATGTTGTTTATTAAATTCGACGATATGCTATCTTTATTTACGATATTTTCAACACAATTTTCAACCCGAGAGACAAATCTTAAAATAGCTTTCATTCCCTTGTTATTCCACGAGCCGCCATCTGCATACGAAAAAGCAAACATCAAGTGAAGCCTAAACACATCAGAACCATATTCTTTTACATATCCATCCGGAGATATCGTGTTTCCTTTGGATTTGCTCATTTTGGTTCCATCTTCACCCAATATTAATCCCTGATGAACTAATGATAAAAATGGTTCACTAAAATCAATTTTACCAATATCTCTCAAAAATTTTGTTACAAATCTAGCGTATAAAAGATGCATAATAGCATGTTCGGGCCCACCAACATATTTATCTACGGGGAGAATTTTATTTATAAGATCAGTATTAAATATTTCTTTGCTATTGTTAAAATCGGGGTATCTTAAAAAATACCACGAAGAACAAACAAAAGTGTCTAAAGTATCCGGATCTCTTTGTGCCTCCGATCCACAGACATGACATTTTGTATTTATAAACGATTTATGGTTTTTAAGCGGTGATTCTCCTCTGGGGGAAAATTCAACATCATAGGGTAAAAGAACCGGTAAATCTTCTTCACTAACTGGAACCACGCCGCACTTTGGGCAATAAATGACCGGTATTGGAGCACCCCAATATCTTTGCCGCGAAACCAACCAATCCCTTAATTTATAATTAATTTTTGGAGTTACATTTTCACCTAATATCTTTTCTATTTTTTTAACGGATTCTTCAACGCTAAGGCCATTCAGTGTTTGCGTGCTATTTATTAATACACCACTTTTAGAAAGATATGGTAGTTTTTGATTTTTGATTTCCCTTATGACCTGAATTATTGGTAAATGATATTTTTGGGCAAAATTAAAATCTCTCTCATCGTGTGCTGGAACCGCCATAATACAACCCGTGCCATAATTTTCAAGCACATAATCCGCAACCCATATTGGAATAAGTTTCTTGCTAATCGGGTGAATAGCATAACTGCCTGTAAAAACACCGGTTTTTTCACCATTGTCCGCAATTCTTTCAATTTCCCCTTTTGTAAGGGCGATTTCTATATAATTGTTAACACTGTTTTGATATTCAGTCGTCGTTATTTTGGCAACCAACTCGTGCTCCGGCGCAATGACGCAATAAGATACACCCATAAGAGTATCTATTCTGGTGGTAAAAATTGTTATATAAAGATCTTTTTTATCTATTTTTAGTGTAATTTCGTGACCCGTAGATTTTCCTATCCAATTTTTTTGATTTTTTTTTGTTTTTTCGGGCCAATCCAAATTGTCCAAACCTTCAAGGAGTTCTTCTGCGTAATCTGTTATTTTAAAAAACCACTGTGTGAGAGATTTTTTTACAATCTCGCAGGAACAACGTTCACACATTCCATCAACAACTTGCTCGTTTGCTAAAACTGTCTTGCAATTTTCACACCAATTTACTGGGGCTTTTTTTCTATAGGCCAATTTTTTATCGTACAATTGCAAAAACAACCACTGAGTCCACCTGTAATATTCTGGCTCGCATGTTGCAACATTATTACTTCCACTTTCAAACATAGCACCCATTTCTTTTAACTGTTCTTTCATTATCTTTATATTTTCTCGAGTCGAATCTTGGGGATGAATCCCGGTTTTTATGGCAAAGTTCTCCGCTGGTAAACCAAAAGCATCAAATCCCATTGGCTGAAAAACTTCATATCCTTGCATTTTTTTCATTCTGGCCCAAGAATCAGTTAAAGCAAAGTTAAACCAATGCCCCAAATGCAAAGTTTTTCCTGAAGGATAAGCGAACATTTCTAGACAATATAATTTTTTTTTAATGTTTTTAAAATTAAATTTGTTTATTTCTTTTTCTTCCCATATATTTTGCCATTTTTTATCGATTTTCTTAGAATAATTCACCTTAAAAGCAACTCCCCACAAAACAATATAAAATAAACTCGCTGTTTAAATTTTAATCTGTACAAATTTATCGCGAACAAAGAGTTTTGACAGCTCCTTCTATATCAAGAACACAATCTGGTAAATTTTTGTGTCCCATCTTTTTTAGTCTTGAAAAAATAACAGTAACTTCAGGAACCGACAAACTCATACTTTTAAGTTCTTCGGCTCTTGAAAAAACTTCGGATGTCTTATCAAACATGGCGACTTCTCCTTTGTTTAAAACAAGAACCTTTTCGGCAAAACTAGCAACTTCATCCATATTGTGAGATGTAAAAATTACAGTATTTTTTCTTATTTTATGATAATTTATTACACGAGAAAAAATATCATCACGACTAAAAGGATCAAGTCCGGCTGTAAGTTCATCTAAAATCAACACATCGGGGTCCATGGCAACAACTCCCGCAATTACGGCTTTGCGTTTTTCTCCACCAGACACATCAAATGGTGATTCGTTCAATATTTTTCTATTTAAGCCGACAAATTTTACAGCTTCTTCAACTCTATTTTTTACTTCTTCGTCAGAAATACCCATATTGCTTGGGCCAAACGCAATATCTTTGTAAATAGTATCTTCAAAAAGTTGGTACTCCGGCTGCTGAAAAACTACTCCAACTTTAAATCTCACGTTCCTTACATTGGTTCTGTTCTTCCAAATGTCCTCTCCATTGACAAAAACCTTGCCAGAAGACGGTTTCAAAAGCCCGTTTAAATGTTGTATGAAGCTCGACTTCCCCGAGCCAGTATGACCAATGATAGCGATAATTTCGTATTTATTAAATTTTACACTCACATTGTTTACGGCTGTTTTTTGTAATCTAGTCCCTTTTAGGTAATGAAATGTAAGATTTTGAGTTTCTATTGCAACAGACAATATATCGCCTCTTTCGGGTAAATTTAAGAATGATCTTAAATCAAACAAATTTACACAATATTTTTTGATTTTATGAATTAATCACAAAATTTTAAAGCTCATTTGCTCGAAGTTTTGAAGATAAAAATTTATCCAAAATATCTACGCATTCATCCTTGTTTAATGGGTTTTGAGGAATATCCATGCCTTCTTTCCTTAAAGATGAAATAAGTTTAGCGGGTTGGGGTAAAGATAAATTACACGATTCCAACAAACTAAATTCGGAGAAAATGTCCCTTTTGTTTCCATTCGCCGCAATTTCTCCGTTTTTCATAATAAATATTTTATCTGCCAAAACCGCTTCTTCCATGAAATGAGTAATCAAAACAACCGTCATCCCTTGATTTTTATTTAAATCCAAAAGTGCTTTTAAAACCTCATTTTTCCCCTTTGGATCAAGCATAGAGGTTGACTCGTCAAAAATTATACAATCAGGATTCATTGCTAAGATTCCAGCAATAGCAACTCTTTGCTTTTGTCCGCCCGATAATCTGCTAACAAATTCCTTTCTCATTTCATACATTCCCACGCTTTTAAGTGCAAAATCCACTCTCTTTCTAATTTCTTCTGGCTTTATTCCTAAATTCTCTGGACCAAAAGCCACATCATCTTCAACAATGATAGAGACTATTTGATTATCAGGATTTTGCAACACAACCCCAACAGTACAGCGTATTTTGTAAGTTTTATCTTCATCGTGTGTATCCATGCCTCCAACAAAAACCCTTCCTCGAGTTGGTAAAAT
Organism: Oscillospiraceae bacterium; assembly: GCA_031268405.1. Lineage (GTDB taxonomy): Bacteria > Bacillota > Clostridia > Oscillospirales > Acutalibacteraceae > JAITRE01. The sequence goes on from JAIRXF010000024.1 coordinate 4,853, forward strand.
CATGGCATTTAAATGTTTCGCAATGGTAGATTTACCGCTGCCGTTGTGACCAACTATAGCTACAAATTCACCTTTTTTAATCTCTATATTTACATTTTTTATAGCACAATGATCCTCGTTGATGTTGTATTTAAAGCTGACGTTTTTCATTTCAATAAAATTTTCTGTCAAGCTCTTTTACCTCCGTATCACTTTCAAAATATCTGTAAAATTTTACCCTTGCAATGAATTGAAAATAACATCATCAATTTGATTAAAAATCTCGAAAAGCTTGTTTTCGATGGAGATACTGGCAGCAGCAATTTTAGAGTTTCCTCCACCATTTCCCCCGGCAAGTTTTGATAAAATTTTTATAAGATTCCCAGCATCAAGACCAAGTTTTTGAGCTTCGGATCCAACAGAAATCACCAAAAATAATTTTTTTAAACACGACGAAGAAATAACGGCGACAGTGTCTGGGGATTTATTTCTAATTTCATCACAAATATCACGAACAACCGGCATTTGAACTTCAATTAAACTTCCGGTTATTATTTTAACATTTTTATTTGACAAAGAAAATTTAAGATCCCTTTTGCATTTTAAAAGTTTTTGTGCCTCTATTGACGAAAATTTTGACTCGAACTTTCTTATTTTATCCATATTTTTCTGTTCTAAGACTAAAAGATTATTAAGCCCTTTAATTAAATCGTTTTGTTTTAAAATTTTACAAGCATCTTTCACAAGATTTTGATATTTTCCAACAAATTCCATGGCCATTGCTCCAGTAAAGGCCTCTACCCTTCTCACACCAGCAGCAACAGAACTTTCGCTGGATATTTTAAACAAACAAATTTCAGACGTATTTGAAACATGGGTACCAGAGCACAATTCCATTGAAAAATCGTTAATTTTTACAACTCTGACTATATCGCCGTATTTTTCGCTAAATAGCGCCGTTGCCCCCTTGCGTTTCGCATCGTATAAACTCATCTGAGAATTTTCAATTTTTATCGAATCTAAAATCTTACAATTAATCATATTTTCTATCTCAATAATTTCATTTTCTGTAAGTTTTGAGGGGTGAGAAAAGTCAAAACGGAGATTTTTATTGTTGACAAGTTGACCAGCTTGACGGACATGATTTCCAAGAATTACCCTTAATGCCGAATGTAAAAGATGGGCTGCCGTGTGATTTCTTGATATATTTTTCCTTTCAAATTTATCCACCGACGCGCTTAAAACATCGCCCACACTAACACTTCCTGATTTTATTTTGCATCTGTGAATATGTAGACCTGAAATTTTTTTTAGATCTACAACCTCAAGTAAAGCATCGTCAGAGCTAAGTACTCCTTTGTCGGAAATTTGCCCCCCTCCCTCAGGGTAAAATGGAGTTTTGTCTAAAACAATATAACATTCATCGCTATTTTCGTCATAAAAAACAGAATTAACATTTTTCTCATCCTTAAATATTGACAATACCTTCGCATCCACGGAAAATGCATCGTATCCAACAAATTTCGTAGAAAAACTCCCTTTGAATTTGCTTGACTCCAAACTCCAAGCACTTTCAGATGAAAAATTTGATTTAACATTAGACCTTTTTCTCTGCTTTTCTATAAATTCTTCGAACCCTTTTATATCTATTTTAAATCCTCGTTCTCGCATTATTTCTTTTGTAAGATCAATCGGAAAACCATAAGTATCATGTAATAAAAAAGCATTTTCTCCGGATAAAATTTTAAAATTTGGCTTTGAGGTTATTTTATTAAGAATTAAAAGACCTTGATCTATTGTTTTTGAAAAATTTTTCTCTTCTGAATAGAGTATTTTTTTAATAAAAACCAGATTTTTATTCAAATCTTCGTACGCATATTCATTTTCTTTTACAACAATATCACATAATTTTTCAAGAAAATTTTCTTTAAATCCAATAATTTTCCCATATCGAATAGCCCTTCTTATTAGTTTGCGCATAACGTATCCTCTGCCCTCATTTGACGGCATAATTCCATCGGAAGCCATAAAAACAACACTGCGAATATGATCGGTTACAATTCTTGCGCAAATGTCAGATTTATTATCTTCTCCGTAAGTAACATTGACTTGCTTACAAACAAAATTAAGTATATTCTTAATGGCATCAATTTCAAAAAAACTATCAACTTTTTGGGTTATCATGGCTAGTCGTTCAAGACCCATTCCGGTGTCTATGCCAAAATTTTCAAGTTTTGTGTAGTTACCATTTCCATCGCTCGAAAATTGAGTAAACACCAAATTCCATATTTCTACGTATCTATCACAATCACACCCGGCAGTACAACTTTCATTTCCACAACCATATTTTTCTCCTCGATCAAAATAAATTTCCGAACACGGGCCGCAAGGTCCAGCGCCGTGTTCCCAAAAGTTATCTTTTCCAAATTTTAAAATTTTTTCTGGAGAAATTTTAATGACTTCTTTCCATATTCTATAAGTCTCTTCATCGTCTTCAAAAACAGACACCACGAGATTTTGGCTAGATAAACCCACCGTTTTCGTGCAAAACTCGAACGCCCAAGAAATGGCCTCTTTTTTAAAATAATCTCCAAAAGAAAAATTTCCAAGCATTTCAAAAAACGTACCGTGACGAGAAGTTATGCCTACTTGATCTATATCGGGAGTTCTTATACATTTTTGACAAGTAACGATTCTTTTTTGGGGCGGAATTTCAGCTCCTGAGAAAAATTTTTTCATAGGCGCCATTCCGGAATTTATTAACAATAAGCTATTGTCGTTTTCTGGTATTAAAGGAAAACTTTTAAGTTTAAGATGATTTTTAGACTCAAAAAAACTCAAAAAAACCTCACGCAACTTATTTAATTCCATAAAGTGCATCGCGAGTGCCACCCACTTCAACTATATAATTTTTAAAACTGTGAATATTATGATTGTTGCAGTTTTGAATAAATTTTTCAAGTTTAAATATTGATTTTGAAGTTGGAACTGTGCTAGAATTATCGAAGTATCGATTGAAAATTTTATAAGCATGGAGGAATAAATGTTACAAAATTATCATCTTGACTTGAATGTAGATTTTGCTAGAAGAAATGAACTGAATCAAATTTCCAATAAAATAGCCCTTGCTCTTTCACTTGATTTTCTCTTAAAACTGGCTTCATTTAATATATTGAAAGCTGATGTGATCCTTTATTTTGTCTTTTATATAAGCATAATTTTTTCGGTTATTTTTTGGATCTTTTCTAAAAAATATTTTTGGCCTTGTATCCTTCTGCTTTCAATTGTGTCATCTTTTGTTTGGTTTTTTGCGGTATTTTACGAAACCACAGATCTTCAAATTTGTGCACCTTCGATTTTAGTGTACATATCTTTGATTTGTGCGGCGTTTGCATCTATAAAATTCAAAAAACCCATAATCTTATTTATAAGCTTTGCGTTGTTTGGTGTAATTTCTAGTAGAATTTTGGGTGGATTTTCTTCAAATATAACTCTTGATAAATCAGTAAACCCTCTCTCAATCTCAGACGAGGTGGTATATTATACATCGGTTAGTTTGTGTGGAATAATTTCTTCGATATTACCCTTTTGGTTTATTTTTCTGGAAAAAGATGGCCTAAAACCTAAAATAATTTGTTTTGAAAAGGTTAAGATTAAAAAATTAATATCTTTGGTGATAATAGGTTTATTTATATGCTATTTTGCAAACGTAATTTCGGATAATATGTCGAGAAATTTACAATTAATAGGAGTAAATTGCAGTTACGATGGATTAAAAGCAGAAAAAGATCAGCCTTTATTACAAATTTTATTTTTAATACTGGTATCCGTTCTTCCTGCTTTGGTCGAAGAATTCGTTTATAGGGGATTGATTCTAGGAACTTTAAGAAAGTTTGGAGATTTTTTTGCAATTTTTGCCTCATCTTTAATTTTTGGTCTTATGCATTGCAATGGTGTTCAAACTCCGTTTGCATTTATAACCGGTCTTGTATTGGGAATGGTGTTGGTAGAAACAAATTCGATGTTGCCGGGAATTTTAATTCATTTTTTGAACAACTTCTCCTCTGCTTGTATTTCGATAATCATGGAACAATGTGACAAACAAGTGTCTGTGATAATTAATAGTTTTTGGTGGATAATTATTTTGATCTCATCTATATTTGCGTTTAAGTATATTTTAACTATAAAACCGAATGTTTTTGGTATTGATAACAAAAATTTATTAAAATCATCACTCCCGGCAAAGGAGCTTATGAAAATTTTTTTTAAATCAAAAGCTATGATCTTTGTTACAACAATTCTTTGCATTTTTATCCTGAGAGCAATGTTTGTATAAATTTGAGACTACAATTCTTCTTAAAACTTTAAAATTTATGTATAATTCTTAATATTTTAACCCAAAATACATATAAAAAATAATTACGCAAAATGGATACATCTCAAGGGGAAATATATGGATAAAAATAGAAAACGGGGCAATTGTTCTTCGAATTTCAATCTTAGGGTTATTGATGGAGGATTAGAAAAAAAATCGAAATCATTGCCCAATTGTAAGAAATGTAAAAACAATATGGCCAAAAATAATTATCAAAGTCTAATTTTTGATATAGATTATGATTGTAAGAAGACAACTGAACGATATGAACAAGAAATAAATAGAATAACAGAAAAAGCTATTTGTTATTTTAAAAATATATCTGCTTTGAATGTGTCCAATACAATAAAAACAAAAGTTGAGTACGTGTTGAAAAACAGAAAAAAAGAAAAAAGAATGAAAACTTGGTTAAGAGTTAGAAGGAAAACGAACGAAAAAACTTTAGAAACTGTAGTTTTAGATTTATTAACCTTTGACATCTGCGGCGAATACAATCAGGGAAAGTTCACTGATGTTGATAGTAAGATTTTGAGTAAATGTAAAAATTCAGGAATTAAAAATTTTAACGAAATGAAACTTCAAAAACAAATAGAAAACAAAATAAACTCCAAAGAATCACAAAAAAATAATTGTGTTTTGTGTGTGAGTTTTAATTCGGACGGTGAAAAATTCAAAAGCAAGGTAAATTTCATGTGGTAAATCACAACAAGATATATTATTGAAAATTATTTTTTTAAGCTATTGTATAATTCCACCACCAACAACCAAGTTTTCGTTGTAAAATACAATAGACTGCCCGGGTGTGACAGCTTTTTGCGGTTCCTCAAATTCTACCTTAACGCTTTCTGAATCAAACGGTGTAACGGTAGCTCTGCAAGGTTTGGCTTGATATCTAAGTTTTGCAAAAACAGTTATTTGATCTTTAGGGCTTTCAAATAATATAAAATTTAAATTTTTTGCGACAAGAGTTTTTGTATATTGCTCGGAAGCACCACTAAGAGTGATTTTATTTGTTTTGGCGTCTATTTTGGTCACAAACATTGGCTTTTTGAACGACACACCAATGCCTTTTCTTTGGCCTATTGTGTAGTTTATTATTCCACTGTGCTTACCCAATACTGTCCCATTTTTGTCGACTAAATCCCCGGGAATAGATTGTTTTTTTGAATATTTTTCTATGAATTCAGAATAATTATTGTTTATAAAACAAATTTCTTGACTATCGGGCTTGTTTGCTACAGGCAAATCATACTCAAAAGCAATTTTTCTAACATCAGATTTTTCCATATTCGAAAGAGGCATGAGTGTTTTGGCAAGTTGATGCTGACGCATACCGTAAAGAACGTAGCTTTGATCCTTGGAACTTTTGGATTTTTGAAGCAACCAGCGGCATCGTTGATTGTCATGTTTTATAACGGCGTAATGACCGGTTGCTATATAATCAAAGTTAAGACTTATAGCTCTTCTCAAAAAAGCTTCAAATTTTATTTTCTGATTACACACGATACAGGGGTTTGGGGTTTTCCCGTCTTGATAATTGGCGACAAAATCTTTTATGACGGTATTTTCAAATTCTTCGGTAAAATTCATAACTATATGATCGATAGATAACTTATAAGCTACCTTTCTGGCATCGTCAATATCATCAAAAGAACAACATCCTTTTGTAGAATCGTCAAGCATCATCGAATCGGGACGAAGTTTCATTGTAACCCCTGTAACGTCGTAACCTTGTTTGAGTAAAATTAGCGCAGCAACACTTGAATCTACCCCGCCACTCATGCCTACCAAAACTTTCATTCAATAATCCTTCTTTTATTATAAACACCTTTATTCTGTCAAAAACACCCTTAAATCTTAAAATAAATTAAAATTTCATATTTTTCTAATTTCCATCATATAAAAACACTCATATTTTTTACTTTTTTATCTTTTAAAAAATTTTAATTTTGGGGGAAGAAATGATTTTACTTTTACAAGCTTTTAAATTTTAGTACCAGCTACTATTATTTTAACACGCGTTTTGGTATTTGAAAAGCAATTAATCCGCATTATATTTAAATTACAGACAACAACAAATATTAAAAATATTGCATTTGTTTTTTTGTTTTTACACAAAATCGTTACCCTTTGAACCACAAATTGCGACAATAAACCGCAACACATTGGCATATTTTAGAATAATATTATCTCTTTTATTAATTAACTAAAGGATAAAAAATAACTTTTAAAATTCATGCATATAATTTTATGTACAAAATTCGTTTAGTATATTGAAGAAGGTTGGTGTGCCTATAAAAATATATAAAAAATTATCAATTCTGTTAGCAGTATTGTTTGTTATATCTTGTATAACCCAAACTCATTCGTCAAATTTTTTAGCCTCTGCAAAAAACAATAAAAAAACAGACGACAGCGTAAATAATGATCAGGAACCCTCTGTTTCGGCCGAATCGTCTATTCTCATTGAGTCGTCTACAAAAACAATTTTATTTAAAAAAAATGAAAATGAAGAAAGACCAGTAGCAAGTACAACCAAGATAATGACAGCGCTTATAGCCCTGGAACGTGCAGAAAAAAAGGATGAAAATGTAGTTATTACAGATAAAATGCTCCCTATAGAAGGATCTTCTATGAATTTGCAAATAAACGATATTTTACCACTTAGTAGTCTTGCAAAGGGAATGCTTACTGTTTCTGGCAATGACGCAGCTCATTCAGCAGCGATATACTTATCTGGCAGTATCTCTGATTTTGGTGATTTAATGAACAAAAAAGCAAAAGAAATCGGAATGAATAACACATTCTTTGTGACTCCTTCGGGTTTAGACAAAAAAAATAACCATTCAACCGCCTACGACATGGGGTTGCTTGGAATTTACGCTATGAACAACAAATCATTTTACGACATAGTTTCAAAAAGTATCAGCGATGTTCCATTTGTTTTTCCAAAACACGTAAGAAAAATGAAAAATAAAAACAGGCTCTTAAAAATGTACAATGGCTGCGTTGGTATAAAAACTGGTTTTACAACTCTTGCGGGAAGATGCCTCGTTTCGTGTGCAGAACGCAACGGAATAAGGCTTGTTGCAGTTACCTTGAAAGCTCATAGTGACTGGAATGATCATATTAAACTTTACGATTATGGATTTTCTCGCGTTGAACACGAAAATTTTGATAAAATCCCACCTATGTCTATACCGATAGTTGGAAGTAAAACTGATAAAATAATAGCTGTTCAGCAAAATTCAGCACACATTGTGGTTGAAAAAGGAACTTCTAAGTCCATAAAAACAAATGTTATTGTACCCAGATTCGTCTACGCACCAATAAAAAAGGGCCAAATTATTGGAAGCGTTGAGTACAAAATTGATGATAAGGTTGTTTCTAAACAAGATCTCGTTTCTTCTGACAATGCGGATTTTTTGAAAGCAAATAGAAATATTTTACACATATTATTTGGGTGGATTTTCTCAAAATTCAATTAAAAATCGAGAAAAATCTCAATCAAGGTTAAGTTTTTACGATCGAACCCGAGTTTTCATACACTAAAACTTTCAAAAACTTAACCTATTTTATCAAAAAAATCTTAATCAACTTTAACTTTTCATGATCAAATTCAAAAATTAACCCATTTTGAGTTTGAAATAACCAGAAAGTAACAACCCAAATAATCAAATGTGATAAAATTTAAAACACCAACACAGCACTATCTTGAGCACAAACATCGCCGTTATTTGTACTCAGAAAACAGCAAAATACAAACACAAAGGCCAGCGTAAACTTGATTGATTTTTGAATATAATTTTTTTTCTTAAA
>JAIRXF010000015.1 GCA_031268405.1 Oscillospiraceae bacterium
ACTTCGGGCCAAGTTGGCCCGAAGTTGCCGCGCCCCCCTTTCGCTGTGAAGTCAAAGCGCGGTAACACAAACCCACGCAAGCCGTGCCCTGCCAAAATGAACAACCGTTACAGTCTGATCCGGGCAACGGCTCACGCATTGCATCCCGACGCGGACGCGGTATTTGTTTCATCATTTTTTCAAAAGGGCTGTTTGTAAAGTTAGGCATCCTCGTTATCCTCCCACGGCGGCGAATTGTCCTCCGGCTCATTGTCGTAATCATCGGGGATATAATCGTCCGGCTCGTCCTCGTATTCGTCTTTGCGGTCATTGTTTTGTTTTCCTTTACGGCCCTTAATTAGATAAACGGCCCCGCCGCCGATCACCACGACAAACACCACGCCGAACATGATTAAATTACTTGTGTTGTCCTGTTCTTTTTTCGGCTCGGTCTGATTGCCGGACGGCTCCGAATTTGTGTTATTATTCGGGTCTGTGTCGGTGGCCGCGCTCCCGCCGTTTGCGGTTTTCGCTTTTTCCGCGAGGGCAAGCAGGTCTTTTTCCTGTACCGCGTCAAGGAAATACACGTTTTCGCCCGTCATGGTAAAGTCTATAATCAGATAAAACGTATTTCCCGCCGGGGTCTGTATGGTATAAAACTTTCTGCCGTCCTCCCCGGTGAACACATCAACCACTTTTCCTTTACCGTCCGGGATAACGGGGGTAACGGTTTCCCCGGACGGCGTTTCGGCGGGGGGTTCATCCTCCGGGGCCGCATATGCCACGGTACAGAAAAGGGAAAGGGATAAAAGAAAGACGGCGCACAGCGCCGCCAGTTTACGGGTTATTTTCATTGGTCGGTTTCCTCCTTGTTTTCATCATTTTTTGTGGTTGCCAACTTCGGGCCAACTTGGCCCGAAGTTCCACGGCCTTTTTTGAGAATCGCGGCAAGGTCGGTAAGGGTAATATCAGAGCCGCGCACCGCGTCAATAATATCCGCGTTTTCAAACTCGGTTTTTTGTTTTTCCAATTCCTTTAACTTCGTTTGAAATTCGCTGATCTTTGCCTTTGTCTTTTCAATTTCACTACTGATTTTTTGTATTTTCGCGTTCAAAAAAACGCCTCCTTTCATGGGGTGTAGTTATAGCTTTCATATTTTGCAAGCTGTTCCGGGGTAAGGTGGGACGCGATAACCTCGGCAAAAGGCCGGGAAGTCAAAGTAATTTCTAAAATGCTGATTTCCTCCGTGACCGTTTCGCCGTCCTCGTTTTCGGTTTCCCGTTCCTCCGTGATTTCTGTAAATGACAGCGTGTACTGTTCATCAAAAACGCTCCGTAGCACAGCTTCCAAATCGTCCCCCGGCGCGGCTTGATACACCATCAGAAAACCCATGATTTCATTGATGTTGTGTCCGACAGTCCCCATGTTGTAACGGTACTCGTCATAGCCGGGGCGGGCGTTTTCTATATTGGCGATTTCAGCCTGTAAATCCGTTTCAAACTGTGTACAGACGGTTTCGGCGGTATCTGCCACGCCCTCCACAGTCCCGCCCACGCCGCCGCCGAGCAATCCCACAAATCCCGTACAGGATTGAAGCATAGCGATAATGACGAACAGCAAGACTACAATTAAAGATATAACGGGGTGACTAACGACAAAACGGCCAACGGCGGCAACGATTTTTTCAACCGTGACCGCCGTTTTCTTTGCCGCTTTCGCACCCTTTTTAGCCGCCTCCCGCGCCTGTTTTTGATACCGCCGCTTTAACCGTTGCTTTTGCATAAACCGGGATATGATGTTTTTCCGGAGTTCCGGGTGATCGTGCGCCAGTTTACGGAATTGTAAATCCGCTTTCGCCTTGATGTCGCGCTTTTCCCATTTGCGTACCTGACGGGCGGGGCGTGTGCGTATGCGCTGTTTAACAAACCTTGATGTACCACGGATGACGCGCTCCCCGGTAAGCTCCGTCCTGTGCGCGGCCTCCACGCCTACATTTTCATCCTCCGCTTGATGGATTTTGCCGTGTGCGTACCTATAAAGCTCGTATGTGGCCGCCTTGCGGACGGATTTTATCGGGCCGGGATTTTTCGGTGGTTTCTGCTTATTCCGCTTTTCAACCGCGGATTCCAATTTCGCGCCTGTACGCTCTGCCCGGAACGCTGATTTTTCCATGCGTTCCGCGTGTTTCTTTTCAGCGCGGGCGGCATAGTCGGACGTTTCCGCTTTATCGCGCAACCGATCAGAGGGCCGGGGCTGTGCGCTGTCCTGTCTGAATTGCTTATGCGGCTTTTTTGACTTCGGGCCAAGTTGGCCCGAAGTTGCCGCCTCTTTTTTTTCGTTATCATCCATTTTGCGCCCCCGGCAGACGGCCTCCGTCCTTTATCATGTCCTCCGGCCTTGTCGTGAGTAAGTTAAATATTTCACCGGGCGGGAAACGGTCTACAAAGGGAATGACCGTACTGCCATAGAATAAAAGGCCCTCGCCTTGATTGCTGTGTGATATAAAAGATAGCTGATGTTCCGATATGCCGAGTTGCCGGGCCAGTATCGCCCGATCTCCCGCCGCCTGTGCAAGCAGTATCATAAAATCCGAGTTTTCAAGGATATTTTCGATTTCTCTGCTTGCCAAAAGGTCTTTGACATTCTGCGTTAAGGCCGACGGCACACATCCTTTTTTCCTCAGCATTTTCCAGACACGCACAAAATAGGACGCGCTCAAAGCGTCCTGCAACAAAATATGAAATTCGTCAAAGTAGCACCACGTCGCAATTCTATTTGAAAAGTTTGTATTGACCGCTTGCGTGACAAGTTCGTTTGTGATGTGCATGGCGATTTTTCTAAGGTTTTCGCCCATGCCTTTCAACACGATACAAACCACGCGCTTATCAAGGCTGACGTTGGTATGATGGTTAAACAGATTGAGTGATCCCGTACAGTAAAGCTCTAACGCCGTGGCGATCCGTTTCGCTTCCGGCTCCGGCTGTTCGCAAAGCAGTTTATACAAATCTTCAAGGAGCGGCATTTTATCGCTGATACCGAGCGCGATTTCACGGTAAACAAGGCGCACACAACGGTCAATGACCGTTTTTTCAATGGGCTGTAACCCGTCCTTGCCGCCTAAAATCAGTTCACACAGGGATAAAATAAAGTCCGCTTTCATGGATAGGGAGCTGTCCTCGTCCGCCGTACTCATTTGTATATCCATAGGGTTAATGAAATGAGATAGGGAGCTGTCCGGGGCAAGCTCCAAGACTTGACCGCCGAGCCGCCGCACCAACGGGGCATATTCGCCCATCGGATCAACCACAATAATGCGGTCATTCGTAGCAAGGAACACGTTAATCAATTCCCGTTTCGCGGCAAAACTTTTGCCGCTCCCTGTCGAGCCGAGATATAACCCGTTCGCGGATTTTAACTTTTTGCGGTTTGCCATGATGATATTATGAGATAGGGCGTTCATGCCGTAATATAACGCTTCGCCGCCCATGCGTAGCTCCTGTGTCATAAAGGGTACAAAAATAGCGGTTGAGCTTGTAGTCATACCGCGCTGTATCTCTATGCCGTTATATCCCAAAGGCAGAGAGGACATAAAGCCCTGCTCCTGTTGAAAGTCCAACCGTTTCAAGAAACAGTTATATTTTTGCGTGATCCCCGACACGGTGAAAATATCATTTTCAAGCTGTTGTTTTGTCGGGGCTGTATTTATGACCGTAAAGGTCAATAAAAACATTCTTTCATTTCTGCTCTGTAAATCCGCGAGTAATGCCGCCGCGTCCTTTGAGAACGTCACCAAATCCGGGGGTAATATATCCATGTCATACCCGGCCCGCGCCGCTTTTTTCTGCTCGTCCATTTTCATTTTGTCAATGTCGGTGAGCTTTGTTTTTACGGCTTTGATCGCCTTTGTCTGGTCTACCGTCTGAACGTACATTGTCACGGTCATTTCCGCGTCAACCTCTAAAAGTTCCTGTAACAGCTTGTCGGACAGCTCCGACGCCATGATCTGCAAATAGGACGCCGCGCCCCATGTCGCGCCGACACGGAAAAATCGGCTTTTTGAGAAGTCAAAGCCGGACGGGGCAATAAAATCCTTTGTCCCCATGCCCGTTTGCGGGATCATATTCCAGTCAAACAAAAACGGCTCCCGGCCTCCGGGGTGTAGTTGTCCGTGTATCACTTCAAGCCGTTCCTTGCCGTTGAGGGGACGGGACGGAACGCCGAGCCGTTTATAGTTTCCCGTTATATCGGCCTCGATACGTTCAAGCCGGGGCCGCGCCGCCTGTAAGCTGTCGGCGGTGATCCCAAACGTGACATATTTTGAGCGCATAATGCCGTTATTGCTTTTAGCGATCTGATTTTCTATTACCCCGGTAAATTCGCCTCGTATGCTGTCGTATTCATCCCGCTTCATGGGTATGTTTACCCTGTAACGGTTTTCCGGGCGGGATCTGTGATTGATAAAGGATTTTTGGTACGGTAAGGTACTGTCAAAGTAATTGAGGAAAGAACAGTAACCGTCAAAAATAGCGGCTTGCGCCTCCTGTGACGCAACCGCGTAATTTATATCCTCATATGCTATTGTCTTTGTATAATAATTCCCGCTGACCCGGCAAATCCCGTCCTTGTGCATTTCCTTATACGGGATGGTCTGCTGTGCCGTCTGCGGCCCGCGCTGTTTTTTAACGGCGGCGGTCTTTTTTGCCGGAACGGGCGCGGGTTTTGCCGGACGGCTTCTGTCCGGGCGCTTTTGCTTTTTTGTTTGTTTCAATCCGCTTTACCTCCTTTATTTCGGTATTATTTAGATAGGCGTAAAAGTTATTTGTTTTATATGGTCGTGTCCGGGGCCATAGGAACGTGGCGCGGGCTATGTTCCGCAACACCTTTTCAAAGGGTAGGCCGTCCCTTTCGTACATTGCAAAAAAGAAAAACGGGAGCATTAAGACAATCATCAAGAGCATTGCCAACATATTCCCGATTGCCGAGCGTGTCAAAAGGTATGTCGGAATCCCGACAACCGCCGCTGATCCAAAGCATATCAACTGACGCTTTGTAAGATTAAACGCCATTTTTGTTTTAATTTTCGATAAATCGTTTGGTACGGTTACATAGGCCAATGTGTAAAATCCTCCTTTCGGTCAAATAGCAACTTCGGGCCAAGTTGACCCGAAGTTAAAGGTTTATTGTGCTTTCCACTTCGTTACCCCACACATCCCAACCGGGCGGGGCCTGTCGTGCAAAAAGCTCCACGCGGGGCAGATCGCCCATAAGCTGTATGATCCTGTCCCGCGTGACATTCGGCTTTTTGCTGTGTTCCTCAATGGGCGTGTCAATGATCTGAAAGACGGCGGCGCTTTCCCGTTTCGGCTTTCCCTTTACTGCAAGCAAACACACCTCGGCATTTGCCCTCGTCCAGTTTCCCATGCCAAAGAAATAACCGGGTGATACCCGGTTTCGTTTTATCCATACAAAGGCAACCGTTTTGAAAGTAAAGCCCCATGCGGTTATTGCCTGAAACGCCTCCGGCAATAACGGGCAACACGCCCATAAAAATAACGCGCAGTCCGGCGCGGCCAATTCCGCAACGGGCAACGCGCATATATCCTCAATCGGCATTAAAGAATAATGCCTCTTTGCGCCGCCGTTCCCGCCGCATTTGTAAGTCCACGGCGGATCGGCGTAAATAATATTAAATTTATTTTTGTTTATATTGTTGCTCCCTCCTTATAGCTCTGCGTTACGGACAGGGGCAGGGGCCGTTTGCGTAACCTTTGCCATATCAAGCCCTCGTTGCCGTGACCTCCAATAATCCGGATTATGTTCCCGCAGGTATTTGTTGATATTTTCCTCGTAGGCCGCTTTGTCATTGATACGGTCGGGTATGGCCCACAGCTTTTTGTCAAGCAGTTCCCGGAAAACAATGTTTTCCGCGCTATCTTCCTCAAAGCACAAATAGCCGCCCTGTCGCGTACCGCATTTTTTGGCGGCGGGGGACAAAACGGCCTCCATGTCCTTCGATACCAAAATACCGCCGTTTGCGGCGGTATATATCATAAATACGCCCGGACACAGCGGATCGCATTGCTCGACCTTACCCCACGGGGATTTTTTAGGTTGTGTAAACATAAGCCGCCCCCTATAATTCAGCGGCTTTGGTTTTGCCGCCTTTGTCCGGGACGGATCGTTTAGCATTATCTTTTGCCGCCTGTTTTGCGGCCTCTGTCATTTGCTCCTTTACGCCCGGCTTTTTTTCGGCTCTGCTTGTTTCCCAACGCTTGATCCGTGCCTCTATCTCGTCAACCTTGACTAAATCCGCGTGGGTCGATACTTTGCCGTTTTCAATTTTAGGGATCAAATACATATCAGCGCCGTTATGATTTCTAATATAAGAAATGATGAATTTGTTTTTACCGTCAGAAAATTCTTTGCCGATATAGGGGTCATTGTCCGGGTTTTCCTTGATCCTTTCAATCTCACTTTTTCGTTTGACTTTAAGTGGAAGAACATCAGCCAGTTTTTCATACATGGTATCTGTGACATTGAGAGGTAAGGCAACGCCTAAAACCTCGTTGTTATGCCCTTTGGCAATCAAGCTGTGCGTGTAAATGTCATAGCCCCGGTTATCGTCAACAAACAAACGGTTATCATAGTTTTTCAGAATAGCAATAAACCTTTTGTCATACCCGAAATACTGTTTTTCGTCCGCATAAATACAGGCGGTGCAATTAGACATTCCCATTTCATGCGGCTTTTGTGTCAGCTCAAAAGTCCCTTTGGCGTTATTCACATAATCCAGTATTCGGGTTTTCTCAACAACGGCAATATCTGATGTTTTCCTGCGCCTGTTCACTTGTGAAATTAAAAAGTCAAAATCCGGCTGATTGGTTTTAAACAAATAATGCCCGGTGCTGACATAAATAGAGCCGTTTTCATGCTTTGCATAATAGATATTATCTTCTTTTGCAAAGGTATCAACGACATTTTTTCTCATGGGTATGACTGATTTGGACGCTTGATTCACTATATCCCTCCTATTCTTTTTTGATTTTTTATGCCCTAACTTCGGGCCAAGTTGGCCCGAAGTCCCTTAATGCTCGGCGGCTTGTGTTTTACCGCTTCTTTCCGGGGTGGGCCGGGCGGCGTTATACTCTGCCGCCTGTCTTGCGCTCTCGGCGTATTGTTTTTGCATAGACGGCTTTATTTCCGTGTTACGGGCTTCGGCGGCGCGGGCGGCAAGTTTTTCCACCGCCGCGTTATAACCGTCAAAAGCCTTTTGATTGAGTGCGTCCCGGAGTTCCTCGCCCGTCACACGGATTGATTTTTCAAAACGGTTTGCAACCTTGACGGTAGGCTCACCGAGAAAAAGGCCGTTTTCGCCGTTAAAAACCTTGAAATTGTCCATGTTAAAGCCGTGATATTTTACCGACGCTAAACCGATCAGTTTGCCCTGCGGATTGTTAAGCAGCCGCACATCAACCTCTATTTCCGAAAGATTCGGAATTTGCCTTACAGCTTCAATACGCCGCGCTACCGCCTCATCAAGCTCTATCCCGGCGAATTTTGCAAAATCGGCAATCGGGGCCTCCATGAGATAATAGTTATATTCGGCTTGATCGCTAACCTCCTGCGCCGCGTTTGAGTTTGGATTTGTTTTAGGCATTTGTTTTTACTCCTTTCACTTCGGGCCAAGTTGGCCCGAAGTCTGTTAAAATAATTTAATGCGCTCCGAATATGGAACGTGACAGGCTCCCCGTCTTAAATAAGGTGAAACATAATAACACTGTATAGCCCATAACACGCCATATCGCGCCGAAAACATCGCCGCTTATGGCTATGCTTTGTACCAATACCGCGTAGATCGCCACACACACCATAATGAGGAAACCTTGAAACGCCACGGCTAACAATGTTTTGAAATAGTTTTGGCCCATGCTCCCGATCTCCTTATTTGCTAATGTCGCAAAGGGGATGGGGGCCATGCTTGTAAGCAGATATATTTCTATAATTCTGCCGTAGGCGATAACGAAAATAACGATATTCAGAGCAACCACCGTAATTTTCACAAGGCCGGATTGAAACCACAGGCCGAGCAGTTCGCCCGTTCCCATGCTTTGTAACTGCGCTTGCAGTCCGGCCATCATGCTATTTGAAACGCCCGTGTTCGCTCCTATGATCCCCGCTGCTTGTTGCACAACGCTGTGACTGACATCAAAAACGCCCATAACGATATTGAACGTGTTTGACAATATCATCACGGCTACAAAAGTTTTGAATATCCATTTGAAAAATATCCATGTGTCAATGTCGTGCAGATTGTTTTTGTCAATAATATAGCTGATTAGCTCATAGCACATGACAAAGGTTAAAATAATCCCGGCGATAGGCAGTACCACCGTTTCGGACAGCGTTCGTATCAGCGAGAAAACCCCGGCGTTCCATTGCGCCGGGGAAGTCCCCACTTGTGCCGCGACATCTGACACTTGATTGTTTACATCATTGAACAGACCGCCCAAATTACCCATAATACCGTCTATCAAAATACCTTTGAACCAATCAGCTATCGCGTCAATGATCCATCCCATGCCGTGTCCTCCTTAAAACAGAGTAGAAAGCAACGGGACAAGGGTAATACCCAATAAGATCACGCCGCCTCCCGCCATTAACTGTTTCATGCCTTGCGATTTTGCGGCCGGGTTGTCGGCTCCGTACCGTGTGTTCAACGGGGGTCGTTAATCCCCGCCGGTTCTCTTATGAACTCCTGCATATTTCTATGCAGCGCAGACCATATCTTTGCGCCCTCCCTTTCGGGTGTACGCCCACTCGTTTCGGCTCACTTGAACCTACTCCCCTCACGGGGGATGGCCGTTGAACTGTCCTCTATTCGAGGATAAGCTGCTGAATACCCATTATTACGGCACTTAGGATTTAACCATATGCCATCCAACCGATTTTTTCTGCTTTCGCCGCTTTCACACTTAGGCTTGTTTCATCCTTATGCTTTAGCTCGGTTGGCTTTAGGGATTGCCAGCATTTGTTGTGGTGTGGGATAGGCTGTAATCTGCCTATCGCTACATACAGATTTCTCTATATGCGGGGCTGTTTGTTACCCCTCAAGTAAATTGATAACGCCCCACACGGCCAAACCCGCCCCCAAAGCGATTACGAGCGTTTGCAGGGTGTCTACTGCGCTTGTAAAAAATCCCATAAAAAATTACCTCCTTGAATTTTTGTGTTGAAATGAAAAAAGCCGCCATTTCAGGCGGCTTGACTTCGGGCCAAGTTGGCCCGAAGTCAATATCAGTCGAATGCTTCCGGGTCGTCTATATCGTCATAGTTTAGGATGTCCTCGTCCTCCGCTGTGTCCGTTTCCTCCCCGGTCACGTCAACCTCGTAAACGGTGTATTGCTCGTCCGGCTTTAATTTCATACGCCTGTTGATAAGCCGGGTCACGTCAAAGGCGTTACGCTTTTTATCGGCTTCGGCTGTGTACTTATAATTCGGATGCTTTTTCAAATCGTACTTAGGCGAAAAAAACGGGTGCAATCCGCGTAATTGCAAAATACACTTTTCACCGGGCATTGTGGTAAGTTCGTCAATCGTCATAAGCTCCCGGCCCAACCGTTGCAGATTTTGACCGTAGCTTTCAGACTGGCCCCGTGTCCGGCTCTCTGTGTACATATTTATGGATGCCTTTCCGAGTGTTTCTGAAATTTCCTTTATTGTGGTATTTTCTCGTCCCCCCAAAAATATGACAGAATCCATGTTCCCGATAATCGTTTCGGCGTTATCCTTGTATAAGGCTTTACACTGGCTTTGCGTCTGGTATAGGAGTGCCAAACTCACCGAACGAGATCGAATTACGGCACAAAATTTTTCGAGCTGTGGACATTGCCCCGTGTTGGCCGCCTCATCCCATAAAATGCGTACATGATGGGGTAAACTGCCGCCGTATTTATTGTCGGCCCGTTCGCATAAAAGGTTTAATAACTGCGAAAATGCAAGGGCCACGATGAAGTTATAGGTCGAATCCGTATCATTTATAATAAAGAATGTAGCCGTTTTTCTGTCGCCCGTTTTATCAAGCTCCATTTCATCATAGCTCATAATCTCCCTCAATTCGGAAATGTCAAAGGGCGCAAGCCGCGCCCCGCATGAAATAAGGATAGATTTACTTGTCTTGCCGCTTGCGAGCTTGTATTTCTTATATTGCCTCACGGCGAAGTGATCGGGCTTTCGCTTTTCCAGTCCCATAAACATATAGTCAACCGCGTTTTTATAGTTCTCGTCATCTTCGCGCACGTCCATCCCGGAGATCATATCAATTAAGGTAATCATATTTTTTTCTTCCTCCGGGGCTTCATACACAATATACGCCACAAGAGCGCAGTATAGCAAGGTTTCGGCTTTCGTCCAAAATTCTTCTCCTTCTTTTCCGTCCCCCTTTGTATTTTGTATCAAACAGTTTACAAACTTCAAAATGTCGCTTTCCGTCTTGATATATGCCAACGGATTATAGTGCATTGATTTTGAAAAATCTATACTGTTGAAACACTTTATTTTGTACTTTTCCCGTGTGAGAAATGAGCCGACTTGACCGAGCAAACTTCCTTTCGGGTCTACCACCACATAGCTTGAATGTGCTTGTAGCAGTTGAGGGGTAAGCCAGAATCTTGTTTTGCCGGAGCCGGACGATCCGACCACAAAAGAGTTCATATTGCGGGCGTTCGCCGGGTTTTTCGGGCGGGGGTTCATTGACAGAAATTCCGTTCCCGTGAGTATCACGTTGTTTTTGAAAACCGGGTCTACAAAGGGGGTAATGTCTTTTTGCGTTCCCCAACGGGCCGAGCCGTATTCAATATCCTTTCTGAATTTTTTAGCGTTTTTTATCTTGTAATATACGATCAGCCAAATAACGACCGCCCCGGCGATCCCCACGATCCAGTCAAAACCGTTCAATCCCGGCGCGATTGTCCGAAAGGCCGGGGCTATGGTCTTTATCGTTCCTATAAACTTTTTTCCAAAGCTCACGCCCTCCGCTATACGGTAAGCTGTACCGAGTTTCAAGCAAAACCAAAAGGCGAAAATATAAGGGATATTCGGCAACACATATTTTTTTATTTTTCCATAGGAAAAATTTTTATCTATCGCCATGCGCCGCCTCCCGTCCGTGTTCGCGCTCCTGCGGCTTTCTGTTCCGGGCAATATCGGCGGCTTGCCGCATTTGTCCCTGTATAGAGGGGCGGCGGTCTTTCCGCATTATCCGTTTTGTGTATTCCGCAAGGCATTGTGTGATTGCGTCAGCCTGTCCCGCCTTAAATAAAAGCAAATACTTTTTAGGCCCGGTTTTACGGAAATGATAATCAACATTCCATTTTCGGGCCACGCGGTCAAACAGGCGGGTGCTGCCGTCAAGTGGGATTGTGCTTGTATTTACGCCGTGATTCATAAGTTTTTTTGCGCTCTGCCGTCCCTGCGGGGTCTGCGCTTTGCGGTGCATTTCTTGAATCTGTCGTAAAACATCTTGAAATACCTTTGCCATTGTCTGCGCCGTCAGTTTCGTTGCCTGTACCGATATGGCTATCGTTCGGCGTTCTACATCCTCCAAATAAAAACCTCCTTTCAAAAACGCATATATTCAGCAACATAAATGATTTTATCGCCGTTATTAAAAACGATTTCGATTTCATAAGGGTGTTTGTGTATGCCGTGACTTTTGATATGCGCCTCACTAATTTTTAAATGATTGTTTTCACATTTTTTCGTGTCTGCTATATTGTTAAATTCACGCTTGCATTTTTCACATCTATAAAATGTAAGCATAATGGCCTCCTATACTTCGGGCCAACTTGGCCCGAAGTCGCTATAATTCGGTAGAGGGGACGGGGCGATCCCTAACGGGAACGGCCCGTTCCTTTTCCGCTATCTGCCTGTTGTGTTCTTCCATAGTCTTGTAAATAGACGGCTTCTTTTGTTTCTGCTCTGCCGCCTGTTCCTCTAAATGGTTGAGCTTGCCAACCGCCGCAACCGCATTGTTACGAATACCCTTAAAACAAAACCGCGTGGCCCGGAACGGGGCCGTAAAAACTTTTGCAATCTTGCCGGACGGCTTCATGTCCTGTTCGGCCTCTTTGCCTTTCAAGGCTCTGCCCGCGTTTTTCATGTGTAATTCGGCTTCATGGTAACGTGTGCTTGCCGCTTCAATATTGGCAACGGCTCGATCTGCGGCTTGTGCGGCCTTGTCCGCGCCCGTGTGTATCGTTTCAAGGATGGGTTTTATTTTGAAAAACCGCGCGATATTATCCAATGCGGATATGCCTTTTTCCTTAAAGGCGGCAAGAGCGTTTTTACAGCCATCAATGACAGATTGTTTTAACGCCGCCAGTTTTTCCCGTAAATCCAAAACTTGCCCTTGCATGGCGATAACCGCTTTTTGCATAGTGTTTTTTATCGGGTGGTTATGCTTTTCGGCTTCGGCCAGATCGCGCCGCATAGCCGCAAGCTCCGATACCGCCGCTTCAAGCTGTTTTTCCATTGCGGCAACGTGGCCTAAAACGGCGTTAAAATCGTTTATCGACGGCGATTTATGGGCTTTGAGTATTTCTAAAAGCTCTATGACATACTCATTTTCCATAATCGGCACGGCTGTTGTACTTGTTTTCGGCATGGCTTATTTTCTCCTTTCGTATTGTTTTTCAGCCCACCCCCCGCCCGCCCACTCATGGGCGGGAGCGGCTCAAAGGAATATATATCCCCGCCGCGCCGACAAAAAAGCACAGGCCGGAAAAGTCCGTCAAGGGTAAAATGAACGCTTCGCGCCCTTGACTGACGTTTTCCGTCTGTGCTGTAAAAATAAGCGGCGACGGGGAATATAATAAATCCTTTGTAATAGCGGGGCCTCGCCCCGCGACACTTCGGGTCAACATGGCCCGAAGTCTTATTATGCAAATAACAAGGTTCCCTCAGCCGTCGGCGGCTCTGCCGATGTTTACGGCGTGGGGTTCTTATTTTTCCGGCTGTTTGTTTTTCTTTTCCGGCGCGGTGATGTCTTTCTGTTTTACCTTGTATTCCTCAAGCAGCTCCATAATTTTGTCTTTCATATCACGGGGGGTCTTATCCTTCCCGAAATATTGTGCAAGTTCCTGACTGGATATAATCACTTTGTCTACCTCCTTTTTTTGTTCCATTAAAACTCCGTCAATCATGTCGGGGTTTAGTAAGCCTTTGCCGCTTAAATCCCTCATGCGCTGTGCCTGTGACAGCGAGGGGGTGGATTGGTTGCCCTCAATGGCAACGGCGATATAATCTTGATTTTCGGGTTGTTTGACATAGGCAAGCTCGACAGCGGAAGTAAAGCTAAGTTTCATAACCTTTTTACCGTCTGCGGTGAGCTTGCCGTCAACAAATTCCTGCAAAGCCGGAGTTAATTTATTGAGGGCAATATATCGCTGTACCTGCTTAACGCTCATACCGTTACGCTCCGCAACGATTTCATTTGAGCGTTTACCGATATTTTCATCGGATTTGTCCGATATGTCTTTTCCCTCAAGGGTTTCACGCGCTCCCTGCCGCTTTATAGAATCCAACTGTTTTTGTAAAGCTCTTGCCAGTTCCATATCGCTGATGTCGCGGTGATTGATATTATCCTCGACCATCTGCTGTATGGCCTGTTCATCATTCAGAGCGCGAATGATACACGGGGTATAGGGTATTCCCGCCTCGATACTACCCTCGTTGCGCCTATGGCCGGATATGATTTCATATTTATTCTTGCCATCGGGACGGACAACGGCGGGCTGTGTCACGCCCTGCTCCTTGATACTTGCTACAAAAGCCATAAATTTCATACTGGTTTTTTCCACTATGAAAGGGTGATCCTTGAAAGGCCGTAACTGTTCATGCGGTATTCTCACGACTTGCTCCACTTCGGGAGCGACAAACGGCTCAACCGTTTTACCCGTTTTCGGAATACCGTATTTTTCGCGTAATTCCTGTTCAAGTTTTGCCTTGCGCTCTGCTAATGTAGCGGGATCTTCCGGCTCCGGCTCTTCCTTTTTTTCGGGGGCCGGGGGTTTTTCTTTGGCTGATTTATCAGCTTGGGGAGCGGCTTTATTTTTTGTAACAGGATTTTTCTTTTTTGAATCAGCCGCTTTTTCGTCAAGAGATTTTAACAGGGCCTCCTGTTCCTTTTTTAATTTTTCATCAGCGGGGGAAAGAACAGGCTCCGGCTTTTTATCAGATTTTACCGGGCCGCCCTTGCCCTCCGCTGTCTTATCCGGGGCAGGGGCTTTTTTATCCTGTGCGGCCTTTGCGTCCCCGCCGCGCGGATTTGCCTCCTGTGCCGCCGCTTTTTGCTCGTTTTCTTTTACAGGAAAATCAACCACTTTACCGTGAGCGTTGCTGTCAGCCGTTACAGGCTCATTGACGGGAGCCGCTTTATCGCTATTTTTTGTTTCATTCGCCGGGACAGTTTTTTTATCATCCGGCTTGTTTGGCGTGTTTTCTGCCATACGGTTATAACCTCCTTTTTGATTTTTGGCGTTAAAAAAAGGCCCTGCTTTTCAGCAAGGCCCGGTAAATAAACAAACCACTCCTTTCTCGCTTCGGGCCAACTTGGCCCGATGTTTTGTAAATATAAAATGCCGCCCGGTTTTGTCCATTACCGAACAGCTATTTTTTCTATTGATTTTTATAGGGAATAGCTTTATAATAAAGCAAATAGTTGATGTATAGCATATAAAAAATATCCTTGTAGACGTGTTTTGTCAAGTAAAAGGTAGCGGTGCAAGCTCTGGTGGGGTTTGACATATCAATCTACCACAATACCGGGGGGTAGTGTGGTAGGCTATATGGGGAGAGCGCTTGAATGGCATTCAAGAGGTCACGGGTTCGAACCCCGTTATTTCCACCAAGCAAGAAAATAAACAGCGGATTCTATACCAGGTAAAAGACTTTCAAATATTACACAAAGCACGGATTATGCAGTTAATGTCGGTAAATCAGTTTTCAGAATTATATAAATCGTCGTTAAACTGTTTCGGCGGTTCCGACCAAATGCAATAAGTAAGATATTTTGTGGCCCTGCCTGCACAATTCATAAAAGAAATTGGAATTATTTCGCCATCGACTGTAAAATTTTGAAACGCAAGTTCTAAAAATGGGTTTACATCTATGTTATCCATTGCCAATTTTATTTTTCCAGACATTATTCATAGCAGCGGAAATAGCATTTTCGTTTGATTTCATCACAGGGAAAACCATAGGCGAAGCATTAAAGTTTTTAGTTCCGTACCTGAGCCAGAAGGCTTTTTGAGCATTTAAAAATCCATTTGAGCCAACACCTTAAAATCCAACGAAACCCACATAACTACTACTTTTTTCTTTATATTTGGGCTTAAATATTTTTACTGATTTTACCATTGCACCAGTTTTGCGGTGATTGCTTGCTTTTTGCTCGATAACAAACCCAACAACTTCCCGACTTGCTTTAATCATTTCGAAAATGTTTCACCATCATTTATAGCTGGTGGAAAGGGAACAAAAGTATCAATTTGTGAATCAAATTTAGCCATTACTTTTCCATCAACCTTGCTGTAATTTCAGGATAATAGCCATTGTTATAAGTTTTATTAATACCTTTGATTTCATATAATTTGCCACAAAGTTTTATTGCTGTGTCTTTATCAATATTATAAACTTAGCATTGATATCAGAAAAATCAGAATTATTTCGCTGAATTTCCGTGCCGTTAGGCCTTGAGTGATGTGCTCATGCAGACAAAATAATACCTTCGATTTTCTTTTCAAAATTGCCCCTCCAGAACGTCATATCTCTATATTTACATTATATGACGGGTAGTTTGGATTTTGTTGGAAACTTTTAAAAATCCATTCTATACTTTTACACTCAACAAAATTGTAAATTTACAGTATAATGTAATTACAGTGTGAAAAGATAAAAGGAGTGTAAGTCAAATGGAATTTGATTTTGAAAGCGAAAATCTGGAGTTTAAGCAAGAATATACGCCAACAATTAAAAAAGAGGTAATTGCGTTCGCAAACACGAGTGGCGGTATTATTTACGTTGGCGTAGACAAGAAAGGCAATCTGTATCCTGTTGAAGATGTTGATGGAACAATTCAGAAAATTACCAACGCGATCAGAGATTCCATTTTACCCGATCTTACTTATCTTATCAAGTATGAAGTAAAAGATAAAAGAATCATAGAAATGACTGTTTCCGAAGGAACAAAAAAACCATACTTTTTAGCTGATAAAGGTTTAACCCCCTCGGGTGTTTATGTTCGCCAAGGTACAAGTAGTGCACCTGCAAGCCATGATTTAATCAGAAAAATGATTAAAATGTCAGACGGAGATAAGTATGAAAATGAGCGCAGTTTAAATCAAGAATTAACCCTCATGGAAACTGCTAGTGAATTTGTTAAAAATGAAATCCCATTTGAAGAAAACAACATGATAACTTTAGGTTTGAAAACTAACGATAGATTGTTTACGAATCTTGGTTTTTTATTTTCTGACCAATGCTCTTTTACAGTTAAAGTTGCAGTTTTTAAAGGAACAAGAGATCATTCAAAAATGGAATTTAAAACACGCGAAGAATTTAAAGGTTCTATATTTAAACAATTCTATGAAACATCTGTTCTTTTGAAAGCACTGAACAATTTACCAGCAAAAATTGTAGGATTCAAGCGAGTAGAAAGATATGACTACCCACCCGAAGCAATAAGAGAAGCACTTTTAAATGCTGTAATTCACAGAGATTACTCCGTTGATGCAAGTATAATGATCAAAATTTATGATGATTGCATGGAGTTTATTTCAATTGGGGGATTAGTCCCTGGAATCTCAGAAAAAGATTTGTTTAGAGGAATTTCTGTTCCAAGAAATAAAAAGCTCGCAGAAATATTTTTAAGACTTGATTACATTGAAGCTTATGGCACGGGACTTAGAAAAGTAAGAGAACTTTACGAAAATTACGAATTCGATCCCAAAATAGAAATTTCCCCGAATGTTTTTGGCATCGTACTCCCAAATTTAAACTATATGAAAAATTTAATTCCAGAATTGAATTTACAACACAAAGCCATTTTGGAATATTTAAAATCTAATGAATTTATAAACAATAAAACAATTCAAAATCTTCTTTCGATTAAGCAATCTATGGCCTATAATGTTATTAAAGAAATGAAGGAATTGAACTTAATAAAAGATGGCAAAACAAGGGGCAAATACGTTTTGAATGTTTAGCTTAAGTTCAAAAGCAATTCTTCCAACATCTAAGCCATCAATAAAATTCCTATTGTTTCTGTAAAAATAATTTTTGCGAATGTTTGGTGTTTTTCACAAAGTTCTAAAATAATACTTCTAAAAACGGAAAAATTCATCAATATTATCAGTGATTTAACAGTTGAGGGGAGCCGTAAGCTAAAATCTGTTAAAAAGTCTTATGTAGAAGGTTTGGTAATTAAAAACATCATGTCAATTTTGACTAGCGATAAAATTGATGAAATTGCTAGAAATTTTTGCGTCCTTTCAGAAAAAAGAGCAACAGCGATACAATTAAAAGATTAAAAAAGCTTGTCAAAGAAAATGAAGTTGCAACAACCAATTTAATCAAAACTCTTGAAAGTGACAAAGCCGTCGACATAATTTCTGTTCAAATAGAAAAACGCCAACTTGAAAAGCAAAATTTAGAAGCTCAAATTGCCAGAGAAAAAATTTAAAGGCAAAACTAGAATTTGAACAAGTTGGATTTTTATTTGAGAAATTTACTGACGGCGATATTAACAACATAAAATTTAGACAAGCTATGATTGATGTTTTTGTAAACAAAATCTATTTTTGCAGACAAGCCCTACATTCTTGCAATGCACAAAAGGGGAAAATAGAAATTCCCTTAAACGAACTTTGGTGTTCGCCCAAAGGACACTTGGTGAGCCATCGGAGATTCGAACTCCGGACACCTTGATTAAAAGTCAAGTGCTCTGCCAACTGAGCTAATGGCTCGCATGTAAATTACACTAAAGCATATCAAGTTTAAATATTCTCAAAATCAATAGCGTGATTAGAATTCTGGACGGCAAACCCGTTGAATTTATTTAGTTTGCGTAGATGCCTTTAAAATACCCTCGTATTGCCCGAAAAACATCAAACTGGCTGGGATGGCTGGATTCGAACCAACGAATGACGGAGTCAAAGTCCGTTGCCTTACCACTTGGCTACATCCCATTAGAGACAACACCAAACGCTAAATGGTAGTGATCATTGTTTAATAAATCAATAACACGGACCTACTAATTAAATAAAATCACAATAATTAATTCTCTGCATTTAATGATTAAATTATTCAATGGGGTGGGTAATCGGATTCGAACCGACGCTCTCCAGTGCCACAAACTGGCGCTTTAACCAGCTAAGCTATACCCACCAACTGGTGCGCCAAAAGGGATTCGAACCCCTGGCCTACTGCTTAGAAGGCAGTTGCTCTATCCAACTGAGCTATTGGCGCAAATCTTACTGACGATATATACAAAGCAGCCTTATCAAATAATTCAGTCAAAAAAATAAAAATTAAACTAAAGTCTAAATTCTATACATCCGCGTCGTCCACAGTAAACACACATATAATGTACCATATGATTTATAAAGTTTCAAGACCCATATTAAAGAGAAGGGCTACATTAATTAGAAGCCCTGTAAGGCATTTACGGACATTTTCTAAATTATCTATTAAAGTGTTATTCAAATCAAAGATTAATACCTTATATTTTTTGCTTTATTTTAAAGTTTTTTCTTCTGACAGGGGGTTTTTGGTCGCCCCCGAAAAAAAGATTACTGATTACTGTTATAATTTGGTGTGAGAATTGACAGTGTTCGTATTAAAATCTTTTGGGGGTGTCAAAAATTATTATCTTTTTAAAATTTAAGATCATGAGCAATCATCTCGTTTATTTCATCCGGATGTATTCGTTCTTGCTTCATGGTGTCTCTATTTCTAAGCGTAACAGTACCATTTTCTAAAGTTTCAAAGTCAACAGTGACGCAAAATGGAGTTCCTATTTCATCTTGTCTTCTATATCTTTTTCCTATGCTTCCGGTTTCATCGTAATCGCACATAAAAAACTTAGACAGTTTATCATAAACATCGTTTGCTTGTGAAGATAATTTTTTTGACAAAGGCAATACAGCTATTTTGTAAGGCGCTAAAACGGGGTGAATTTTTAAAACTATTCTAGTGTCATCATCTAATTTTTCCTCGGTATAAGCATTGCAAATTAAAGCCAATACACCCCTATCAACACCGTATGTAGATTCAATAATATAGGGAATATATTTTTCGTTTGCTTCTAAATCTAAATATTCAAAACTTTTTTTGCTAAATTCCTGATGACGTGATAAATCGTAGTCTGTGCGGTTGTGTGTGCCGTTAATTTCGCCCCAACCGAAAGGAAATAAATATTCTATGTCGCAAGCAGATTTGGCATAGTGAGCCAATTTTTCATGATTATGAAATTTTAAAGAAGTTTCGGGTATACCCAAATCTTTATAAAATTGTAATCCGTAATTCTTGAAAAACTTGTAAAGTTCTTCATCGGTGCCTTCTTTACAAAATGTTTGATATTCCATTTGTTCGAACTCTATAACCCTGAAAATAAAATTTCCTGGTGTGATTTCGTTACGAAAAGCTTTTCCGATTTGACCTATACTAAACGGCAATTTACTCCTTGTCGTCCTTTGAACGTTTACAAAATTAACGTATTCTCCCTGTGCATTTTCGGGCCTCAAATAGATGGTACTTTTTTTGTCAGCGGTAACGCCCCTATGAGTTTCGAACATTAAATTGAATTCACGAATATCCGTAAAATTAGTAGATCCGCAGGAAGGACATTTTATACCTTTAGTTTTGATTATATCAATCATTTTTTCCTGGCTCAGTGAATCGCATGAAATCGTTGGATCAAATTCTTCGATTAAATTATCTGCGCGATGCCTCATTTTACAATTTCTACAATCCAAAAGAGGATCTGAAAAGCTTTCAGTATGTCCGCTGGCTTCCCACACTTTTGGATGCATAAAAATCGCAGAATCAAGTTCATAGCTATTTTTTCTTTCTTGAATAAATCGCTTTCTCCAAGCGTCTTTCAGGTTATTTTTAATTCTACTTCCCAAAGGGCCGTAATCCCATGTGTTAGCTACACCGCCATAAACGTCAGAACCAGGGTAAACAAAACCACGCGTTTTGCAAAATGTTACTATTTTTTCCATAAGATCATTATTTTTTTTGGCGCACATAAAAATTATCTCCTTTGCGATCGTTTATTTAAAAGTATAGCATTAAAAAAAGAAAGTCCCAAGCCAGACCTTTATTTCCCATGAGATCATAAAGACCCAAAAAATCTTTTAATTTCGTTACAAACCAAAGTTTAAGCACCGGAAAAGTTCGGTACATCCACGAATGGCGTATTTTTGAATAAACACATCTTTTAAATCACGGACCATTGTATAAAAAAGCAAGATGAAAAACATTAGAAAGCTTATTGGAAGAAATTTTTTAGTTCATATCTATATAGGAAGAATTAATGCCCTAAATTTACCGAATTTAGTCGGACCTGCTGCATCTTTTACTTGATTCATTTATTGCGCCCCTCCTTTTCGATAATTGCTGGTACTATAATTTCATCTTCTGTTGGTTCTGCGTGTAAACCCCCAGCAATTCAGAATTATGCCTATCGACCGTTGAACGCGGTTCGAGTGAAGTTTTTCTAATAATCATCTTTGTATTTAAAATTTTATAAAACAAAGAAAATTTTGGAAATTTATTTGAAAGCACTTGAAAAAAATTTTGTTTTAATGCATAGTGAATTTTAATGATTGATTTTTAGTTTTAATATGGTGTAAAACATCTAATTGGAAATATAAAAACGAGAGAGGGAATTATTATAATTAACCTCAAAATCAAAGCGCTTTGTGTTGCCGCAATTTTAGTAATAAATTCATCAAATAATGCTTTTGCAGTTTATGATTTTTCAAACATACCGAAGTCAAGCAATATTATTATTGAAAAAGATAAAAAATTAAATGATATAAAAAACTCTGGCAATCAATGGAATAAATATACTTATCAATGCCACGATTTTATACTTAAGCAACGATACGAAAAAATGCATGAAGAAAAGTGGAAATTATATTTCTCAAACCCAGAAGACAAAGATAAACCTGGTGTTCTCGGGATTTATAAAGATGAGTTTAAAGTCCCAGCTAATTGGAAAATCAAATTAAAAACCAGACACGATTATCCATATTCGTTTGAGTATAACTTGGCACACGAAAATTATAATTCCAGCCTAGTCTTATCTGAAAGGAATTGCTTTTTAGCTATTGAAGCTCCTTCGTCTAAAAACATTGGTGGTTTTTTTGAACTAACAGACCAATATGAAATTTCTCACTTTATTAAATTGAATGCTTCAGATGAATACGGTGAAGATTACTATCCTTTTTGGGAAGATAAAAAAACTGAAAAAGCAAACACATTGAAGTTTGGAAAAGGCGAAGTTGATTTTTTGACATATGAATGGCCGCATAAAAAAGAAGCTGATCCCAAAGTTATATGTGAAATGGTTGATAAGGTTTACAATACTGGTACAGATAAAATTATTGCCGTGTCATGTAGGGCGGGTGCGGGAAGAAGCGCTACCTTTATAGCTGCGTATATGTTGTTAGATGAAGTTAAAAATCAAATTTCTCAGGGCATAAAGTTAGAAGATCTCGATATAAATGTAGATAAAATCGTTTGGAGTATATTGGTTCAAAGACCCTACGCTATTGCATTTTGCGAACAATACGTAAATCTATATAGAATAGTGGATTACTATCTTTCTTCTTTAATCTCTTAAAAAATTACTATATAATAAAGGATTTTGAAATTCATGAAATGGAACGTTGGTATAGGTAGTACAAATAGATGTAACTTAAATTGTCCTCACTGCTATTCTAGAGAGAATAATCGCTGTGATTTGAAATATAAAGATTTTGAAAAAATACTTGATAATTTAGAAATTGATTCAATAAACTTTGGCACAGGTGAAAATTTATTGAATCCCGAATTCTTAAAAATTCTTGACCTCATAAAAGATAGAGGCATAAAAACCAGCTTAACCAGTAATGGATATACCGTTTTAAATATGCCGGATACCTATTTACATTATTTTAATGATATTGATATTTCTTTAGAATTTCCAAACAAATCTCAACAAGATAATTTTCGTGGGCAAGGTGCGTGGGATTTAGCTATATCTGCAATCGAAAAGTGCAAGTCACCCAATATTGAAACCAGTATAGCGTGTTGTATGATGAGTAACAATGTAGATGAAATTGCGAATTTTGATGGATTAGTAAATGAATATGACATCAATTTTAGAATAAATACGTACAAGCCTGTAAGTACAAAAGATTATTGTTTATCTTATGAAAAATTTTGGTATGGAGTTAAAAGTTTGTTTTCAAGAATGAAATTAATTTCTTGTAGCGAACCTGTTGTTTGTGCCGTCTTAGGGCTGGAAACTTCTCGCGCAACCTGTGGTTGTGGCAAAAGAAGTATAAGGATTACTCCCAGTGGTGCGGTTTTGCCTTGTGTTTATTGGAATAAGAGTAATCTGGATATAAATAAACTAGACCTGCTGAAACCAAGCACTTTCGATGGCATGTGTAATATTCCAGCAGAATGTCAAAAATGCAAATATGTTGATTCTTGTCAAGGGGGTTGCGAAGCAAGGCGATTATACAACGATTTAACTAAACCCGATGAGTATTGTCCATTTATACGGGGTGAAAAAATATCGATTGCTTATGAGAAATCAAAAGATAAAGATTTAGTTCATTCGTCGTACTTATGCACAATGATTTTCGGAAAGTAACTGTTTAGGATTTAAGGGGGAATTTCCATTATGACAAAAAATGCAAACTTAGCAACAGACAATAAATTCTTTTTTTCGGTGAAAGTTATTATCTTTTATAATAAAAAATTTTTGATTATAAAACGTTCTGGAAAAGCTCGCGGTGATAATTTTTATTGGGATTTACCCGGCGGCAGATTAGAATTTTTGGAAAAACCACTCACAACACTTCATCGAGAAATAAAAGAAGAAACGGGTTTAAGTAATATTCAAGCTTTATATCCTATAAATTTATGGGATTTCATGAAAACTCCCAACACGCAAGTGATTGGTGCTACATATTTATGCAAAACTTTTGATGAAAAAGTCATTTTGTCTGATGAGCATTTAGATTACAAATGGATTTCAAAAGAAGAAATACCGAATTACAACATTTGCGGAGGTATTGTGCATGATATGAATGAATGGGATTGGAATAAAATTCTTAGCGATTTATCAAATAATTAGGCAAGGTGATTTATATTAACATTTACAACCGAATTTTAAAGAGCGCCGATTTAAACAATCTGTTTGAAGAAGAAGTTTGTTTGAAAATTACACAAAAAAGCTACATGAAAATTATAATTTTGAGGTGACCTATGAAAATCTTATTAAATTTTTAACCGATCATATTCCTTTTCAAAAAATCACCAATTCATCTGATAATTGGATAAATAGAAATCAAAATAACAAAGGAGTCTAGGCAATTATGTCACAAAACTTATTAGTTAAAAGGTACAATATCTATTCTGGAATGGATATTAAATATCAAGGGATTTCTATCTGTGTTGATCCAGCTAAAATAACTCCACAGGAGTTAGAAACTTTGAATCCTGATTTAATTTTGATATCACATGAATCAATGGATCATATGGATCCAATTCAGGTATATCAATTGCAAAAACGCAAAAATTGTAAGATATTCTGTAACATAGCATCAGCCGTGGATTTAATTCAATATTATTTTCAAGACACCGAATTTATTGATAGTATAAATGTTATGCTCCCCAACAGCACTACTTGTTATAAAGACATTAAAATTACAGCTGCAATATCTAAACACTGTGATTATATGCTTCCCGTAATTTTCAGGTTAGATTTCTTGAAATGCGGTCATAGTGTTTTACACTGCATCGATACACTTATTTATGAAAATCTTGACGAAATATCAAAAGGTGTAGATGTAAGTATTATACCCATTGGCATTGCTAAGGGCGTAAGTGCTAAACTTGGTATGGATTTCATTAATAAATTGAAAAGTTCAGTCTACACAACTAATCATTTTACAGACCAAAATGAAGAACTGAAAACTTTAGTTGCTGAAAACACAACTTTAGCGCAAAATGGTGTAAGAGTACATTTCACGGATTGGAATGAAAGTTGTGAGATATCGCCTGGGTTTTTAAATAAAAATAACATTGAAACAATAACAAAAAATAAATTTAACAAAAAAAGTCTTAATGAAATTATTTCAAGCTTAAATAATAGCGAGAGCTTAGAAAACGATTTAATTTTAATTATAGAAGAGTTTAATTATAGAAAATCAAAATTAATGAAAAAAGAATTAGTAGCTTGCTTGAGTGAAATTTATAAAAGTTCAAACGAGAAGTGCAAGTCCTTAATCTTAATGATTTTAAGTATTGTAAGTGTATATGACAATTACTTAATAGGCATGTCATTTATAGATTTATTATCTTCTGATTTAGCTGTGCCAATAAATAACTCAAACGAAGAACTCAAATCATCTATTTTGTTCTTTTTGGGAATTTTCTCACAACAAAGCGCAAAAATATATCACTTAAAAGAACTGTCATCGAACGCAAGTATTGAAAATGAACATGTTGCGTATTGGGTAGTAGAATGCTTAGGCAGAATGGGAACTTCTAAAAGCGATCAGGCCACAGTTGCTGCAGAAGAATTATTAAAAATTGTAAAACAAGACGAACTTTTTAATTCTGTCATAGTTAGAAGGAGAATCTTCTGGGAATTTCATAGATTAATGAAGTTAAAACCTTCATTAGGATCAATGTTTATTAAATATTTTTCTGATGGGCTTTGTGATTCAAACCCAGACGTGCGCTTATTAGCAGAACTGTGTATAGGTGTTTTAAGCAGAACTTGCGATATATTAGATTCGGATGTTATGAAGAAATTCGTTGAATTAGATAAAGATGTAGAAGATGATGTACGTGAAATTTTTGTTCGTTGCTGGATAATGATTCATAGATATCATCCTACGATTTTTAATGACCACAGAAACAGAATAGAAAATTTATTAAATGACTCTAATTGCCATGTTAGAAGGGCGGCTACAGAAGCTTTGGCATGTGATGAAAATTAGTATAAAGAGGTTTTCGATTTGGAATTAGATTTACACGTTACAAATAAGTGCAATTTGAAATGCAAGCACTGTATATATGATTCTAATGGTCTTGAAATGGACGATATGTCTTGTGATACAGTTAAAAAAATTATTCCCGATTTAAGAAAGTTAGGAGTGGATGAGGTTCATTTAACTGGCGGTGAACCCTTAGTTAATTCTGAACTCTTTAACATTATTGAATTATTATCAAAAGAAAATTTTGTAGTTAGAATGCAGTCAAATGGAATGCTGGCAACTGAAATCAATGTAAAAAAGTTAAAAGGTGTAGGATTAAAATCTATTTTGATTAGTGTAGATGGCTTGGAAGAAAACCACAACTGGTTAAGAAATAATCCAAATTCGTACAAAAAAGCAATTGAAGCAATCAAGAATTGTAAAAAAGTAGGACTGTATTGCAGAGCCAATACGGTTTTACATAAAAAAAATTTGAATGATATTTTTGGAACACTTAAAACAACAATGGATTTAAGCGCAGACCAACACTCATTCTTTTATTTAACACCTGGTGGGCGGGGTAAAGATTTAAAAAATCATACACTAACTTTGAAAGAATGGCAAAATGCAGAAAAAACTATAATGGTTGCTTGTGACATTTTAAATTGCAAACGCAAGGTTAAATTTCAAAGTTTGATTGTTAATTCTGAAGAAATTAATGAATGTCGAATTTTAGATCGTGATAATTGTTTATTACTTTCTGATGGCAACGTGTATCCTTGTGTATTTTTCGCGAACTCTCAATATAGCTTAGGTAACATTAAAAATGATAGCTTATTAAATATCTGGAATAGTGATGACAATTGGCAAAAATATAGAACAAGTTCCAATAAAAGTTGCAGTAGCAGTAAGTGCGATGGTGGATGCAAAGGACTTTCTTTTTTGCTTAATGGAAGCATGAGTTTGTGCGATCCACGCTGTCAGCACAAAATAAATTTGATTCCTGGTTGTATAAGAAAATATGTTAGCGAATAAGGGGGAAATGATGTTTAACAAAAATGTACGTATGTTTAGTAAAAATGATTATGTTTGTCTTTACAACATCATAACAATGAATACCATCTATTTGAAGCAAAGCACATTAACGAACAAAGAAAAAACGAAAGAATTAATTTCTAAAATGCCTCAAGATTTTTTAAAAGGCACAAATCACTACGAGCAAATCCAAGAATCCATTAAACCATTTTTACTGCCAAAATTGAAAACTTTGTTTATGATAATAAATGAAACATGTAACTTGTTTTGCAAGTACTGTAGATACATACAAAAGCTGCCTAAAAATCATGTTGGTACTGTAATGGATAAAACTATTGGAAAAGGAATAATAGAAAAATTTTTGTCTGGTGATAATACAGGAATCGAAAGAAAATCCATAGTGATTTTTGGTACGGAAATTTTGCAACACCCTGATTTAGTTGAATCGTTAGCAAAATGTGTTAGAGAATTTGATGCTAAAAACAATGTGAATACTGAACTAACAATGTTCACGAATGGCGTTTTAATCAATAATAAAGTTATTAAAATAATAAAAGAAAACTCAATTGTTACTATTATTTCTATTGATGGGCCAAAAGAAATTCACGATCAAGCTCGTATTTATAGAAGCGGAAAAGGTAGCTATGAGATAGTAAAAAAAAATTGCGATCTTTTACGTGAAAATGGTATCAGGTTTGGAATATCTACAGCAGTAGGCGAACACAATATTGATGCTTTGCCCGATATAATAGAACATTTTGTGAAAGAGTTTAATCCCATAAATATTGGTTTGAATCCGATGGAAATAAATAAAGATGCTCCAAAGGATATTTTTTATACTAAATTTATGAGGCAATCGTTAAAAGCATTTGAAATAGCTCGGAATTATGGTGTATCATTACCCCAAGTTATGAGACGAATTCGCCCATTTGTGGAACGCAGGCAACGAATAAAAGAATGTCCTACTTGCGGTGGTTCGTTAAGAGTTTATCCCAATGGAAGAATTGGGACTTGTTCGCATTTTGTTGCCAATGATGAATATTGCATACCCTATAAAACATACGTAGAAGACGGAATTTCAAAAAACAAGATAATAAGACAATGGAGCTTGAGGACACAATTCAATTTTCCGAAATGTTCGGAGTGCGAAGCTATTAGCCTTTGTGGCGGCGGTTGTGTTTATAATGCATTTTTACAAAATAATGATATTATGTCACCGGATCATAGAGTATGCTCGCACAGCAAATATGGTCTTGAGTGGTGTATCTGGAAATTGTTTGACGATATAGTCGGAAAAAAAATACTAGAAATCTCCGATATAATTGTTCCCGATATTGAAATGAGAAGGGCTTTATACGGAAAAATAGATGAAGTCAATAATGTATTACCTTTACAGGAATACAACTCATTTGGTGAGGTGAGCCTGAATATTGGATAAGATTTATTCTTCTGAATATGTTTCTAAAGGGCATCCCGATAAACTAGCTGATTTAATTTCTGATTCAGTTTTGGATGAGTGTTTAAAAATAAATCCTGGTAGTCATGTGGCTTGTGAAACTTTGATAAGTAAAGATTTAGTGGTTGTGTCGGGTGAAATTAACACTCCAATTTCCGATAAAATTTGCCGTAATATAATAAAAAATTCTTCTGATTTTTGCGGATACAATAGAGATCAATCGGGGTTCTATTTTGATAAAGCAAAAATAGTTATAAATTTAAATGGACAGTCAAAAGATATAAATTACGCAGTTGAAAATAGCTATGAAAAAAGAAATCAAACTAGCAAAACTGATAACGCGGATACTTTGGGCGCGGGTGATCAAGGAATTGTAGTTGGTTATGCTTGTAACGAAACTCCCGAATTGATGCCACTTCCATACATTATTTCTAGAGATTTAATTAATCAGTTTGAAAAATTGCATGACGATCAGACATTAGACTATTTAAGACCCGTGGCAAAATCGCTTGTTGCTATAGTTTATGAAAACAATAAACCAAAACATATAGATAGATTAGTTCTTTCGGTACAACACACCAAAGAAACGTCGGAGGAAAAATTAAAAATTGATCTCAAAGAATATGTCATATCTCAAAATAAATACAGTCACTTATTCAATGCAAATACCAAAATTTTGATTAATCCATCAGGATGTTTCTCTATTGGTGGTCCAGAAGCAGATGCAGGGCTTACAGGACGAAAAATAATTGTGGATACTTATGGCGGACGCGCTAGACATGGTGGAGGTGCGTTTTCAGGTAAGGATGCAAGTAAAAGTGATAGATCAGGAGCTTATTTGTGTAGGTGGATTGCAAAAAATATTGTGGGATTAAGTTATGCTGATCAGTGTGAGATAGAACTCTTATACGCGATTGGTGTTTCTAAGCCAATAGGAATAGATATTAATTGTTTTGGAACACATAAAGTAAACATGGATAAAATTTATAAATTTGTTGAAGACAACTTTGATTTAAGAATTTACAGTACAATTAAAGAGCTTGATTTGAAAAAACCAATCTATAAAGAAACGACTATTTTAGGACATTTTGGTCATCAAAATCACTTTGCTTGGGAAAAACTGAAATCATAAATCTAAATGAGGTACAACATGAACACCGCGGATATTATAGCTATAAATTTTAAAAATAATGAATGGGGCAGCGAAAAATCAACTCCCCCAGACAATCTCATTGTTCCAGTATATAGAATTTTTCCCCACAATGATGATTATAAAATTTTATTTCAGCCCAATACGCTCAACATTTATCTAATAAAGAATGATGCAATTGATGTTTTAGAAAAATTAAGCAAAAATGGCAATAGTGATTTTGATTCTAACTTAATCTCAAAATTCATTAATTGCGCTCTTGTAACAACTAAAAACGACGAGATTTCTAATAGTAAAGTTGACGATAAAATTATTAATAAACATAGTAAAAAATTATTTTTGCATGTGTCGCATAACTGTAATTTAGGTTGTCCCTATTGCTATGCCGAAGGCGGAGATTATGGTAGAAACAAGCAAATGATGTCGTTAAAAACGGCATTTGATTCCATAAATTATACGATGCAAAAAGATCCCGATTTAAAAGAAATATCTATAGATTTTTTTGGCGGGGAACCTTTGTTAAATTTCCAAGTTATTGAACAGTTTATAGAATCCGTAGAACTTAAATATCTTAGTGTGAAATTTAAGTATGGTATCGTTACCAATGGCACCGTGATGAACGATAAAATTAAAAATATGATGAAAAAGCATCAGTTTCACGTAATGATAACCATAGACGGTCCAAAAGAATATCACGATTTGCAACGTGTTTATGCAAATGGCAAAGGTAGTTTTGATGAACTAGTCAAGAATTTACCCGACTTCAAAGAAAGTGCCAATTATCTTTGCGCCAGAGTAGTTTATGGAAGAAAAAACAATAATCTTTATAAGATATTTAAATACATATACGAAGAATTAGACATTCATGATATTTCTTATAGACCTGTTATGACTGATCTTGAAGAATATAAATTAGATGCGGAATCAGAAAATTTTGCTATAGAATCATTAATTAAAAGTTTTGACTATTTTTTAGAGAAAAAATTAGATGGCAAGGAAATAGAGAGCAAATTTTTTAGCGAACAAATATTGAAATTAATGGATAGAAAGATTAAAAAAAGTTTCTGTGACTTCGGTAATTTCATGTCTATCACACCCGAAGGAAATATGTACCCGTGTACTCATTTTGTATACAATGATAAATTTGAAATCGGAAATATCTATAAAATCAGTGAAAATACTGATGTGCTAAAGAATTGCAAAAAATCAAGTTGTGCAAAGTATGAACCTTGTAAAAGTTGTTGGATTTTAGGTCTTTGTTCGGGAGGGTGTAAAGGTAGTGCAGCTTTTTACAACAAAGATAATCTATTTATAAATGATGAATACTGCAAGACGAGAATGGCAATCGTCGAAAGGGCAATAAAGACAATAGTTCAAAGTCATGAAAATAATAATTTAGAAAAATTAAAACAATCATTAATTAAAGATAAAGATGAAACAACCGAAATGTCACCAAATCGTTGGCGTTAATATAAATGGAGGGTTCAAAAATTGTTTGAATTAAAAGATTTGCATATACGATTAACATCTGCTTGTAATATGAGTTGCCCGCATTGTTATGCGGCAGACTGGTTTAAAGACCACACGCAATTAACCTTTGACGAGGTTCAAAATGTTGTTTTACAAGCCAAGAAATTGGGATGTAAAAAAGTCACTCTCACGGGCGGAGAACCGCTTGTCTCTTTATATATTTGTGATTCTATAAAATTTTGTTTGTTCCACAAATTAAAGGTTTCGCTTGAAACAAATGGAGTATTGGTTGGTAAGCTTATACCCACACTAAGCACTTCAGATATTAAAAATGTAAATTTTACCGTAAGTTATGATGGCGAAATTATGAGAGATTCAAAATTTTCCTTTAAAGTAAAAGAAAATATTGAAAAATTAGTCAATTTGGGCTGTAGTGTAAAAATTCAGACTACTATTACTCGATTAAATATAAATGAGCTTGATATAATATTAAGTTTTTCTAAAAATCTAGGAATACCGAATAGAGTGTTTTTGTCCCATAGTCCGAACGGCAATGCAAAAGATTTAAAATTACTTGATGTGGAGGATTGGTTGAAAACAATAAAATATATAAAATCAAATTACGATCATGCTATCGTTGAACTTCCCGATGTGTTCTCGGGGAAAGCATCTCGTAAATGCGGGTGGGGAGTACATCGTTGTGAAATTATGTCAAATGGAGATATTACATCATGTGGACCAATTGCATTCAACAAACGTGGGTTTGTGGCGGGCAATAT
This sequence comes from Oscillospiraceae bacterium, assembly GCA_031268405.1. Classification (GTDB taxonomy): domain Bacteria; phylum Bacillota; class Clostridia; order Oscillospirales; family Acutalibacteraceae; genus JAITRE01. The sequence goes on from JAIRXF010000015.1 coordinate 31,132, forward strand.
AAAGGACAATTCTTTGGGAAAAATATGGAACAGTGAACATTTTTCATATATTCACAATTTAAAACAAAATGATTTTAAGGGATTATGTGCCAAATGTATGTTTTGGAAAGATTGCTTAGGCGCTTGTAGATCAGTTTCGTATGCTAACGGAGATAATTTACTAGATCCGCATCCGTTCTGCAACCTAGTCTATAATGCCGTTAAAAATAGCGAGTTGGATGATTCTGAACTTTTTGATGCGCAACGTACCCACGAATGGATAAGACAAATAGATAGTTTGAATTTTGTTCCAGAAAGCGAATTATACAGCTCCATAGTAAAAGAACAACACTCTGTATAATTACAAAACCCGCTAATTAAAGTGGTCATGATAGCGTGTTTTATGCTTTTGTACTTACTAAATTACTTAAGGAATACCCTTTAAGACCTTTATTGAAAACGTAAAAGTTAATAATGTAAGCAGAACGTTAAACAAAATCATGGCAGAAAAATATAAAAAATTCAAATTTGAAATTATTCTTATCGGGGGGGAATGAATTCCACAAAACTTATTGATAAAATGAAAATGTGAACCTCTGCATCTGAAGGATTATTATTCTGGTATTCTTCAAAATTGCAATCAAATTTTCTGGGTAATTCCATATTCCAAAGATTTTTCCAAAACTCCGATACAGTTTTTTGCATTGGCCCCTTAACAACGAATTTTGCGTACTTATCTGCGGGTATGGTACTAAAAACGAAATTATTGTTGGAGTTATCTACATTGTTTATTTCCAATCCAGTTGCAACATCATAAGCACCTTTCTCATTGTTTTCGTAATTTGAATAAGTGCAAATCGCTTTTTGATAGTCTGATTTTTAATTTTGAGATGCCTTTTGATAATTATATTATTGAACAACTATTTTTTTATCCCATTTCCCAAATTTAAAACACCACAAATCTATAATTATTGGAATGAGCGAAGACGCTGTGTTCTATACCAATAAATCCATAATTCAAAACAAATCCTAACGGCCAACATGGTCCTGCTCTTATAACGAGAGCATCAACTAATGAATTATAAAACCCCAATTTTGCATTGCCTATTCAGGCAGTAAACATATCAAATGTAAACATTATAGCATAAGCAGAGAATTCCATATTTTCATATATAAAATTCTATTTTTAATGATTTCGAGACTGAAATCAAAAAGCATAAATAATTGTCTTGCAAAAAGCTGAAATATTAAAACAACAAATACTGTTACAATTAAATTTATTTTTAAACCAACTATACCTATTTTCTTGTTCTTTCAATATTGTTGGCCTCCATATTTTGTTCGACCATAGTGTTAATAGTTTGACCAGTGCTATGGCACTATAGAAAGCCTGAAAAATATTAGAAAAAATATAGGTATCCTCCCAATAATCATTTTTTTTAGTTATACTTCCCGTTGTTAAATCGAGATTTTTATCCATTTGAGTTTACTCCTTTGTTTTGAAAAATTTGATTTTTGTTGGCGGGAAATTAATTTATCCAAAAGGAATTTTGGTAAAATTAGCAGTGTCCAATTGGAATTCTAGATTCTTTGGAAAAGCAATTGCTATGATACAGTTGTCTTGTTTAAATGTTAAAAAATTATACTGTGGGAAATGCAAAAAATCACCTCTAATCTGATATTCTGTAGCTTCAATTTTATTGATTTTAAGTATTTTTAAATCTACATTAATTCCTGTTTTTAAACATTTACTTAGTGCCTCTTTTGCTGCCCATACATTTGTTAGCTTTTCTACTAAATCTATATGTATATCGTCAAACATTTCAATTTCTTCTAAACTAATGATTTTTTTAAGTATTTCTTTTTTGCTGTCATCACATTTTTCTATATCTGTGCCAAAAATTAATTCTCTATTAAAAGCAATCGCAACACTATAATTATCACAATGTGAAATTGTAACATCTAGATTTAGATCTTTATTTTCTAAAATTGGCTGTCTAAAAATACCGTTTTTTATTAGAATATTTTCCGGATTAATATTTTCAATTTACTTTAAAATTGCTTTTTTAGCCGAACATCTTCCAAGAATATAACTCTCTAATCTTTTTTCAGATACGATTTTATTTAAGTATTTTTTTCAGATTTATGTAAAAAATTAAGGTTTATGTAATTTTTAAAATTTGCGCCTGTTTGTTTTTCTAACTTACTTAGGCACAGTGAAATTTTGTGAGAATGATGTTTGTGGTTAGCATTGAACATATGCATTTTATTTTTTAAAATCATTTTATCAACTCACAATCTTTAAGATTTTCAGACATATTAAAGCATTTTGCTGTATCTATACTTGCTTTTGCCTGTAATGTTTGCTCTTTCTTTGGTATTTTATAAGTTCTACTTCCCCTTTTAAATAAGTGCCAGTTTGTTTAAAATAGCAATCTATGCTACAATTAATGTATTGATTTTTAATATCTAAAATCCGATTGTAGTCACATATTCTTGCGTTTCTCCGGATTTTTTGCTGACCCCCAATATTTAATATAGATGAACTAAGATATTTACGCAAATTTATCTTTTCCAATAAAGGAGCACAGACAATTATTTTTTTCTTTATAAGGGGTAAATCTATGTAAATTGGCAATCTATAATTTAATGTTTTTTAGTTTTTTAGAATGATATAGATCACCATAACCACTTAAATATCTTTGCAATTTATCTCTTTTTATAATATTTACAACATTTATTATTTTTTCTTCCCCGTCCTTTTCGATGTTTTCTGAGAATATGTATTTAACCATTGTTTCTATGTATCTTGCGTCCTATAACTTCGCTTACAGCAAGCATATTGTATTTCTTGACAACAAATGTGATTTATGGCAAAAGAAAAACATTTGCAAAGGGCAAAGTAAGTATGCCGTATAAGCAATTTTTAGGTTATGAAAAGGAAAAATCTAAGTTTGAAACTTTGCAGAATTTAAAGGCTAAACGAAAAATTAAGATTTAAAAAATTAAAATTTTATAAGCCAAATCAAGAAAAACGTCGAGCTTATCACTGAATTTAATGAAGAGTTATTTTTTGCCACAGTTGAGAGTATTATAGTTTCAACTGATGTGACTTTAACTTTCTCCTTTAAAAATGAAGATTGAGATTAAAATTTAATAACAAAAAACTTATGGTTTGCTTTTGTGCGAGCCTATTTTTTTATTCCCGAAAAAACAAATGGCTTAATGTAGGCGTTTGGGAGGTAAAAATGAAACAACCCTTACACGAAACATTTGCAATTATTACACGATTTCTCTTGGCTTGGTGTATATACAAATAGCGCGAAAGGATTCAAAATTCAGAAATTTTCAATTTTTTGAGCTTAAAAATTTTTCCTAAAATGCTTTGAAGCCCGATATATTGCGGGCGCAAGCGTTGTATCAATAACAACGTCACTAGATGGTGGAGGCGAGGGGAATTGAACCCCTGTCCGAAAATTGCTTACCCAAGTTTTCTACGAGCGTATCCACTAATTTATTTTCTCACTGAGAATCGCTCAGTGGCAGAGCTAAACTCATTGATAGCCTTTAAAGTCATGACAAAAGTTAAGGCAAACTTATTGTTCACGTTCACCACTAATCGACGCTTCTAAAGGATCGTGGTTAGTCCTAAAGTAACGGCAAAACTAAGCAGCCTGTAGGGCTGAAGTTTGCAAATTTTCTTGTTTGTTGTTTTTTAAATTATTTAAAAAAACTGCGATTTAAAAGTGGGATCGCGCCACTGCCCGCTTACTAAAGCTCGCAACCCCCGTCGAAACCTTTACGCCCCCATAATTTAACAACTAACCAAGAGATCTCAACAATTATTTTACCCCCTATTTTAATAGATGCAACTCGCTATTAATATTATCCTTTTGAAACAATATTCATCTCGTTGCACAGTTGTATAAATTTATTTAATTTTGACTATATACAAAAAAAATGCAAAACGAACTTTTATGACAAGTTTAAATACTTAAAACTGTTTAAAAGCCCTTTGCATATCTCTTTTAGCAGTTTTTTCCGCGATAGCTCTGCGCTTATCGTATAATTTTTTACCCTTACACAAACCAACCTGAACTTTAAAAAGCGAACCTTTTAAATAAACGCTAAGTGGAACCAAAGAGTAGCCCTGTTGCTTTATTGTTCCATATAGACGCATAATCTCGCGTTTATGAGCTAGCAAACGCCTAACACGAGTGGGATTGCGATTAAATATGTTACCTTGTTTATAATGGCTTATGTGCATTTTATTTAAAAAAAGCTGACCCTTTGTCACTGAGCACCAAGAATCTTTTAAATTTACTCTGCCGAGCCTCAAAGATTTTACCTCTGTGCCAAAAAGTTCTATTCCTGCTTCGAAATTTTCAATAACATTATAATCGTGATAAGCTTTTTTATTTCTACAAATAGTTTTAAGTGAATTTTTCATAAAATCCCCTGAATTAGATGATACAAAGCTTCAAAATTGCGAATAAAGCAACCAATACAATCAGTGTAAACACGAATATCCAACGAATGCGCGAAGAGAAATCATAAATTAGTACGATTCAGATTTTATCACGAAACTATTTTGCAATCAAGATTAAAATTTTAACGATCCCTATTTTTTAAAAGATATGAAGAGCCTCTTTTAATATCACCGATAAAATTTAAGCACTTTGCGTCTCCCAATATATTAAAAATCCCTCGAGATTCATTGTTAAATCAGAGAACTAAAATTTATTTTGAAGATTTCTTGAAGTCAAGATTGATTTAATAAACCGCGGCAGTGATTGGTGTATTATCCCCTTACTTGTCTTGCCATAATTTCAGCGACCATTTCGATTTGTTTTATTTGGGTCTCGTTCGCTATCGAAGATGGAGTTTGTGCTATTGCTATAACACAACCCGCAACGTCATTTCCAGACAACAAAATTGGAGCAACAACCGATGCTTTGCTTTCTGCTCCTTCAATTGCTTGAAAAATAGAAGAATTGTTTTCTTGCAAGAAAAAACCTTTATGGCTTTCCATTATACCATCCAGAGAACTGCTTATTTTACGATCCATATATTCTTCACACGAAAGTCCGGCCACAGCAATTACACAGTCTCTGTCGCAGATTAAAATTGGCAGCGATGTCGTGCGATTCAAAACCTCAGAATATTGTTCGGCAAAAGGCGACAATTCTCTTACGGGAGAATATTTTCTGAATACCACACTTCCATCTCTATCTGTAAATATTTCCAAAGAATCCCCATCGCGTATATGCAAAGTACGTCTTATTTCTTTTGGTATAACAATTCTACCGAGATCATCTATTCTTCTAACTATGCCAGTTGTCTTCAAGTTCGATCAACTCCCCAATAAATTATAGAGTTTTAAATTCAGTTATTTTGTATTCAAAATTTTGCATAAATCATTTTTTCAAAATGTAATTTTCATTCTATATTGTTCACTGTTTTTGCCCCAATATCCAGATTTTAGAATAATTTTAACGGTAATATTCCCTCAAAAATATTGTTTAAGGAGCACTAAGCAAAGCACAATTCGGGCTCCGGCGAAATGTAATATGTTTGAAAATTTTTTCGGAAAAAAAATTAATTTTATTTGGAGTATTTTGGTAGATTTAAAATTTCTAAAAATTAAAACAATTGACATGCCAATTTACAAAAAAACATATCTAATAAAATTTTAACCTATTAACCAAGTATTTGTCAAGCTTTAATATTTTTAATCGAAGATTCAGTAATTATAATTTTACTTGATTAAAATTATTGTACAAAAGAAGAAATTAATATTATATATCTATAAAATACCAAATTTATCAATTTAAAGTATTTTTTGTAAATATAATAGAAGATCGAAGTGGAACTGATGAGGTTTAGTTTTTCATTTTATTTTTAAATGACACATAGAATTTAATCAAAATATTATTAGCAAAAAAATAAATAAAAGCATTGGGGGCTAAACGTTTTGTTTCTTGTTTTTCTAAAATCTTCCGCAAAAACTACAAAAATAGTGTCAGTAATAATTGTATTGGGGATTTTATCCCTCGTTCTTTTCATTATTAGGCCGAATAAAACTATTGTTAAATCTTCCGCGGGGGATTACAATGTCTGTGTGAAATCAAATCTGGATAGAGTGGATTTTTTTTCGAAATTTGGCTGGAAAATTAACGACGAATTTGTAGTAAAAGAAACTATAAAAATACCCGAAGTATTTAACGATATATACGAAATTTACAACAGAATTCAGAAGAACCAAGGGCTTAATCTTGAAAAATACAAGGGGAAAACATGCGAACGATTTGTATATCTTTTAAAAAATTATGGAGCAGATTTTGATCGTGTAGAAGCTACTGTTTTGGTGCGTCAAAATAGAGTTATAGGTGGAGATATTTCCTCTTCCGAAAAAGGTGGATTTTCTCATGGCTTTGTAAGGCCAGATCCAAGTAAAATTACCTAAAATCAAGCAATATGATTATCAATTTTTTTAAAAAATTCCGAGTAAAAATTTGATGGTTCAACGATTAATAATTGCAATAGTTTTATTATCATGTTAACATCTTATAGTATATTATTTAATTGCAAGTTTTTTATTGATACAATTTTTCAACATAGTTTTGTCAACGATATTTCGCCATTAGTTTGATTTAACTGGTAACTTTGAATGTTGATTGTAGAACGAGAAAATGGGGTTGCTTTTTGTTTTATGATGAAATCTCAAATCTTGTCTAGCGCAAGAGTTTTGAGGATCCTTTTTTGGAGGAATTTTAATGAGTAAAGAGATATTTGTTGCGCTTAGTTTGCTAGAAAAGGAACGAGGAATACCAGTAAGTTTTATGTTACAAAAGATTGAAAAATCGATTTTAACGGCTTGTAGAAGTAACTATGGGAATGAAGATATCGTTGTAAATATAGAACCCAAAGACGAGGTTTTTGATGTTTTTTTAACAAAGATAATTAAAGAGAAAGTGGAAAATAAAACTACCGAGATATCACCAGAAGAAGCAAGAAAAATCGATCCTGATGCTAAAATTGATGACAAAGTTCTTGTACCGATAGATACAAAAGAATTTGGAAGAATTGCGGCACAGACTGCGAGAAATATAATAAGACAGGGTATACGAGATTCTGAGCGAGATCAAATATCCAAGGAATTTCAAGATCTTAAAAAAAATATTGTTAGCGCGGTGATTGAAAAAATTGATCTTGAAACCGGAGTTATGACATTGAAAATTGGCAAAGCGGAGGTTACTTTTACAAAACAAGAACAAATTGATTCTGAAATTTTTGAGGAAGGAGACCGAATAAAAGTTTATGTTGTGGACGTAAAAGAAACCGAAAGAGGTCCTAGAGTTACGGTTTCACGAACGCATCCGGATTTTGTCGGAAAGCTATTTGAAGCAGAAATCCCCGAGGTTGCTGATGGAACAATTGAGATAAAATCTATTTCCAGAGAGGCTGGTTCGCGTAGTAAAGTTGCAGTCAGCAGCAATAATATCGATGTTGAGGCTGTGGGAGCTTGTATAGGCCCAAGAAGTACGAGAATTGAGACCATTTCGGAAGAACTTGGTGGGGAAAAAATAGACATAATACCGTACGATAAAAATCCGTCTAAGTTTATAGCTTCTGCACTTTTACCTGCTAGAGTTTCGGAGGTTATAGTTAACGAAGAAGATGAAAGTGATCACTCTTGTCGAGCTATTGTTCCGGATTCTCAACTTTCTTTGGCTATAGGCAGCAGAGGTCAAAATGTAAGGCTTGCTGTAAAGCTTACGCATTTTAAGATAGACATAGTTTCGGAGGTTAACGCTGGTGAGGGATAGGTGTTTTTTTATTATTTCGATTTTGAATTAAAGATTAAAGGCGGTGCTTGTTATTTCTGAGAAGCGGTTACCAATTAGAATGTGTGTAGGATGCAGAAAGAGAGAATTTAAATTTAAATTACTCAGAATTGTTCAACCAAAAAGTAATTTTGGAGCTTCGAATGATAATGTTTGTAATGATTTGCGATCAATGTTTATAGACAGAACAGGAAGGGGTTTGGGACGGGGTTTTTATTTATGTAAGAATTCTGTTTGCCTTGAAAAACTTAAGAGATCAAAAAAATTTCGCAAGACTCTGTCTTCAAAAACGATATCTTGGTTTTTTTCTGAAATAGAAGGAGAATTAGCTTCTGATGTATAAAAATTTTCTTTCTTTTCTGGGTTTAGCAAGAAGGGCGGGTAAGTTGCACTTAGGTTTTAGTGCTGCGGCTTCTTGCGTCAATTATGATCTTGTTAAACTTATTCTTGTTTGCGAGGATATTTCTGAAAATTCATTTAGAAAAATTGTTACAATAGCAAATAGAAAAAAACTGAGAGTTATCAAGATAAAAATTTCTATAGATGATGTTGGAATTGCCTTGGGGAAAAGATCTGGTATTATCGCGATCGCAGATCGAAATTTTGCCAAAAATATTTTTGAGCTTTTAAAGAAGTCCAATATTAGCGCATAGATTTTTAAAATTTGAATTAAATCTGTTTGGTTTTTATGTTTGAAGATGAAGTTGTTTTATTTGAGTGGGGGTTAAGTGCTGTTAGTTTACAAACAATAAGTGAATACAAGTTAATAAAAATGTGAATAAAAGGTAAATTGATGCAAATGTTGTTTGTGTTGATTTTTAGAAAATTAAAGTATATTTTTGAATTTTGAGATAAGAAATAGGGGAGAGATCGCATTTTATGATGTTTAAGTACCGAGTCTATGAGGTTGCTAAAGACTTTAGTGTTAAGAGCAAAGAGATCTCAGATCTTTTAGAAGAAAATTTTGGAGAAATTAGAAAACACATGGCTTCTTTAACCGAAAGGGAACTTGATTTTATTTTCGAACACTATACTCAAAAAAATTGTGTTAAAGATTTTACCGAATATTTTAGCTATCAAAGAAAAGAGCCCCGAAAACCCAAAGTGGAAATAAAAGCAGTTAAAGAGACAAAGAAATCTGAATCAGGCAAACAAAATAAAAAATCTGTATTTATCAACAAAGATAATCTGAAAGCGACTCTCCAAAAGTTTAACTTTATTCCAACCAAAAAATCTTCCCAGAAACCCGATTTTATTGCTAAAATTCCTGCTAAAAAACCTGCTTCTAGAATTATTGATACTCGCTCTAGTCATGTTAATATTGAAAAATATAACGAGAAATATGATCGTATTGCTTACGAAAGAGTTAAAGTTGATAACGCGGCAAAAAAACAGAAAATATCGCAGAGATTTCAACAAAGGTTTAGGCGGCGTTCGAGGAAAGAAACCGAAAGTGAACGACTCAGAAGAATAGCTTCGGAACGAAAGGCGAAATCAATAACTGTTTCTATTCCCGATGAGATTGTTGTTTCCGAACTTGCCATTCGATTAAAAGCAACTGTTGCAGAAGTTATAAAAAAATTAATAGATATTGGCGTGATGGCATCTACAAATGATACTATCGATTTTGATACGGCAAGTCTTGTTGCTATGGAGTTTCATGCAAAAGTTGAGAAAGAAGTTTTTGTAACAATTGAAGAGAAAATAATAGATAGTAGCAAAGATGAAGATGACAACTTATCACCTCGCGATCCTGTTGTAGTTGTTATGGGTCACGTGGATCACGGAAAAACTTCACTTTTAGATGTCATTAGAAATGATAGCGTTGCATCAACAGAATTTGGCGGAATTACCCAGCACATAGGTGCATATCGCGTGAAGACTTCCTGGGGGAATATTACGTTTATCGATACTCCCGGACACGAAGCCTTTACTACCATGAGGGCTAGGGGGGCCAAGGTTACTGACATAGCTGTTTTGGTGATTGCGGCCGATGATGGTGTAATGCCGCAAACCGTAGAGGCGATTAATCACGCTAAAGCTGCCGGTGTTACGATCATTGTTGCCATTAACAAAATAGATAAAGAAGGCGCTGATGTTGAACGGGTAAAACAACAACTTACCGAATACGACCTTGTGCTCGAAGAATGGGGAGGCAGTTTATTGTGTGCCGAGATTTCTGCAAAAGAAAATAAAAATATTTCGTCACTTTTAGATATGATTTCGTTAACAGCAGAAATGAAGGAACTTAAAGCAAACCCCAATAGATCCGCCAAAGGAACAATAATAGAGGCAAGGCTCGACAAAGGGCGTGGACCGATGGCAACAATTCTTGTACAAAACGGGACTTTGAATGTGGGCGATATCGTGGTTGCCGGTTCTTGTGTTGGGAAAATAAGAGCAATGTTCGACGATAGAGGAGAAAAAATTAAAAAAGCGGGTCCGTCTGTGCCCGTGGAAGTTACCGGAATAGATGGCATTCCAAGCGGTGGAGATGTACTAAATGTTGTTTCGGACGAGCGTTTGGCCAAAGAACTCGTTGAGCAACGCAAAAGCAGAGAAAAAAATGAGAGATTTGGTTCGAAGACGAAGGTGACTTTGGATAATTTGTTTGACCAGATGGATTTACAAAACACAAAAGAAATAAAAATTATAGTCAAGGGAGATGTCCAGGGTTCGGTGGAAGCAGTTAAGCAGTCGCTTTTGAAAATTAGCAATGAAAACGTGTCTATCAACATCATTCACAGCGCGGTGGGATCCATTAGCGAGTCCGATGTAATGTTGTCGAATGCCTCGGATGCTACAATAGTGGGATTCAATGTTAGCTTTGATAATTTGGTCCAAAAAACCGCAAGCTTTCAAAATGCTAATATAAAAATTTATACTGTTATATATGATTGTGTAAAAGATATAGAGAAATTAGCGAAAGGAATGTTAAAGCCAGATATAAAAGAAGTTATTGATGGTCAAGCGGAGTGTAGACATTTGTATAAAATAGCTGGTGTTGGTGTGATTGCGGGTAGTTATGTTATTGATGGGAAAATTAAAAGAAATACTAAAGTTAGAATTCTCAGAGATGGCAATGTAGTTACCGAAGATAAGCTTGTTTCTCTAAAGCGTTTCAAAGAAGATGCCAAGGAGATTGCCAAGGGTTATGAATGCGGAATAGGCTTGGAAAAATTCAATGATATCAAAAAAGGTGATATTTTTGAAGCATTTTCTACAGAAGAAGTGAGCAATGAACAAAAAACCTCAATTTAAGTTTTTGAAATCTATTGGAGGAGATTAATGCAGGGGAATTTTTTGCATTCTAGAGAATTGATTTGGCTTAGCAGTTGATTGTTTTGGCAAGATTTTTTGGTATTATACGAAAGGTATTAACAAATTTAGGTAAAAATTAGTAATTTATACTTGCAATAAATGTAAAAATAGGTTAATATTGGAATTGTGGTAAGATAAATTACACCCTACATAAGCGCACAAGCTCGATTGAGCGGAGTCTTTCCACGGTTTGGCAAATTTTGTCCGATAAGATATTTTTGGTTTTGCGCATTGTTATTTTGCCGAGATTTTTGTAGTTTTTGTAATTTTTGCAAAACTAGCCAATTAAGTAGATTTTAAAGAGAAATTTGATGTTCTTTTTAAAATTAAAGCTCGATTTTTCACTTTCTGTCTTTTTTATTTACCTTATTCTCATCGTTTTTATGTAGTTTTCAGATTTCAAGAATATCTGTATTTTTAAGCTCGGTACTTCATTGTTTTCTTAGTGCATTTTGAAAAAATTTAGATTTTCCGTTTGAAATTTTTAAGAACGATATTAAAAATTACTTTATCTAATTAATTCAGAATTTAATTTTGAATATTCGGTTTTTATGTATTTTTTAAAAATTATTTTGTGTAGTAGATACATTTATGAATCTTAAATGGATACTTTATTTTAATTTATTGAGTAGCCGTAGAAACCGACATGAATGCTGGGAATTTAAAAAATTAAACGATTAAAATTTGTCTTTAATTTGCGCGTAGGGTGTGTAAAATTTTAAGAAAATTTATAATTTATGTTTTAAAAAAATTAATGTGCTCAGTTTTAGTGCACTATGGGAGGAGGTTAAATTTATTGGCATTTTAAAAATCAAGCGGCAACAGTAAGGACTTAAACTTTGGAGAAATCAAGAATCAAAATTTGCTTTTGGTTTAGTGCGTGTAGGGTGTACAAAAATTTGAAGGTAAATTTGCAAATTTTATAAAAATAAAAAATTTAAAATATTCAAAGAGGAGAAAATTAAATGGTACAAATACAAAACAACAGATGCGAGATTTTTAAAAAAGTTAAAAGTCGAATGGTAAAGATTTTAGCAATATCTTTATTGCCAACAATTTCATCTAGTTTGACAGTTTTTGCTCAAAGAAAAGTTGTACTAGGAGAACACGGGGGAACATTTAGCCATATAGCCTTAGAATTCAACGATGACTACAACAAGCCGTGGTGGGAATTTCACGAATGGCTGTGTAAATTTAACGGATTTAGCGGTACTAACGATAGTAGACTTTGGAATTTAGATAAAGGTTTTGTGGTTACTTTGCCCGATACTGAATCCGAAGTACGTGAACGTGAAGAAAGAGAACACGAGGATCGAGTTCGCCAAGAGTCAGATGATAGACAGATCTTTTTGGATGAAATGTACGAAAAAATTAGAAATTCAGAAGGTGAGCTTAATTCTTTAAGATGCGATGTTAATAAAAGAAATGGCGATCTATCATTCTCAAACGATAAAGTTAAAAGCCTCGAAACTGCTCTTAATTCAACGAATGAAGAAATATCAAGAAGAGAGCAGTGTATTGATCAAATTTGGAAAGGAATTGAAAAACAAGAAGGTCATCTTAATTTTGTCAGAGGGGAAGTTTCAAATAAAAGAGATTATTTCAATCGCTTGAGTCAAGATATAGAGGGCAAGGAGAACTATCTCAAGGGCCTTTGGGAAAAAGCTGGTGAGTGTCAGAAAAATCTCGATCGTGTTAATGACTTGGTTGAGAATAGAGAAGACCATTTTAGATGTTTAGGAGAAGAGCTTGGTAAACGAGAAGGGCATTTAAATTTTACAAATTCCAGTATAACTGACAGCGAGGACCATTTAAAATGGCTGGGGGAAGAGTGGAGTAGAAAATATGATTGCTTTAATGCTGCAAATGAAGAAATTTTTGCTTTAGAAAGAGAAATTTCTCAAACAAATACCAAGATAAAAGATGATGAATCTTCTTTAAATTGTATGACGAATAAAATAAATATAGAGCGAAATGAAGAGGAAATTCAAAGAAAAATTAAGTATCTTGACAATATAAAAGATGAAATATCTCACAAAGAAGATCAGTTGAACAAGCTTGTTTTTGAAGCGAATCTCAGAAAAGGCAAATTAAAAGAGATTTGTGATGAGAATTTAAATATACGGAAAGATTTAGATAGTATAAGCGAAGAAATTGATCAGAAAAGACAAAATATAAATCAAATTATACAGGAAAATTCAAACGGGGAAAAGCATTTAAATTCAATAAATAACAAATTTTTAGATTATAAAAATGAAGAGACCAGTAGTGTTAAATTCCTTAAAGTCGAGAAATCTTCAGATAATCTTCTACAAAAACTTAAAAAGACTTTATCGAAAAAACGAATAGAAAATCAAAATCTTGATTCAAGATTTGAAAACGAATCAAATAAAATAGAGGATGAAATCAAAGCTTTGGAATTATTTTTACCAGTGGAATTTAAAATAAGTGATGATGTTAACGAAGAAATGGTGTTTTAAAGCATAAATGAAATTAAAATTATTTTGAGTTAAATAAAAATGGTGTATTTGGTGTATTTTGAGCTGTTTAAAATTATGGATTTTTGAAAGATTTAAGGATGTGTTTTATGAATAAATTATTATTGAAATTTTTAACCGCAATTTTATCGTGTAGTGTAATTTATAGTACGTTTTTATTGGAAGTTTCTGCTAATTGGCAAGATCGCTTAAACTTTATCAATAAAGACATTCAAGAACAAGAGATTCGTCTTGGCTCACTAAACAATGAAATTGATTCAATCAGACGTGAAATAAAGATTTTAGATGATAACATTTTGGGCTGTGAACACAGATGTGGTTATCTTGATTATGAGACGGGTGAGAGAAAAAATTATCTTCGGTGGATTAATAGCGAGATTGAAAAAAAGGAAGGAGATTTGCATCACATTTGCGAAGAAATTAATTCAGAGCAAAGCCATGTTGATGCGCTTGGTGCCGAGATATGGAACAAAGAACAACATCGTAATTGGGTTGTAAGTGAGATTGAAAAGAAAGAAAATGAACTCAAATGGTTGCACGAAGAGACTGGCAAAAGGGAGCATTATTTAAATTGTACTAATGAAAATATTGGTCATAAAGAGTCTGATTTAAATGGTATTGACGAGAATATCAGAGATAGAAAAATTCATTCTGACTGGGTTAGTAGCGAGATAAAAAGAAAAGAAAAAGAATTGGAGCGGGTATACAACGAGACTGTTTGTAAAAGAGATCATATTAATCACTTGAAAGAACAAATTGATGGAAATAAAAATCACGAGAATCATTTAGAAGAAGTCAAAAAAGAAGAACAACTCAATATTGAATTAAAAAAAAATGAACAAGAATCCAATTTACACAATATTGATAGAGAAATTTTGGATTATGAAAATAAGCTAAAACACATTAATGAAGAAATTGCAAATCAAGAAAAACGCTCTGAATGGCTTTCCGACGAGATAAATATAAGAAAAAATCTTTTAGATATTTCACTTAAACAAAAAAACGATTTGAATGATCACCTTGAATTTATGATCAACAAGGAAGCTAAAGAAGAAAATGATCTAAAAAAACTTCATGAAAAAATTAATGTGCTAGAAAATAGAGTAAAAGATATTCAGATATTCCAAGAGATTGAATATACGAAATCAACAAAAGATATAACTTCTCGAGAATCAGATGATTGGGATTATTTACGAGAAGAATCTTATGATGTTAGAACGAATGAATCAGAGTTTAAAAAAGATGAGCAAGTTTTAAGTATTTTAAAACTTCAAGAAGAGATTGAACAAGAAAAAATATCGATTAAAGAGAAAAAAAGATTGCAAGCAGAAAAAGTAAAAAAATTAAAGAAAAGGTTTTCAGAATTAAGTTTACGATTTAAAAAGCGCCGAAAGAATGTGAAAAATACAGCGAACGAAAATTTTAGAGATGAGAAAGAATACTTGAAAAAAGCATCGAAGAAAGTAAAAGACGAATTATATGAAGTTTAAAAATTAGGATAAACACAAAAAACATTAAAACGGATATTTCACCGTTGTGCGCGAGAGAGTTCATGACGATGAAATACTCGAAGGGGGTTTTGTATACTTTGTTCGAATTTTAAAATTATTTTAGCTTATTAAAAATGTACATTTTACCGTGTAATTTGTCGATATAGCATGGATATTCATACAAAATAAATATTTATCTTGTATTTAAGATGAGGGGTTTTACTGAGTTTGTGTCTATTGCGGAAATTCCATAAATGCTATGTTATATCACCAAATTAACAGCTTTAATTATCAAATAAAATTTAATTTACTAAAAATTAGAAAGGAATTTTACAATAAATGAATAAAATTAAAAAGGAATTTGATTTATCAAGGATTTTAAAAAAGATATTTGTAGTTTTTACAATATTATCAGTTTCAATATCAGAAGTATTTCTATTTGGATTTGCAAATACGAAAGCCCATGCATCTTTGTATAACTGGGGTTTTGAAGAAAATTACATGTTCTTTGCAACTAATTTTTGGGATTTTGATGTGCCTATATTTAAAAATTCGGGAGAGTTTACGGGAAAATATTTCTCCAAGTTTAAAGAATATCCCATTATAAAAATTGATGGAGAAAGAGCATATGTAACGAAAGATAAAAAATTTTATGTCCCCAAAATCTTTGTTACACCAACAATTCATTCAAAACCCGCAAGAGTTTTTAGAGTGATAAACGATGGTGCTAAAGTTTATAAATTCAAAGAGAATTGCAATCATAAGACGAGTATAGATTGCAGGAATGATCTCGAAGTTGTTGGCAAACTTAATCTTTTTGAAGAAGTTACAATCCGAGGAGCGTCGGAAGAATTTGCCTCAATAGACTTTAGAGGCGATGCCACAAAGCCATATTTTATAGCTGCAGACAACCTTGAATGTGGTGGCAAGTTCTTAAAAAATACGCTTACTCAGAAGAAGCTCGACGCTGAGTTATTCATGGCAAAAAATGGTTGGAATTTTGATGTTAAAATCTATCGCGACGAAGTTTATTTTAATCAAAACAAAGCATGCGTTAAATCTTTTAAAGAAACAGGTTTATCATATAAACCAAATGAAGAATATTCCGTATATTCCATTAAAAATAATAGGGCTTATATCGATAAAAAAAGAGATCTTTGGGTTCCTTTGAAATTTGTTTCCCCACTTATGATGAGCGGAAATATCAAAAGAGTTTCAACCAACAAAGATAACGTTAATATTTATGGTTTAAAAGATACGGATTTTCAAAAAGTATCTCCGACGAATATTGATGAAGATTTGGAGATTTTGGAGGTTACCAAATCAGCTGTTTGCGTAAGTGTAAGAGGTTATTTAAGAACTGATTTTGGAGATTTTATTACCACAGATTATAAAAAAAATAAAGACAAAATTGTATTAATAAAAGTGGAGGATTTAAAAGATCAAGACTTACCTCCAAAATGGTTTCCTGAAAATGCAAAAATGAGTTCGGAAACAATTGATAGCATTGCAGATATTTACGACAAAGATAGCCCTAATTTTATATTTAAAGATTATAGGGAAAATCGAGCCAGAGCCATGCTAGAGTTGTACGATGAATATAAGAATGAAGTTTCCAAGATTCTTTTGCAAAAAGATGAAAACCAAGCGAGTGAAGATAAAAACATTAATCACCAAAATGAATTAGAAGAAGATCGGCAAAAAATATCTTCAAGTGATAATCAAACTGACAACCAGAAAGATGTTCAAGGCGATAACCAAACTGACGACCAGAAAGATGTTCAAGGTGACAACCAAACCGACAACCAGAAAGATGTCCAAGAAAATGCGCATATAAGAAAAGAAATACCGAATTTTCCCCCCAAAAAAGCATTTACAGAGAAATCACGTAAAGACACAGATGAAAATACAGAAAAAGAGAATTTGAATCTTTCTACAGCTAGTGTAAATGAAGATGTAGAAAAAGAAGATTTTTCTCAAACAAATGATGTTCCTCAAGTATTTGAACGAAATCCAGTAACAGTAGAGGATTTAATAGATTTTGATAGCGAAAATGCGCGCTATGCTCCATATATATCTAAAATTTTACGAGACTCTACTGACCCTAATTTTTCTCCCTCGATAACTGAAAATTTAGTTGATAAGGATAGCGTAAATTTTGACGTGATCTCCGAAAAACTTTCAAAAATCTTTAATACCATATATTTTTCTCAACGTGTACGAGATGCCAAAAATACCGAGATGAAACCCAATGCAGTGCAGATTTTGGCAGCTTTAAGACTTGCCGATGAAGTGCTTTGTGGCAAAAAAAGAGGTGCTATTGGTGAGATTAAAACCGGGGAAGGAAAATCTTTTATAATAGCGGTGGAAGCAATACTTCTTTGCGAATTCGGGAAAAAAGTGGATATTGCCACCACAAATACAGAATTAGCTTTACGAGATTACGAAGATCAAAAGGTTTTTTACGAAATTTTTAATGTGTCATCTGGTGTTCTTTTAAATAAACAGCAAGATAAAAATTTTATTAAACAAGAAGTTTCAGAACAAATAAATTCTTCGGGAAATTCCATAAATAATGATGATCAATTTTCCACAGAAGCTCTTGATTGTCAGGTAGTTTATTCAACTAATTGTAATTTTGAATGGTTATATTTAAAATCGCTGTTTTCAAAAGATAACTTAAGAAATAGACCCTACGATGTAATGATAGTTGATGAAGCGGATAACATTTTATTGGATCAAGCAACTTCTCCAGCTTTGTGTTCGATTCCGTTTGCAATAAAGGATTCAGAATCTATTTTAAGAACGGTTTACGAGATGGTCGGTTTAAGCAAAAAAAAAGATGAGATATTGGTGATTTTGAAATCTAAATTTCCAGATGCTAATTTTACAGATGAAAATGTAGAACTCTTGATAAAAGCAGCAGACTATGCTCTAAACAGAGAACTTGGTAAAGACTATATTTTCAAAGACGATACGCTTCAAATAATTGACTCAAATACGGGGTTTATAAGAAACAACACTAGATGGGGTGCTTTTGTACATGAAATGATTGAAATTAAAGAAAAGACGAAAATCAAGAATCCCACTGTTATTGAATGCGGAGTAACACAGCTATCATTTTTTAAATTTTACAACAAAATGATAGGTGTTACTGGTACGATTGGCGAAAATAACGATCAGGAAATTTTTAAAAATTACTACAATGTGAATATCTTTAAACTTCCCAATAATTTAAAGTCAGATAAAAAAATTAATCAAAAATGTGTTAATAAAACAAGAAATGAATCTTTTGAAGAAATATCAGTTGAAGTAAAAGAAGAGCTATCTAAGGGTAGGCCAGTTTTATTGATATTCAATTCAATAAATATATCGAATGAATTTCGAGATAATTTTTTTCCACACGCTAAATTGATTCAAGGCGTAGATCCATTGGCGGACCGTGAAGCCATAATTCATGCGGGAGAGCAAGAAGCGTTAACAGTTGCAACGAATGCCGCTGGCAGAGGAACAGATATTAAATTGTCACAATTTTCTCGAGAAAACGGTGGTCTTCACGTTATTATTTTGGATCTTCCTTCCAGAAAAAGAACACTTGATCAAAGCATTGGAAGAACCGCCAGACAGGGGTCTCCGGGTTCTGCCACTGTTTATATGAAGTGCGGTGATTTTTTTTATGAAGTTGATGATTTTTGTAAGAGTTCTGAAAATTTATTTACCATACAAACTAATTTTGCGAAGTATTTAA
This sequence comes from Oscillospiraceae bacterium, assembly GCA_031268405.1. GTDB lineage: Bacteria > Bacillota > Clostridia > Oscillospirales > Acutalibacteraceae > JAITRE01. The sequence continues at coordinate 50,015 of JAIRXF010000015.1, forward strand.
GAGAAAATTGGCCCTGGCTTTTTGATTATAAAAGACAATCAGAACACACAAGTTCAAGAGGTCTTGTTTTTCCTTTTGGCGTAAAATCAGATCAGGTATTAGAAATTTTTGCTAACATGATTGCGGATAAATTTATTTATTGTGTTTTTATTTTAAATCTTAACAACGAAGATATTTCCCTTGATGTATTTCAAACAGCTAAACTTAACAATTTGATATTTGATATGGTTTTAACAGCTTGGGGCAATGCCTTTTCTTATATGAATTCACATGAAAAATTTGAAAATATGGATCTTTGCGAGCAAGAATATCAAAATTTTATTAGTAACCTTCTTGAATGGCTGCCCTTGCAAACAAAAGATCCTCAAAGCGAAATTAATTTTATTCTTCAAAAAACAAAAAAGAATGTTGAAGCAGAAAGTTTAATGTGTGGTAACAATCAAATCAACGATACAATCAGAAATCTTCTTGAAGATCGTCGATTTTTAGATTATGTTATTGATTGTGGCTGTGATTTTAATGATTTTTCACAAGTGATTAAGTGTTTGCCGCGCAGACTTCAGATGTTGTACACTCTTTATCTTAGAGAGCTTAAAGAACAAGAATTAGACAATGAAGAGAAAATTGCAACAAGAAATGAAATGAAAAGAGTACTTTCGAAAAGCAATTTTGATGATGATTTAGTGACTGTAGAAGTTTCTGTCTTTGATACTACTGCTTTTTTAGGCATCAATGGGTTAATAGAGAGAGGTAGGGCCCGTGTGATAAACAGGTTAGACGGTAATGTTTGTAGTAAAATCGTTCAATTAAAGAGTAAAGATTTAAAATCAATACTTGAATACGGTGAACCCACAAGAAATCAAATAATCGCAACTAAATCTGAAGAGATCATAATAAAAGGGCTTTTCAATATTGATATTATTGAAAAAATAAGAAATGCCAGGAATTATTTTAACGGTTTCTGTACGGTCAAAGATATTTCCTTTGCTGCAGGTTCGTTAATTAATTTCTTTGCTCCTATAGAAGGAAGAAGAATTAATGGTATCAGATCGTGTTTAAAAAGTTCAAAGATTTTTAACAGGGCATGTTTGGGTCCATTCAAATTTGTTAGCAAAGCAAGTCCTTATATTGGAGTTGCCCTAGACGTCTACGATGGGATAAACAGAAACATTGAATCCAATACAAGCACAGACAAAATAGTAACAGATGTTGCTGTCGATGTTGCAACGGGCGTAGCGGGATCATTATTGGCCTTTAAACTCGCAGCAATTGGTTCTAGTTTTGTGTTGCCGCCTGTAGGAGCGTTGGCGGGTGGTGTAGCTGGATTGTATTGTATTGACACTTTGCTTAATTCTAAAATTGATAATAAATCGATAAAAGATCATGTGAAGGACGGTCTTAATCATGCTGCGCGTAGTGGTTATGGCAAGATTACCCGCGCTATTTCGGGCAATAAATGAGAATATTAAGATTATTCGAAAGTTCTGATATTAAAAAATTGTTATTGGTGTTTTAGATGCGCCGCGTGGATTTTAATTTTATGATGCTTTCTAAATTTTATTTTGTATATTCTTTGTTTCCTTGCGTTTTTTAATTTATTATTTTATTTCGTATTTTCATTGTTTTGAGTTTTATTATTATTTCTCAAATTGTGAAAAATAAAAGAAAGCATCGTTATGTCATCAGATTGTGAGGCTCCACTGACAAAATTGTTTATACATTCCAGGACTAATTCCAGCAATTCTTTAGCGGTCTTGTTGTTTGTACTTTTTTTATTAAGTTCGTTTATCAATCTTTTGTCCGAGTAAAGTTCTTTTTTATCGTTGAGTGCTTCGGTTACTCCGTCTGTATAAAAAAACATTTTATCTCCTTTTGATATTGTAATTTCTCGTTCTTTGTATTTTAAATCTGGAAATGCGGCAAGAACAAACCCGGGTTTTGCATCGATCCAATCAAATTTTTTGCCACTTCTATATATTAAAGGAGGATTATGACCGGCGTTTGCATAGATAAGTTTGCCGCTTTCTACATTTAAAATTGCTATAAAGCAAGTTAGAAACATTTCTGCGCCGTTGGTTTCACAGAGTTTTTTATTTACTATTTCTAAGACTTTTCCCGGCGATAAACCAGTTTGTGTGCGATCCCTTATTAACGTTTTCGCAATGACCATAAAAAGTGCTGCTGGTACGCCCTTTCCAGAGACGTCGGCTATAACAAAAGCTATATTTTTTTCATCGACGAAGAAAAAGTCATAAAAATCCCCTCCAACCTGTTTAGCTGGATTCATGAGTGCATATACATCAATTTCATTGCGATTAGGAAATGCTGGAAAAACGCAAGGGAGCATGGATTTTTGTATTGTTTTAGCTATATTCAGCTCTGAACTCAATTTACTCTTTTCCGACATGACCCTAGAAATTCTTTCAATTTGATCTTTAAGCTTTACAGCCATATCATTAAATGAATTTGCAAGTTTTCCTATTTCATCGTCAGATTTTATGATTACTTTGTGATCTAAATTTCCATCGCTTATAATTTTTACACCGTTTTCAAGAATAACAATTGACTTTGTTATGGAAGTTGAAATTTTTCGAGATAGAAACAGGGTTGTCAAGCATGCAATTGATGAAAAAATAAGATTTATAATTATTTGACTCTTTGTTTGTTCCGACACGAATTTTTCATTTTTTGCGCCTTCTGATATTATAGATTCTTTTATTTCATTGGCTGGTTCTGTTATTTTATCGTGATTTAAAATTACACCCAAAACCCATTTTGTGTTTTCGACAGTAGAAAATCCCGAAATAAATTCATCTTCCATTAAACTTCCAGAAGAGTTTTTGTGTAGAGTTATTTGTTCGCGTAGTTTTTTTTCCTGTTCTTCACTTATAACATCGGAGAGCTTTTTGTTTTCATCGGATCCTATTATAAATTTTCCAGATCTACCAAGTAAAAAAGAATATTTTATTATTTCGGTCTCTTTTTTTAGGATGTTTTTACAAATTTTAATTATTTCCACATCTTCTTCTACAACTCCTGCAAGTTTTCCATTTGGCCAATAAACGGGAGCCGAACAGGTAACCATGGGTTGATTTGTAATTAGATCTACGTAAACTTCTGTCCAAAAAATGCCATTATTTTCTACAGCGCCTTTGTACCAATCTCGCTCTCTTCTGTCTACATTGCTGCTTGAAATATAATCAAAATTAGAATTGGAAATCATGAATCCACTTTGAGAGGCGTAAAAAATATTACTTTTTTCTGGTTTGGCCAGTATGTTGTCCACCGTTTTTTCAATTGTCTTAATACAATTGTATTCTTCTTGGACTTCAGACATCTTAACATTGGGTTCTAATAGGAATTTATTTGCTTTATAGTTGGAGGGAGCAGGAGTGTAAACTTTATATAATTCATCCAGATGCAATTTGACTGCAAGGACGTCACTTGAGATTTCATTCAGCTTATTATCTACATTTTTACCATAAGATTCGTTTGATATAATTGCAAAATTTTCACCATATTTTTCCATTGATTTTATGGTAGCATCGCGTATATTTTCACTTTCTTTGCTTTGATTTTGAGAAAGTTCTTGTTTAAACTTTATAAGTTCCATAAAATTTAAAATAATTAGAAAACCAAGTACACTTAAGCACAAACTAAGCATCGTGAAAAAAATTTTTTTTTCTATTTTCATCTACCTTTGTTCTCCTTGGAAATCTTTTAAAAGTTAAAATGAAGATATAAATTACGTTTTGTGTATTTTTTTAATGCGCGGCCATATTAGTCTTTACAACTTTATGGGAAATATTTGTTAGTTTTTATATTTTAAAAATTTAGAATTTGCAGAGCTATTAATTTTCAAGAAATCTGAGAATTTTAGAACTCTTTGGTGTATTTTTTAAAATTTAGTAATTTGCAAAAAACAACCATAATCTTTACAATGAACAGACGAGATGAATTGAGCTTTAATGTTAAGTTAATTAGCATTATAAATTACTATAAGTATTGAATATCATATTTATTTTGTTAAAATAACACTTGTATTTATGAGAAAAAGTAAGTAACCACATACATCTTCACGTGCGCGGTGAATACAGTTTATTGAATGAGATTTGCAGAATACAAGAACCGATTGATTGTGCAAAAAAATTAAAAGATGCCATATTTATTTTGTTAAAACAATGTTTGCATTTGGAGAAAAAATGAGTGATTTTGTACATCTTCACGTACACAGTGAATATAGTCTATTAGATGGAGCTTGCAGAATACGAGAGCTAATTGATTGTGTAAAAAAATCAAATCAAAGTGCTGTGGCAATAACCGATCATGGGGCTATGTATGGTGCCATTGAGTTTTACAAACAGGCAAAAAAGAACGGAATAAAGCCTATAATTGGTTGTGAAGTTTATGTTGCCGCCAGAACACGGTTTGATAAAATCTGGGAACTTGATAACCAAAGCTCACATCTTGTTCTCATTTGCAAAAATTATCAAGGATATCAGAATCTTATCAATCTGGTTTCCAAGTCATTTATTGAAGGATTCTACAAAAAGCCTCGAATTGATGAAAATTTGTTGTCAAAAAATAGTGATGGACTCATAGCTTTATCCGCTTGTTTGGCTGGTAAAATTCCTCGTTTGATAATGAAGGGTGATTTGGAAGAAGCTAAAAATGTTGCCAATTTCTATAAAGAAATTTTCAAAGATAATTTTTATTTGGAGTTGCAAGATCATTACCTTCCCGAACAAAAGATTGTAAATAAAGCTATTTTAGAAATTTCAAAGAAACTTAATATTCCTCTAGTAGCTACTAACGATTGTCATTATATTCTAAAAAGCGATAGTAAAGCTCATAAAATTTTACTCTGTATTCAAACAGGGACTACCATTGCGGATAAAAATAGATTTGAATTTCAAAGTGATGAATTTTACATGAAAAGTTCTAAGGAAATGAAAGAGCTTTTTAATTATGCACCCGAGGCCATTGAAAATACTTTGAAAATATCAGAACAATGCAACCTTGAAATAGAGTTTGGAAACACACAACTTCCTCACTTTGAAGTTCCCAATAAAGAGGATCATTTTAATTATTTTAAAAAAAATTGCTATGAAGGATTATATAAACATTATGGTGAAAATCCAGAGGAATTTATAATAAATCGTTTGGAATATGAGTTGAGCACAATTAAAAAGATGGGATATGTAGATTATTTTTTAATAGTTGGAGATTTTGTCAATTTTGCAAAGTCACAAAAAATACCAGTAGGGCCTGGTAGAGGGTCTGGCGCGGGGAGTTTAGCGGCTTTTTGCCTTGGAATTACGGGTATAAATCCACTTGATCATAGTTTGATTTTTGAGAGATTTTTGAACCCAGAACGTGTTAGTATGCCGGATTTTGATATTGATTTTTGCTTTATCAGAAGGCAAGAAGTTATAAATTATGTTGTTAGAAAATACGGTCAAGAGCACGTTGCTCAAATAATTACTTTTGGAACCATGGCGGCCAGACTTGTTATAAGAGATGTTGGAAGAGCACTTGGAATGCTATATTCCGAAGTTGATAAAATAGCAAAACTTATTCCCATGGAACTTGGAATAACAATTTCTCAAGCGCTGGAAGCATCGAAAAAATTAAAAGAAAGATATGAATCAGATATTAAAATTCAAGAGCTCATAAATACAGCTTTAAGGCTTGAAGGTATGCCAAGGCATGCTTCTACTCATGCTGCGGGGGTTGTTATAACTCACAAAAAAGTAAGAGAATATGTGCCTCTTGCAAAACATGATGAGTCAGTAATTACTCAATACACCATGGATATTCTTGAAAGTCTTGGACTTTTAAAAATGGATTTTTTAGGGCTTAGAACTCTTACGGTTATAAGTGATTGCGAAAAGTTAGTTTTAAGATACGAAAAAAATTTTGATATAGAAAAGATAAATCTGAAGGACCAAGAGGTTTATAAAATGCTCTCATTAGGGCACACAGAGGGGGTTTTTCAGTTTGAATCTTCCGGAATGACTAGTTCATTAATGCAACTGAATCCGACATCTCTGGAAGATTTAATTGCTATTATAGCGCTTTATCGACCAGGACCGATGAGTTTCATTCCAACTTATATAAAAAACAAGAATAACCCTCAGGAAATAACATATAAAGACGAAAAACTCAAAAATATTCTAAAAGTTACCAACGGATGTATAATATATCAGGAGCAGGTTATGCAAATTTTTAGAGAGCTTGCTGGATATTCTCTTGGTAGGGCGGATATTGTTAGAAGGGCTATGTCGAAAAAGAAATCTGAGGTGATGGAAAAAGAACGTAATGTCTTCATATATGGTCAAAAGCGAAGTGATGAAAGTATAGAGGTGGAGGGATGTGTAAGAAGAGGTATTGATGAAAAAATTGCAAATGAAATTTTTGGAGATATGGAAAGTTTTGCTTCGTACGCTTTTAACAAATCTCACGCCGCTGCCTATGCTCTTATTGCTTATAGAACTGCGTTTTTGAAGTGCAAATATCCCCAACATTATATGGCGGCGCTTTTGACTAGTGCTCTTGGCAACATTGACAGAATAACCAGATATATCTCAGAATGTTCTAGAATAGGAATTAAAGTTTTGCCACCCAGTGTAAGTAAAAGCGAAGTAGGTTTTGTTTCCATTGGCGGCGAGATTCGTTTTGGACTTTTAGCCGTAAAAAATTTAGGACCAAGTGTCATTCAATCCATAATAACAGAAAGAAAGAACGGTAAATTCTTGTCTTTTTATGATTTTTGTAAAAGGATGCACAACAATGATTCCAGCAAAGTTAATAAAAGAGCTCTTGAAAGTCTTATAAAGTGTGGCGCGCTTGACAATTTAGGAACCAATCGTCAACAGATGATTATGATGATTGGTAGAGTGATGGCTGATATTGATGCTATTAAAAAGAGAAATATTTATGGTCAAATTGGTTTTTTTGACAATGTTGATATGGCAGACGAAAAAAGTAAATATTTTGTACCCGATGTAAATGAATTTGATAATGAAACGATACTTTCTATGGAAAAATCAGTAATTGGATTATATCTTTCCGGACACCCTCTTTTTGCATATACAGACGAGATTAAATCGAAAAATTATACAAGTTTATTTAGTATTATTTCTGAAAAAAAATATAAAGACGGAGATAAAATTAAAGTTTTAGCTATAGTATCAAGTATAAAATTGAAAAAAACAAAAAATAATGAGACAATGGCCTTTATGAAACTTGAAGATTTAACGGGGTTTGCCGAAACTATAGTTTTCCCCAAAACTCTTGCAAAATTTTCTGATTCCATAAAAGAAGGTAGTATAGTAAAAATTACGGCCAGAGTAAGTTTTAGAGAAGATGAAGATCCAGTATTGGTTTGTGAAGATATTTTTTTAAACGAAACGCAAGGAAATAATTGCGAAAGTGTTTCTCTTTATTTAAAAATTACAAATCGAAATTCAGTTCAGTATAAAAAAGTTAATTCAATACTTAGTATATTTTCAGGGAAAACTCCCGTCTATATGTTTTTTGAAAAAGAAAACAAGTTATTGCTTGCTCCCGATGATCTTTTTGTAGAATTAAACGATACCCTGATAAGAGAGCTTAAAATTTTGCTTGGGGATGATAATGTTGCGATAAAGCACAAATAAATTATTTTAATTTAATTTTAAAAGGAAATTTAAGAATATTTTCGGAGGATTTACCATGAAAAACAGAACTATTGCTGTTTTGACAAGCGGGGGTGATGCTCCCGGTATGAATGCATGTATTCGCGCTGTTGTGAGAACTGCGCTTAATAGTCGTGCGTGGATTTTTGGTGTGCGTAGAGGCTATGATGGTTTAATCAATGAGAATATTTTTAGAATGGATTTTTCAAGCGTTTCCGATATTATTCATCGAGGCGGCACTATGTTGTATACAGCCAGAAGTCCTCAATTTAAAACCCCGAAAGGTTTAAAAAAAGCGGCATTATTTTGCAAAGATAAAAAAATAAATGGCATAATTACCATAGGCGGAGACGGAACTTTTAGAGGAGCTATGGAACTTGGGAAAATGGGAATTCCATGCATATGTGTGCCTGGAACAATAGACAACGATGTTGGATTTAGCGAATATACAATAGGATTCGATACAGCAATGAACACTGCAATTGATATGATAGATAAAATTCGAGATACAGCTCAATCACACAATCGTTGCAGCATAGTGGAAGTTATGGGAAGACATTGCGGAAGGATTGCGCTGTACACCGGAATTGCTGTTGGTGCAGTGGCGATTTTAATTCCAGAAAAACCTTGTGATTTCGAAAAAGACATAGTAAATCCCATGAAAAATAGATTGAAGTATGGAAAACATCATTTTATCATAGTTGTTTCTGAGGGTGTTGGTAATATCGATAAACTCGCTGTTAAAATAAAAAATGAAGTCCAAATAGAAACCCGAACTACAGTTCTTGGGCATGTGCAAAGAGGTGGTGCACCAACTTTGAGAGATAGAGTTTTGGCAAGTGAAATGGGATATAAAGCCGCTAAATTACTGTGTGAAGGCGAAGGAAATTGTGTTTTGGCAGCTAAGAATGGAAGGGTTGTAAAAATAAATATGGAAGAAGCTGCAAATATGAAAAAAGAATTTAAAGATGAACTTTACGAAGCTGCCTTAAAAATACGGTAATTGTTTGAATTTTAAAGTTTTATTTTTAGATATTATTCAGATTCTAATTAATTAGGCTTGTAAGTTACAAATACTAAATTGGATTCACAAGAAAAATCTTGAGTTTTATATCCATCAATTCATTGCTCGGTTGAAATTTTAAATCCCTTCGTAAAATTGATTGTATTTTTGTTACAATACTGCATTTTAAATTTTTCTATTGTTTGTATATTTGATTTCATCGATTCCGATATTCACAGATATGGATTCTTGACGAAATATACGAGAAAAATCAAAAATATTGAGATTGTTATCGAATTTTTTGTGAAATCGACTGAAATTTTCAAAATTTATGTTTTTGTTGATAAAAAATTCAACTAATTGATGTATTCATCGACTGTGACAAATTGACATATTCGGTGTTTGGTGATAAAATGCTAAGTAGTGGTTTTATCTAAGATGCATTTAAAATCTTATTTTTAGATTAAAAACTACTTAGTGGGGGTCTTTAATAGATGTACAAAAAAAAGACGATAACCATTTTGTCGCTAGCATTGTTTATAATTTCGGCTTCCTTGATAATAGCACTTCTTTATTTTTTAAATACAAGTGTAAATTCTGGCAAGGAACTACCAAACCCTACATCCTCTATTCCCATAGTGATGTTGGCAAATGACGATGATTCTTATTCTTTATCTGTGTGTGTTAGTTCTGCCATACAAAATAAAAATCAAGATACCAAATATGAGTTTTATTTTTTATGCTCCTCCGATTTTACAGATATTGCTAAGAACAGACTTTCTGCTGTTCAGGCTCAATATAAAGAAATTAAATTTAATTTTATCGATTCAACTAAGATTCTAAAAAAAATAAAAACTGACTTTGTTGACATCGGGACTTTTCCGGATTGCAGATTGCATTTGTCGTCCTTATTGCCTCGTCTTAATAAGATCGTTTATCTTGAATATAATGCGGTAGTAAATAAGGACTTATCTTATTTATTTGAAAAAGATCTTAGCAATATATGTGTGGCCGGAGTTAAAGATGAAGAAATTATGGATGAAGCCCAGTGGTGGTGCAAGGAGAATAAAAAAGATTCTTATCCGAAAGATATTTTAGGCATAGAATCGATGGACCAATACATCAATAGCAGTGTTCTTTTGCTCAATCTTGCCAACATGAGAGCACAAGATATAGAAAAAAGGTGTGAGGAGTGTCTTGAAAACGTTTCAAATAGTAGAAATTATGGAATTTATCCGATTCAAGATATTTTGAATTCTGTTTTTTACAACAAAATTCTTGTGTTGGGTTCGTCTATTAGTTGTTTTGCCGATTCGAAGAATTCAGATTCAGAGGCTTCTTTGGTTACTTATTATTTAAAAGACAAAGTTCCAATTGATTCTGATAAATCTTCACATAAAGATTTGTGGTGGAAGTACGCGAAGTCCTGTGCTGTTTGGGAAGATATTTCCAAAGATTATTGCAGTGATTTAGATATGCATGTTTTTCTTTGCGCCGATAATGGAAATGTAGTTCAAACCGCCGCTACGATTGCATCTTTACTGGATCATAGCTCTAATTATGAAAAAATTACAATCCATTTAATTGGTTTTTCCGGAAATGAAATGTCTAAAAGCAATAAAGATAAAATTTCTTCTTTGAAACAAATAAAAGATTTTAGCTTGGATTTCATGGCCTTCAATAAGAGGAGATTAGCAGGATTTAAAATCGAATCAGTTTGGAATCCGTCAATAATGATCAAAGTTTTTGCTCCAGAATTATTTAAAAATCTTCCCAAAATCATGTGGCTTGACGATGATATAATTTTAACCAGAAATCTTCGAGAGTTATACAAAAGAGATATTTCAAATAAATATCTTTCTAGCTTAGATGTATCTGAGCTTGATTTTAGATATCATTCAAATCACAACAAGGTAGATCGCTGGATAACCGCTGGGATTGGCATTTATAACTTAGACAAGATGAGAAACGATAATCTCCAAGAAAGTTTTTTAAAGTATGCGAAAGAGTATAGTCCTGAAATGCGAGATAAAAAGCTAATTATAGGGGGGATAGAAGAATATGCTCTCACAAAAGCTATTTCCAAAGAAATGCTTCTTGTATTGCCATATCGATATTGTTTAATGCCATTTTACGAATCAATGGCTAAGAAGCACTTTATAGAGCAACAATTAGAGATTTCAAACGTTAAATCCATACATTATTTAGGTCCTGATAAACCGTGGAAAAAGAAGGGCGGTCTTTCTTCATTTTTTTACGCAATATGGATGAAATATCATCAGATGACTCCATTTTAAAGGGGAAATAATTTAATTATGAATAAAGATAAATTTTACAGAGTTTTAAAATTTTCTACGATTTCAGTAGCGATCTTTTCGATTATATTTTTGTTGTTTTGTTTTTTTTTAAAATTTCATCGTTCCCAGAGCAGCCAAAAACAAGATCACAGTCAAGAAGTTATAGAAAAAGATTTTGCCGATGATCCTGACGACAAGATAATAAATATTTTTTATTCTGCCGATGATTTTAATGCGCTTGCGACATGTGTTTCTATGGCATCTGTGCTTAAGAATGTATCGAAAGATAAAGAGATTAATTTTTATATTGTTTATTTAGATGATAAAAAATTTAATGATGAGAATATGTCTAAAATTGAATCCCTTAAGACGAAAATAAGAGATTTTAAGTTGCATTTTATCTCTTTTGATAGCAATAAACTTTCGAATTTTGATAAGCAGGACTGGCATGCGAGCATATTGATCAAACTTTGGGCGCCGTCACTTTTTCCCAATATTAAAAGAATATTGTGGCTTGACGATGATGTTATAATACTTAAAAATATAGACGAGTTTTATTCGCAAGATTTATCGGAGAAATATTTAGCGGCCGTAGATATTTCCAGTTATTATAATAAGTATTTTGGTGAATATAAAAATTCTCGTTATTGGATAACTGCGGGTGTGGGACTTTATAATTTGCAGGAACTGAGGAAGGATAAAATTCAAGATAAACTAATAGAATGTGCGAAAAAATATGCTTACCAAAATATGTCTGATGAGGAAAAAAAGGAAATATTGGGCGGAGTGGAAGAGTATGCATTGACAAATGTTATAAAAAAAGAAAAGGCTATTTTGTTGCCGTATAGATATTGCATAATGTGTTTTTTAGACGTATTTGGAAAAGGTCACTTTAAATCCGAAGAAGAAGAAATTAAAAAAAGCATTGCCATGCATTTTAGCGGTGCTTGGAAACCGTGGAAAGGTCGAGTTGGTATTCTTGATTATTACTATGAATTTTGGGAAAAGTATTTTAAGTTAACTCCTTATTACAAAAAAATAGAATGAATTAATTTACAATTGCACTGTGTATATTATAAAATTTAAAGTAAAGTTGTCTTTGGATACAAGTTCCTAATTTGAATTGGGTTTTTCAGACAATGAAATTAAATTGTTTTTTTCATCGATGTATTGAATTATTTAACTTATTTTGAATTTGTTAAACTTATAATTTTTTTCAAAATATCAGGAACGAACTCAAATATTTTCGGGGCGAGGAGATACAATGTGAGCCTTACAAATTCAGCAAAAAAATTGTTAATTTATATGTTTGTCATTTTTTTAATTCTTCGTTTTTCTTCTGGCTGTCAAAGGAGTACAAATATTTTAGAAGCAAGAAAGAATTCTTTAATATATTCTCAAAGTGAAGAGCCGAGTTCACTCGATTCTGCCAGGATTGGAGACGTTCCTTCTTCAATTGTTGCCTTTAATGTATATGAATCTCTTCTGAAGTTTAAAGAGGGAACTTTAGAAGTAGTGCCGAATTTAGCTGAGTATTGGGAAGAATCTCGCGATCGTCTTTCTTATGTTTTTAAACTCAGAAAAGATGTTAAATTTCACGATGGGACAAAATTTAATGCTCAGGCCGTTAAATTTAATATTGATAGGCAATTAGAATCAAACAGAGATGAAAATATGCCCTATGCAACGGCAGTTTATGGCGCGGTTGAATGCGTTGAAATTTTAGATGATTACACAGTAAAATTTGTTTTAAAAGAGGTTTGCAGTTATTTCTTAAAAAATATGGCTATGGATATAGGGGCATTTATGGCGAGCCCAGATGCTATAAAAAAAAGTAAAAACAACGATATAACAAAAAATCCAGTTGGTACAGGCCCCTACAAATATCGCGAATGGAGAAAAGGGCAAAGCATTAAACTTTATAGAAACGAAGAATATTGGGGAGAGAGAGCTTGTACAGAAAATCTTGTTTTTAAATTTATAAAAGATGCATCATCCAGGCTTGTTGCTTTAGATAATGGTGAAGTTGACATCATAGAAAAAGTCGATATTGATTCTGCTGAGCGGATTAAGTTGGAAAACAAGAATAAACTTGATATTTCTGAGGTTCTTGGAACTTATTATATGGCTTACAATACCGAAAGATTTCCCTTTAACAACAAAGAGGCAAGGCGTGCGATTTCACAAGCTGTAAACATAGAAGAACTAGTCTCCACTATTTGTAGAAATTATGCAAGTCCAGCGACTTCTTTACTCCCCAAGCTTATTTCCGGTCACGATCCGAATATTAAATATTCTTCTTATAATGAAAATGTCTCCAGGGAAACTTTAAAAAATTTAGGTGTAAAAAAAATTAAAATATTGAGTTTGTCTACGGTTGGAATTTTTGGAAGTGACCAACAGTGGGCTGAAGCTGTTCAATCATATCTTAGTAAAGTTGGTGTAGAGTCAGAAATTCAAGCCTGCGATCTTAAATCATATAGAGATAAAATAAGTAAAGAACGAGATTTTGATTTGTGTTTTTACCGTTGGATCAGTGATAATGGAGATGCTGATAATTTTTTACAGATTTTGTCTAAAGATAATCCCGAGCTAAATTATTCTAGATACAATAGTGATAGATTTGAGGAGATTTTAAAAAAGGGGAGAAATACGGCATATGGCCCCCAAAGAGATGATTTGTATACTGAGGCAGAAAAAGTTTTATCCGAAGATTTGCCTTTAGTACCTCTTTTCTACAACCAAGAAATAACAGCTATGTCTCGAGAAGTTAATAATTTTATTTTAAATCCCACTGGTACTATAAAATTTGCACTTATTTTTAAATCTCAATCTTAAAAGTTGTAAAACGATTTTGATTGATTTTTAAAACACTCAGTCAAGTATTGTTTAATATTTATGTGAAATTAAAATTTAAAATCAATTAGTTGTATTTCGATTTTTAAAAAATTTTTCTATTTCTACCACAATAAGAGGCGAAAGCGAGAGAATGCCCGCGATTACCCATTGGTGAATATTTAATCTAGCTGTTTTAAAATATTTACTTATTTCTTCGATTTCTACTACTGAAAATTGCAAGAATATGCAAACAATGAATGAATATATAATTTTTCTATTAGAAAATATACCGTGTGCGAATATAGATTTTTCGCTTCTAACATTTAAAACATGAAATACTTGGGAAAGACTCAAAACCACAAACGCCATAGTTCTTCCCACTATTGGATTATTTGTTTCATCAAAAAAAACTCTTCCAACTGTAAATGCTAAAAATGATATTGCCCCTATAAATGCCCCCTCCAACGCCATTGATTGAACGGCACTACTGGAAAAAAGCCCCCGTTTTTTATTTACAGGTTTTCTTTTCATCACGTCTTCATCAGTCGAATCCACACCAAGCGCAAGCGCCGGGAATGAATCGGTGACAAGGTTTACCCACAACAATTGTATTGCGAGCAATGGAGTTGGTAAATTCATCAACGAAGATGTTAGCACTGTAATAACTTCTCCTATGTTGCTAGAAATTAAAAAATAAATTGTTTTTTTAATATTATCGTATATTTTTCTGCCCTGACGAATTGCCTCTACTATTGTAGAAAAATTGTCATCGGTCATAATCATGTCAGCTGCAGATTTTGCAACGTCAGTACCAGAAAGACCCATCGCGCAGCCAACATCTGACGCTTTGAGGGCTGGTGCGTCATTAACGCCATCTCCCGTCATGGCAACTGTTTCACCTCTAGATTGAAATGCCTTGACAATTCTTACCTTGTGTTCCGGAGAAACCCTTGCAAAAACCGAGTATTTATATATATTTTCGATTAATTCACTTTGAGTCATATTTTCTAATTCTTCGCCGCTAATGGTAAGATCTCTTTCTTTTAAAATTTTAAGTTTTTGAGCTATAATTTTTGCAGTATTTGTTTGATCTCCCGTTATCATAACAGGTTTTATTCCAGCCAATTTACACTTCAAAACGGCTTCCTCTACTTCTGGGCGAAGCGGATCCATCATTCCTATTAAACCAACAAAAGTTAAGTTTTTTTCTATATCTTTGTCATTTGGAATTCTGTCTACATCTTTATAGGAAACACCCAATACTCTAAGACCCTTGTTTGCCATTTTTTTATTCGTTTTGTTTATATTTTCCAGTGTAAGTCGATCAATAATATTGTTTTTAAATTTTACGCATAAAGGCAATAAAATATCTGGTGCGCCTTTTGTTATTATTCTATATTTTTGTTTGCTTAATCTGTGAATAGTGGTCATCAATTTTCTTTTTGAATTAAAAGAAATTTCTTTAACTCGGGGGAATTCTTTTTGAATTTTAGATTTTTGTTCGCCAGTACCTTCAAAGGCTTTTACTATAGCTATTTCGGTTTGATTTCCCGTTATAGTGGTGGCGAAAGGACTTTTTTGTGTGTTATAATTATTGCATAATGAAGCAAGGAGCAATATAAATTTACTGTCTTTGAAATTTGAAGCGAGTATTTCTCTGTCGGTTGCCAGCATTACCACTGACATCTTATTTTTTGTTAAAGTGCCCGTTTTATCCGAACATATAATAGATATTCCGCCAAGAGTTTCGACTGCTTGTAATTTCCTTATTATAGATTTATGTTTTGCCATTGTGTGCACGCCGAGAGCTAAAATTATTGTTACTATTGCCGGTAAACCTTCGGGTATGGCCGCCACGGCGAGACTTATAGAAACCATAAATATTTCCATAATGTGCATATTTTGAAATATACCAAAGGCAAATATTGTAACGCAAATTATCAAAGCTCCAATTCCAAGAATTTTTCCCATTTGCTCCAAGTTTTTTTGCAGTGGAGTTTTTGTGTTTTGAACTTTGTTTATTATGTGAGCGATTTTTCCCAATTGTGTTTTCATACCAGTTTTTACAACTATAGCTACCGCGCGCCCTGATGACACGGTGCTGGTTGCGAAGACCATGTTTTTTTGTGAAGAGATGGGCGGATCTTGTAGAGTGATTATTTGAGTGTTTTTTTCGACGCAAAGGGATTCTCCGGTCAGTGAAGATTCTTCTACTTTTAAGTCATAACTTTTAATTAATCTGGCATCTGCAGCAACAAAATCACCAGCCGATAAAATCAGTATGTCTCCGGGAACAATTTCTTCAGATGAAATTTTTTGTTCTCTTGAGTCTCGTATTACAGTTGCTTTGGGGGCCGATAATTTTTTTAAGGCGTCTATGGCTTTTTCGGCTTTGCTTTCTTGCAAAACTCCAATAATTGCATTTAACATGACTATAAAGATTATGATCACGGTGTCTACGTAGTCGTTTTTTTTCTCCCAGATGGAAGAAATAAGAGAAATAAGGGCCGCGAACAGGAGGATTATTACCATAAAGTCTGAAAGTTGTTCAATAAATTTTCTAAAAAGACTTTTATTTTTTTTTTCAATTAGTATGTTTTTACCATATGTATTTAGAGCTTGTTTTACAATTTCTCTTTTGAGTCCATATTTTTCATTTGTGTTTAATTTTTTTTGTATTTCTTTTGAAGAGAGATCGTACCAATTCAAGCTTTATTCCTCCTTAATTTTAGTCGTTTTGTGCATCTTAATTGTGACACAATTGAATTTTTATTTTTTTAAAAATATCAAAATGATTTAATTTAATTCACAGAACATGTATAATGATTTGTTTTGGTAAGTTATTACTATGACTGGATACACTTGCTTAATTTATGGAGTTTTTTATTTGGAAATATTTGCATAGATTTTTAAATTAATGCTAACAATAATATTGGGTGGTTGTAAATTAAATTTGTATCTTGAAAGTTAAGGAGAGGGTAATATTAATGAATCTTAGTAAAGCATCGGTAATGGAGTTTTGTGGAATTGCAGCTTTTTCATTGGGAAATTTTGGGTGTGCTGATTTGTTGGAAGATGGATTTGACAGGACGGTTGAAGTCGAAGTTTAGGTGGTTAGTTCATTGATTTTAATTTTTTAGTTTGGATCATTGCACGGCGCAAATTTCACCACAGAATACAATGGTGTCAATGAAAAATGTTTGTCTTGTGATGTAAAAAAATTTGTTCCCCGATTGTTTAAACAGAAGGTTGCCGCAGCATAATGAGTTGAGACTAGATATTTTTTGCAAGGCAAGAAGAAATATTGTAAAATGTATACAAAGTTTTCTTTTTAGGTATTTTCCCACGGAAAACAAAGAAATTCGTCTAACAAGAGAGGAAGTTGAATTAAAATAAAAAATAGATTCAAAAAACTAATATCTTATTATCGGCCGTATAAAGATATTTTGATTTTAGATTTACTGTGCTCACTGGTGTCATCAATAATTGTAGTAATTATTCCGTTAGTAGTGCGGTATTCAATGAGTGAAGATCTCAAAACAAAAGACGACTATTTTAATATTGTGTTGTTTTCTGCGATTTCGGTTTTATTGTTATTCATATTGCATTATTGCTGCAGTTATTTTAAAAATTATTTTGGTAAAGTTATGGGTTCTGAAATTGAAAGAGATATGTCTTATGAACTTTTTAACCATTATCAGAAGCAGTCGTTTGATTTTTTTGATGAAAATAATAGTGGAAAATTAACAACCATTATGACTGTTGATATCAGAAATGTGAGTCGTTTTCTTCATTTTGCTTTGGAGAATGCACTGGATTTTTTTGTAAGACTTATTGGGGCGTTTTTTGTATTTTTTTGGGTGAATGTTTGGTTTGGTTTTATTGCAGCTGTAATTTTAGGGTTAATAATATTCTACGTGTGTCATATTGTTCCCAAAATTCAAAATGCAACTATTTCTAGCCACGAAAAGCTTTCAAATTTAGGTGCTGCTATGGAAGAGGCGATATCTGGAGTTAAGACTATCAAATCTTTTTCGAACGAAAATTCAGAATGTCAAAAATTTCAAAAAATAAACAATCAATACTTTGAAAATCAAAAGAAGATTCACAAAATTAATAACGGCTTGAATTCAAGTCTTGATTCTTTTGTCATGGGGTTAATTCCTATATTCGCAGCTATTTCTATGTTTTTTGTTGTTAATAACAGTATTTCTATGGGTGATTTAGTCGCTTATATGCTTTATATTGACATTTTAATAGGTCCAATTTTTATGATGATTCGTCTTATACAAGAATGTCAAGATGGTATGGTTGGTTACACAAGATTACAAAATGTTTTATCAATTAATCCTCAAATTATTGATTCACCAGACGCTACAAATTTTGAAGATATTAAAGGGAACATTGAATTTAAAAATGTTTCGTTTTGCTATGAAAATAATCCAAGTATTTTTGAAAATCTAAATTTTAATATAAGAGAAGGCGAATACATTGCTTTGGTAGGAGCTTCTGGTGCGGGGAAATCTACATTATGTAATTTAATTCCTAGATTCTATGAGATTTCGAGTGGTAAGATTTTAATTGATGGGATAGATGTCAAAAATATAAAACTTGATGATTTGCGAAAAAATATAGGATTTGTCCAGCAAGATACGTTTTTATTTTCGGGAACAATACTGGAGAATATTAAGTTTGGAAAATTAAATGCCACTGAAGAAGAAGTTTTTAAAGCTGCGAAGAGCTCCCATATTCACGAATTTATAACGAGTTTTCCGGATGGATACAGTACTCAGATAGGGCAAAGAGGTGTTAGACTTTCCGGCGGTCAAAAACAAAGAATAGCGATCTCTAGGGTTTTTTTAAAAAATCCCCCGATTTTGATTTTTGACGAAGCGACTTCGAATCTTGACAATGAGAGCGAAAAATATATTCAAAAATCTATGGAGAAACTTGCTAAAAATCGCACAACCGTGATTATTGCACATAGACTTTCTACAATTAAAAATGCAAAGAGAATTTTAGTAATATCCGAGGGTAAAATTGCCGAAGAAGGAACCCACGAGGAATTGATCGAAAAAAATGGTGTTTATTGTAATTTTTATAAATTACTGTGAGCTCGTTTTTGTTCTTTTATGCAAAGCAAGAAACAATTCAAGATAACTCTAAACTTTGACTTTAATAGTATTTTTTTGTTCGAAAGGGCAGTAAGTAAATATGTAAAACAGGTATTGCTAAATTGTGATGTTTTACATTTATTCATAAAAAATAAGATTGAACTTTTGATTATTTTAAAAAATTTTAGACCAACAGTAAGTTTTTGTGAAACAAGCTAAACAGAGTTGTTATAAGAATTGGTTTTAATTGATGCAAGTTATTGTTTCGATATAGAATATTGATAGGTTTTTAAATTCTTACGAGTTCTATGTTTTTATTGATAATACTTGATTGTTTTTTGTTTTTATTTTTTAAAGTATCTTTGATAATTGATTTTATTGTAATTACAATTTTTACACAGATATCGCTACTTACTTAATATGAGATCTTTTTAATTTTTTCTCATTTCATATTTTGAAAATATTGCTTCATTTTTCGTGCAAATATTTTAGCCATTCAAAAATAATAATCAAAGAGTTGTTTGCAAGCAATAATTATGTATATGCACAAAAGTTATCGGAAAGGTTTCTGTCTAAAAGATTTCGAAAAGGCTTTTGTGCTTTATGGAGCTACTGGCCGGAGTCGAACCGGCGACCTACTGATTACGAATCAGTTGCTCTGCCAACTGAGCTACAGTAGCGATTTGGCGCTAACTAGTTGTATTAATTTTTTTGTTAAAGATTTATTTAGATGCACAACTTCAAGCTTATCATCTTGTAGAGAATTTTGTCAAATTGAAATTTTGTTTTAAGACTTAATTTTTTGCAACGTCATCCCATAAATGCCAATGTATGTACAACCAAAAAGAGTTTGCAACGAAAAGTGATAATTTTAAAATAACAGAACCACACAGATTACATGGTACTCATAAGTGCATCTTTTCTAGAAACATTAATTCTACCTCTATCGTCAATTTCTGTAATTTTAACAAAAATTTCATCGTCAATTTTTACCACATCTTCTGTTTTTTCCGTTCTTTTAGTATCCAGTTGAGAAATGTGGCACAAGGCTTCTTTGCCTGGAGCGATTTCCACAAAAGCACCAAAATCCATTAACCTTGTTACGCGAGCTTTACATATTACCCCTATTTTGGGATCGTTTATTATCATATTTATCATATTGACTGCTTTTTTACAGTTTTCGATATTTTTAGACGAAACAAAAATCCTGCCGCTTTCTTCTATATCAACAGAAACATCGTGTTCAGAGCAGATTTTTTGCACTATTTTACCTCCGCTTCCAATAACGTCCCTGATTTTTTCAACTGGAATTTTAAGGGAAAGCATTTTAGGAGCGTATTCAGAAAGTTCCTCCCTAGGTTGACCAATAGCTTTAAGCAAAACTTCATTTAAAATGTATTCTCTGGCTTTGCGGGTTTTAAAAAGTGCTTCTTCGATTATCTCTCTTGTAAGGCCTTTTATTTTAAGATCCATTTGAATGGCAGTTATTCCTTCATGAGTGCCGGCGACTTTAAAATCCATATCGCCAAAAAAATCCTCGATACCCTGTATGTCGATCATAGTGACGAAATTCCCATCGCCATCACTAACGAGTCCACACGAGATGCCTGCAACGGGAGATTTAATTGGAACTCCGGCATCCATCAGTGCAAGTGTAGAAGCACAAATAGCACCCTGTGAAGTCGAACCGTTTGACGAAACAACCTCCGAAACCAGCCTTATAGCGTAAGGAAATTTCTCAATATCGGGTAGGACTGGAATCAAAGCTTTTTCTGCAAGTGCGCCGTGGCCAATTTCGCGTCTGCCCGGACCCCTTGAAGGTTTTGTTTCGCCAACAGAGTATGAGGGAAAATTATAATGGTGAATATATCGTTTGCTTTCGTCTCCGTCGATGCCGTCTAGCATTTGTTGATCGCTCATTGGACCAAGAGTAACAGCGGTTAAAACTTGAGTTTGCCCTCTGGTAAAGAGGCTCGAACCGTGAGTTCTCGGTAAAATTCCAACCTCTGCATCAAGCGGACGTAATTCATCAAGATTACGTCCATCTACACGCCTTCTTTCATTCAAAATAAGACTTCTTACCTCTTTTTTTTGAACAATATAAAGACAATCTTGTATTTTCTCTTTGCTTTCTGGATAAATTTCATAAAAATGTTCCAAAGTTTTATCGTAAATCTTGTCGATAAATTTTTCCCTAGCATGTTTTTCCTTAATATTAAAGGCTGATTTAATATCTTTTTTTGCAAAATCTTCAATATTTTTAATCACGTCAAGTTCGGGGTATTTACTGTCATACGTGAATTTTTCTTTACCTATTTGAGATTTTATATTTTCTATAAATTCCACAATTTGCGTATTTATCTTATGGCCAAACATTATGGCTTCGAGCATAACTTCGTTAGATATTTCATTAGCCGAAGCTTCGATCATGGTTACTAATTTTTTTGTAGAAGCAACGGTCAAAGACATTTCAGAAATCTCTCTTTGTTTCGCTGTGGGATTAATCACGAAATCATCGTTAACAAGTCCAATATTAATGCTAGAAATTGGACCCCCCCAAGGAATATCAGAAATGCTAAGGGCACAAGAAACCCCAATTACAGCGGCGATTTCTGGGAGACAGTCAGGATCAACCGACATAACCGTACACACAACAGAAACGTCGTTACGCAGATCTTTAGGGAAAAGTGGACGTATAGGTCTGTCGATAATTCTCGAAGAAAGTACTGCTTTGTCTGTTGGTCTTCCTTCTCTTTTTAAATACGAACCCGGAATTTTTCCAACAGAGTATAGTCTTTCTTCAAAATCCACAGAAAGTGGAAAAAAATCTATGCCATCTCTGGGTTTTCGCGAGGAAGTTACGGCTACATTCACGACAGTATCTCCGTATCTTACGAAACACGAACCATTTGCAAGCTGCGCAATTTTACCCGTTTCTATAACAAGCGTTCTTCCAGCTAAATCCGTCTTGAATATCTTGTGTTCATCAAACATATTTCCCCCTCGATTGTTAAAACATAACGTACTTATAAAGATCAAAACATTATGTAATTAGATTTGAGAAAAAATCAAACCTAGTAAAATCATTTGTAACTTCGGGTAAATACCGAAGAAAAAGTGCGATCAAAGAAAGTTAATAAATACTATAAGACTTAAAATATTACCAAAACTTTAAATTGAATACAAAAAATTAAAGCAACAGATTTTTTCTAAATTAATACATCAAAACTCCGTTTGATAAGTCGAAAAATAAATAATTTTGTGAAACAATACACAACAATTATACTGAGTATACTGAGAACATGTAAATTACATACCCACAAACGCATCAAACAACTCGTTGTATTAAATTAAAAAGTTCCTGATTTACGTAAATCTCTGAAGATTTCAAGAGCTATTTGCGTATTTTTAACTTTAAAATTAACGCTCTGTAGACATCCAAATTCTTTCTTTTTAGATAATTTAAAAGCCTTCTTCTTCTACCGACGAGTTTCAAAAGTCCATAGCGAGAATGAAAATCTTTTTTATGAATTTTCAAATGTTCTGTCAACAAATTGATTCTTTCTGTTAAAAGTGCTATTTGAACTTCAGGAGAACCTGTATCGGCTTCATTTCTTGCATATTCGCGTATGATTGTTGTTTTTCCTTCTCTTTGCACGTCTTTTACACCTCCTAAATTTTAATAAAATTCTCATCGTTTGCCTGAGATAAATTTTTTTAACAATGCTTCCAAACGATTTAAAAAACCGGTAAATTTTAATATGGTATTTAAATTTTTGCACAATCAATAATTAAAATTAAACTTGAAATTTGCAAATTAAACTCTCATCTGTGATCGATTATATCACATGGCTAAGATTCATGTAAAGGGTTAATCTCAACAAATCTTATTGGATTCGATTTTAAAGGATCTTATGTGCAAAGAAAATCAATCGGCGAATCCAATAAATCCCACAACGACCGCAATCGTTAAAGTTTAAATTGCAAGGGAAAAATATTTTGATGCGATGAATTACTACAAAAAGCAAAAAAAATTGAAGAAATTCAAAATAGTCGAAGGTTTTTTTAAAGTTCGTCTGAAATTTTTAATATACAATATAATTCAAAGATTTTAGGTAGATTTTTTAGAAGTGTGAGGAATAATAAAATAAAAAATGCTCAGAAAATATGCATTTAAAAATTCTAGCAGTTTTTGAGTATTGATTTTAAATTAAGTTGAATAGAGAATTTTTAGTAGTTCTGCAAAATAGATGTTGAGAGATTGATTGTTGAAAACATTGTTAAAAATGAAAAATTTGTGGTTTTATATGATTTACTTTATAACGCCGCTTTGTAAATTTCTTTTATTTCTTCTATAAGAGGATATCTGGGGTTGGTTGCTACGAATTGATCTTCGTGAACCATTTCCGATAAATTTTGCAAATTATTTAAAAAATCCTCTTTATTTATATTATATTTTAAAATACTATCTGGAATATTTAATTTTTTTAACATTTCTTTTATTTTAAATGACAGATTTTCAATGTTTTTTTCATTTCCAATTAAACCATTCAGCAATTTCGCAATTCTTTTGTATTTTTCATCGGCTATAAATTTTTCATAATTGAAAAAAGAAGTAAATTTATTGGGTTTTTGAGAATTATATTCTATTACATGGGGTAATAAAATTGCACTTGCCCTCTTGTAAGAGATATCATAAATATCGCTTAATTTTTGCGCCATAGATCGATTGATTCCCAGAAAAGCATTTGCAGAAGCCACGCCTGACATACGAGATGCGTTGTATATTTTTTCATGCATCTCTGTATGGTTTATTTTATTTGAGTTAATTTTTATTAAGCAGTCAAAAATTAGTTCTATTGCCCTTAAAGAGAGATTGTCTGTAAAATCATTAGCCATTATAGACACATAAGATTCAATGGAATTTGCAAGTATATTCAGCCCTATATCCAACACAGAAAATTTTGATAAATTTAAAACAAATTGTGGGTCTAAAATTGTAATATCCGGTTGCAAGAATTTGTCGATTATAGTATGTTTTTCGTTTGTTTTTTTATCCACAACAAAACTAAAAGGCGTAACCTCAGTTCCCATTGCGGGAATAGTTGGTATGACAATAAATTTTGTTTTTTCTTCAGAAGTCGGGTGTTTATAAATTCTTTTATCGATATTCATAAATTTTTGGCTAATATCTCTCAGAGGAGCATTTGGTATTTCGTAGAGCATGCGAGCAGTTTTAGCGATGTCTATAACAAAATCGGGCCCTATTGCTATTATAACGTCGGGGCCAAATAAATTAACTTGATCTGTACACGATGCCATTTTTTTAAAATTGTATTGCGAGAGTTCGTCGATATCAAAAAAAACATCAAAGCAAGCATTGGTGTGTTTTTTCTTTAGCAAGTTAGTTATTTTTTCAATAGCCGAAGATTTTGCAATATTTTTGTCGGTGATAATAAAAACTCGATTGAAATTATTTATTTGTTCCAAATGATAAATTGACCCGCTCTTAAAATATACTTCTGGTGAAACTTTAAAATTTAGTGCATCGGTTTTTCTTTCATCAATTCGTTTTTTATTTATCAAATTTAGGCAAGAAACATTTGAAAGAGTGGAATTTTGACCGTAAGAGCCACACCCCAAAGTCAATGAAGGTGTATTTTCGTTATATAACCCACCTATTGCACCGTGTGACGAGGGCGAGTTTGAAATCACGCGGCCAACTTTCATTTTCATGCCATATTGTTTAATTATTTTTTCGTTTTTGCTATGAATTGCAGCGGAATGGCCGAGTCCACCAAAATTTAAAATTTTACTTGCAATGTTAAGAGCTTCCTGAAAATTATCTACGACGTAGTACGCAAGTACGGGAGAAAGTTTTTCACGCGAAAGAGGATACAAATCACCAACATCTTTTAATTTTGCAATTAAAATCTTTGTATTTTTTACAACATCAATTCCAGCTTTGTTGGCTATGAAATGCGCTGATTTGCCAACTATTTCAGAGTTAATTGCGTGATTTTTTTGATTTATAACAACTTGGGAAATCTTTTTAATTTCGTCTTCTTTTAAAAACAAGCAATTATTTTGTTTCATTATATCTTCAAATGTTTTGGAAATCTCTTTGTCAACAATAATGGCTTGTTCAGATGCGCATATCATTCCGTTATCAAAGGTTTTGGAGATTATAATGTCTGTACAAGCTCTTTTAAGATCTGCACTTTTTTCTATATAACATGGAACGTTTCCTGGTCCAACACCGAGTGCGGGTTTTCCCGTTGAATAAGCAGCCTTTACTAGACCCGAACCACCCGTTGCCAAAACAAGAGATACTCCCTTATGATTCATGAGAAAAGATGTTGCCTCGATGCTTGGGTTACAAATCCAAGAAATACAGTGTGCGGGCGCACCAGATTTTACGGCGGACTTTAGCAAAATCTCCGCGGTTCTAACGGAGCATCTTTGAGAGTTTGGATGAAAAGCAAAAATAATAGGATTTCTAGTTTTCGCACAAATCAAAGACTTAAAAATTGTTGTAGAAGTAGGATTCGTAACTGGTACTACTCCAGCTATTACACCCAATGGTTCTGCTATTTCAGTGCAGCCATTGGATTTATTTTCATTAATTATACCGACTGTTTTTTCTTCTCTAATGGAGTCAAAAACATATTCACTGGCGAACATATTTTTAATTATTTTATCTTCTAAAATCCCCCTAGAAGTTTCTTCAATTGCAAGTTTTGCAAGCTCCAACCGGTGTTCAACAGAGGTAAGAGACATAGATTTTACTATATTATTCACCTGATTTTGATCTAACTTCATGTATTCATCAAGAGCATCTGCGGCATTTTTGACCAGACGATTAACCATATTTTCTACGTCTATTTTTTTTTGATCTCTAGCAGGAAAAACCTCAGTTTCAAGCACCTATATTAACCCCCTTAAAGTTTATTTGCGTTACAGTTTTTATGTATTTTGCATCTTAAGTATGCTTCATCAAATATACTGTTAAGCTCTTAATAAGAGTACAAATAATCTGTTAGAATAACCGAAATCAACAAGAGACATGTTTAAAATTTAAGCACATAATCGTATGTATTAGGCTAATACATAATCTGTAAAAAATCAATATCAAAAGTAAAGAAAATCTTTGTTCTCTAATATAGTTTTAGTAAGAAGTTTAAGATGCTTGAAGCAACAGCGTGTTTTAGGATTTTGCATGAGATTTTGAGTCATTAAAAAAGATCTATAAAATCTACACAAATACAGTGTTGTATTGAATTAAAGTGGGTATTTTGCTGGTAAAAAAATTATACAATGATAGAGATTGACAAAACAGCTTTTTGTAAATACCATGAGTCTAAAGGGTTTTTTAATTTGTAGCTTTTGATAAGTAATAAGTATAGATTATTTTGCAGATTTGGAGGAATATTTGGTGGTATTCAAAAAGGTGAAAACGATTTTAAGTGAACAATTTGATGTAAACGAAGAAGAAATTAATGAGGAAACTAATATCGAGAAAGATCTTAATGCTGATTCTTTGGATATTGCAGATCTTTTAATAGCTTTTGAAGAAGAATTTAATATTGAAATATCAGATGAGGATTCTGAAGATATAAAAACCGTTGGCGATTTAGTGGCTTATGTTAAAAAGAATTTTTCTGAAAAATAATTTTTATCTGAATGAAAAAATTTAATAGATATGAGCTGCTTGATTTTTGGTTTAAAGTGTATTTACCCTTGTGTTTTTTCAGATTTGTGTGGGTCTATTAGAGGTGGAAATAAATGTCGGGAAAAAATAAGCTAGTCGAGGAAATTACGGCGAGGGATGATGATTTTGCTAAGTGGTACACGGATATTGTAAAAAAAGCTGAGCTTATGGATTATTCTGGCGTAAAAGGATGCATGATAATAAGGCCCTATGGTTTTGCAATGTGGGAAAATATAAAAGAAATTTTGGATAAAAAATTTAAGGATCTTGGTCACGAGAACGTTGCTATGCCATTGTTAATACCCGAGAATTTATTGCAAAAAGAAAAAGATCATATAGAAGGATTTGCACCTGAAGTTGCTTGGGTTACGGAATGCGGCAACGAGAAATTGACAGAGAGATTATGCATAAGACCTACTTCCGAAACGTTGTTTTGCGAGCATTATTCCCGTATAATTAAATCTTACAGGGATCTACCAAAGTTATACAATCAATGGTGTTCAATAATAAGGTGGGAAAAAACCTCAAGGCCATTTTTAAGATCAGTGGAGATTTTTTGGCAGGAAGGCCATACTGTACATGAAACGTCCGAAGAGGCAAAGCAAGAAACTCAAAACATGTTAAATGTTTACGCAGATTTTTTTGAGAATTGCTTATCGATCCCCGTAATTTTGGGCAAGAAAACTCCCAAAGAAAAGTTTAGTGGAGCAGAAGATACTTACACTGTGGAGGCCTTGATGTATGACGGAAAAGCATTGCAATCCGCCACTAGTCACTATTTTTCCGATAAATTTTCAAGAGCTTTTGATATAACATTTAGAGATAGACAAAACGGAGTGAGTTACCCTTTTGCGACTTCTTGGGGAATTGCCACAAGAGTTATTGGTGGAATTATAATGGTTCACGGTGATGACAGCGGTCTTGTTCTTCCCCCTTTAATTGCTCCAATACAAGTGGTGATAATACCCATATCAAAACACAGAGAAGGAGTTCTTGATAAAGCTCGAGAAATTTTTGATATTTTAAGAGAAGATTTTCGTGTAAAAATTGACGATTCAGATCAAAGCCCGGGCTGGAAATTTTCAGAATACGAGATGAAAGGAGTGCCGGTGCGATTGGAAATTGGTCCTCGTGACATAGAGAATGATCAATGTGTATTGGTGAGAAGGGATAATATGGAAAAGAGTTTTGTTAAAATTTCAAAATTAAAAGATTTGGTATTTAATGAATTATCAAAAATTAAGTCTAATATGTATAAAAATGCTCAAAAAAGATTAAAGTCCATGATTAATGTTGCTCGTAATTTGGATGAATTTATTGAAATTTCTAAAAAGAAGCCGGGTTTAATAAAAGCAATGTGGTGCAAAGATGAAGTTTGTGAAAATAAATTAAGAGAAGTGGCCGGTGTTACATCAAGATGTATTCCGTTCGAGAAAGAGCAGGAAAAAATTAGCACAGAATGCGTGTGTTGCGGTAGGCCGTGCAAAGCCATGGTGTACTGGGGAAAGGCTTATTAATGAAAAGGGTTCGTGGAAAGGATTTTTGGTTTTTGTGAATTGAGAGGATGTAACGATGAAAACTATTATTAAACGCGACGGAAGAACGAGTGAGTTTACACTGGAAAAAATTTCTAATGCCATTTTTAAGGCGGCAAAATCAGTAGGAGGCAAAGATTTTAAAACAGCGATGGATTTATCTCAAAAGGTTGAAGATTTCTTAAAAGATGAAAAATTGTTGTCCCCACCCACAGTGGAACATGTTCAAGATGTCGTAGAGAAAATCCTCATAGAGAATGGTCACGCAAAAACAGCCAAGGAATATATTCTTTATAGGGCCGAAAGAACAAGAACTCGTGAGATGAATACTCAGTTGATGAAGATTTACGAAGATTTAACTTTTAAGACGGCGAAGGATGTTGATAAAAAAAGAGAAAACGCTAATATAGATGGAGATACTGCCATGGGAACGATGTTAAAGTATGGTTCCGAAGGTGCTAAACAATTTTATGAGATGTATGTTTTAGATCCGAAGCACACTCTGGCTCATAACAATGGAGATATACACATACACGATCTAGATTTTTTAAATCTTACCACGACTTGTTGTCAAATAGATGTAGATAAATTATTTTCCGGCGGTTTTTCAACTGGCCATGGGTTTCTTCGCGAGCCAAACGACATCTCAAGTTACTCTGCGCTCGCCTGCATAGCAATTCAAGCCAATCAAAACGATCAGCACGGTGGGCAAAGTATACCAAACTTTGATTATGCTATGGCCAAAGGTGTGAAAAAAACATTTAATAAGGTCTATAAGCAGAACTTAGAAAAAGCATTGGAACTTTTAACCAATTGCAATGATCCCTCTAGTTTTGTTGAAGAGATTGTGGAACTATCTATGTTAAAGTCTGGCGGAATTTTTGCTTCTTTGAATTCGCAAAATGCTTATACCATTGCTGAGAGTGAAATTTTGTCGGATAGATTTGACAAAAAACTTGCAGATAAAGTACAAACCTTCGTTTTTAAAAGAGCTGTAAAAGAAGTAAATCGTGCGACTTATCAAGCTATGGAAGCTTTTATTTATAATTTAAACACGATGCATTCTAGAGCGGGAGCTCAGGTCCCATTCAGTTCTGTTAACTACGGCATGGACACCACTGAAGAAGGACGTATGGTGATAAAGAATATATTATTAGCACAAGAAAAAGGGCTTGGTAACGGCGAAACGCCAATTTTCCCGATACACATATTTAAAGTTAAAGAGGGTGTTAATTATAATCTTGGCGATCCAAATTATGATCTTTTAAAGCTTGCTTGCAGAGTGAGCGCTAAGCGGTTGTTTCCGAATTTTTCTTTCATAGATGCACCGTTTAACTTAAAATATTACGACAAATCAAAGCCCGAAACAGAGACTGCCTATATGGGTTGTAGAACTAGAGTTGTTAGCAATAATTACGATCCATCTAATGAAGTGATTTACGGGAGAGGGAATTTGAGTTTTACTTCCATAAATTTACCAAGAATCGGAATCAAAAGCAATAAAAATCTTGAACTTTTTTATGAATTGCTGGACAGGCAAATAAATCTTGTTATAGATCAGCTTTTAGCCCGCTTTAAACTTCAGAAAAAGAAAAAAGTCAGGAATTTTCCATTTTTGATGGGACAAGGTGTTTGGATAGGTTCAGAAAATCTTAACTTAGACGATGAAGTGGGGGAGATCCTTAAACACGGCACATTGACTTTAGGATTCATCGGTCTTGCTGAATGTTTAAAATCTTTGACCGGATTTCATCACGGCGAGAGTTTACAGTCTCATAATCTTGGACTTGAAATAATTGGATACATGAGAAAAAAAGTTGACGATGCTTCAGAAAAATATAATATGAATTTTTCTTTAATAGCAACTCCAGCAGAAGGACTTTCTGGGCGATTCGTCAAGATCGATAGAAAGAAATTCGGAGAGATAAAGGAGGTGACCGATAGAGAGTACTATACAAATTCTTTTCACGTACCCGTGTATTATCAGTTAAGCATTTGGGACAAAATAAAGATCGAATCGCCATATCATTCTTTAACTAATGGGGGCCATATTTCTTATGTTGAGTTAGATGGAGATCCAACTGACAATCTTGAAGCTTTCGAGCAAATTATAAGATGTATGAAAGAATCTGGGATAGGGTATGGCTCGATCAATCATCCCGTAGATCGTGATCCTGTTTGTGGGTACACGGGAATTATATCTGATGTTTGCCCTTCTTGCGGAAGACGTGAAGAAAACGGCCTTTCTTTTGAAAGAGTGAGGAGAATTACCGGATATCTGGTTGGAACTCTTGATCGATTTAACAACGCTAAACAAGCAGAAGAGCGTGATCGAGTAAAACATTCCATGGATACCGATCAAGCAAAAAGGCGTATTTCATGATTGAAAATCAACACTCAACCCAGATTAAATTTGCTCGTTTGTCTAACATCATAGAAGATTCAATAGTGGATGGGCCTGGATTGCGTTTTGTTGTGTTTTTTCAGGGTTGTCCACATAAATGCAAGGGATGTCATAACCCTGAGACCCATGATTTTTCCGGGGGATACGAGGCGCCCATTTCCCAAATAATCAAAGATTTAAAGAATAATCCTTTGATTTCTGGATTAACTCTGTCGGGAGGGGAGCCATTTTGTCAGCCTCAAGCATCTTACCAGCTTGCAAAATTTGCTCACACAATAGGTCTTGATGTTGCGGTTTACACCGGCTATACAATAGAAAATCTTCTAAACGAAGCTTCGAGTCGTCCTATTTATAGAAAAATACTCAAAGAAATTGATACTCTTATAGATGGGCCTTTTATTTTGAGTCAGAGGAGTCTCCTTTTAAAGTTTAGAGGTTCTAAGAATCAAAAAATTATAGATCCCAAGCTTTCTCTTAAATACAACGTTGCCGTGGAAAAGAATTTTGAATGAGAATCCCGCACCAAAGTGCAATTGGAATACCAATTTGGAAGGAAGATTATTATGATCGGTAAGTTGTGCAAAGGGATATCGAGTTTTGTTCTGATGTTTTCAATATTATTTTCTGTAAATTTTGTAAATGCAAATGCTGTTATTGATTTTTATCAATACGAAAGTTTAGGAAGGATGGCAAAAAATTTTTTCAATTTTGAGATCCCCATATTCAACGACTCAAAAGGCGAAGGAAGTTATGTGGGCTCTATTCCCTCTGGAGGTTTAGTTGAAATTGTTAAAATAGATAATAAAACACAAAGGGCTTATTTTAAAAAAATCGGAGAGAATATTTGCGGGGATTATTTTCCCACTAAATTTCTTACATTGATTGATGGGCAAAATGAGCCATATAAAGCTACGGTTTCGAGTTTTTTGCATAAGGGAGCAAGTGTTTCTGTTGTAAAAGATGAATTATGGAACGATTCTTTTATACGTAAAGAGAGCACTGTTTTTTTGGAGCGTATTGGAGAGAAATTCGAAGTAAGTATACTTGGATTTGCTGCAGATTTTGTAACAGTTCTTTACAAAGAAGACTGCAAAAATAGCATACATTTTATCGATAGATATCATCTTGATTTTTCACAATGTGCTAATAATTTGTTGATAGCCAATGAATCAAAAAAAAGACAGCAGCAAATTCCTGCACCGAAGGGTTTATCTTTTGACTCATTATCATTTGGAGGAACTTTTATTTCGAAATTTTCGACTTTTTATCAATCAAACGAATTAAATTTACACATATTGAATGAATTTTATTTTAGGGGAGAAAGATTTAGCGATGAATTTTATGCGAGAGAAGTTTTCATTCCAGATAATAAAATGGGAGACGCTAATTTTATCGAAGAGGAATTAGACTATGTTTGGCATTTAATTCGAAATTCAAAATTTTACTATTTTATATCTGAAAGTTTAGGAAGAAATGGCGGTACAAGTTTATTTATTGTTTCGGATAGAATTCAGTGATGAATTATTTTGATTATTGCCGAAAGCTAAGTTTAATAAATTAGTTTCTTTTTGAATGATTAAAATTGATTTGCGTTTAAAGCAATTTAGACACCATAAACCTCTTTGAAAAGCAGTTATTATGGCTTTAAAAGAGGTTTGTCTGATGGTTGTTTTCTGTGTTTTTATCGATATCCAATTTTAAAATTAGAATTCACCAAATTTCTGAATAAAATCGAAAGATTTTGTCCAGAATAAAAGACGGTGATAATGATGATAGTGTCGTTAATACGAACGCTTATTCTATACGTTGTAATAATTGTAGCTATGAGACTCATGGGAAAGCGTCAGATAAGTGAGATGCAAACCTCGGAACTTGTTGTAACTCTTTTAATTCCAGATATAGCTGCCATTCCCATGCAGAATACAACAATACCGATGGTTAGCGGATTCATACCTATTATTTTTTTGGTTGCGTTAGAAATTTTTCTCTCTGGAATTATGTTCAAAAAACCAAGGTTTAGAAATTTAATCTGTGGCAAACCAGTTATTGTGATAAATGATGGGGAAATAGATCAAAAGCAAATGCAACGTTTAAGAATGACCAATGCGGATTTAACAGAACAACTTAGACAGATTGATATTTTTAGTATAGACGACGTTAGTTATGGTATTGTAGAGACTAATGGAAAATTGAGTGTTTTGAAAAAACCAGATAAATTAGAGGCAAATGTTTCGATGGTTGGGGCGCCTGTTTCAGACAGCGGACTTGAAATGATTGTGATAAATTGCGGCGAGGTGTCTGGTTTTTCGCTGTCTGTTTGTGGACTTGACAGAAGTTGGATTGAGAACATCTTGCAAAATGAACAGATAAAAATGAAAGATGTGTTTTTGATGACAGCAAACAAGAACAAAGAATACAACATAATAAAAGTTCAGCAAGATCAATAGTTAGAGGAGAAAAAAATGAAGCGTATCAGAGTTGCTTGGTTGATTGTTTTTATAACATTTCTTTTGTGCGGGATCGCGGTATTTTTTGTAAAAAGTATGATTGTTGATTTAAATGATAATCTCAAAGTTATAGAACGCAGTATTAAGCTGAACGATGTTTCAGAAGCATTGAATAAAGTTTCTATTTTTGAAAAAGAGTGGAATGACAAAGAGATTTTTCTTTCGATGTTCATGGATCACATAAAAATAGAATCGGTTGATCAGGCGGTAAATTCTTTGCGAATAAATTTGGAGCAGCAAAGATTGAAAGATGCCCTCATAGAAGTGGGAAAAACTTCTAAATTTTTTGATCATATAAGCGATACAGAAACACCTTCCTTGAGCAATATATTGTAGTTTGCAGTTGTATTGCCATTGCTAAAATGAATTTTTATGCATGTTGTTTACAATTTTTATTTATAATCTTAGAATTAAAGTGTGGAATTAGAGTTATTTAAGAATGCAACGAGTGTTTGAATGTGTTATTTTATTAAAATAAAACGACTTAAAAATTAATGAGATTGTAAGGAATTTTTATGAAAAAAAAATATTTGGAAGTTGGAAAAATAACTTCTTCACGTGGGCTTAAAGGAGAAGTTAAAGTAACACCTTGGTGTGATACTCCGCAATTTATATGTAATTTTTCTTCTTTATATATTTCTGAAGAAAAAAACGAATTAACAATTGAATCTTGTTTTGTACACAAATTTAGTGTAATTATTAAGTTTAAAAATATAACAAACAAAGAGCAAGCTAACGCTTTGAAAAATAAGATATTGTATATAAACAGAAAAGATGTAAATTTGGAAGAGGGCATTTTTTTTCTGCAAGACGTTATAGGAAGCAATGTTATTCATGTTGATACCAAGAAAAATTACGGCAAAGTGGTTGACATTATAAAAACGCCCGCTAACGACGTATATTCAATAAGTTCTGATGAAGGAAAAATTTATTTAATGCCGGCAATAAAAGATGTTTTAGTAGATATAGATATAGATAAAGGCATTGTGCTTGTTCGACCCATGAAGGGGATATTTGATAATGAGGTTTGATTTTCTTACTCTTTTTCCAGAGATTTGCGAAGTTTTTTTAACAAAAAGTATTATAGGCAGAGCCGAGAAAAAAGGATTGGTTGAGTTTTACTATCACCACATAAGAGATTATGCTTTTGATAAACATAAAAGGGTGGACGATACTCCTTATGGTGGCGGTAAAGGAATGCTGATGATTGCTGAGCCCATTGCAGCTTGTTTTGAGAATATTTGCTCTAAAATTGAAAAACGCCCAAAACTTATTTATATGTCTCCAAGAGGCAAGATTTTGAATCAAGAAAAAGCAAAAAAATTGAGCAAACTATCAAATATTGCAATATTATGTGGGCGTTATGAGGGTATTGATCAAAGATTTATTGATGCTTTTGTTGATGAAGAAATTTCTATAGGCAACTATGTGGTTACGGGCGGAGAATTACCTGGTTTGATACTTGCAGATTCTATAATTAGACTTTTACCCGGAGTTTTGTCCAGTGAAATTTGTTATGAAGATGAAAGTCATTTTGACGGAAAAACGCTTGAATATCCTCAATATACAAAGCCAGCGATATGGAGAGGTAGATCGGTTCCTGAAGTGTTACTCAGTGGGCATCATGCCAATATTTTGGAATGGAAAAATAGTATGAAAAAAAATATACATATCGATGATTAAATTCAATCGACGATTTGTATAAATTTTTTAAAACTTTGTAAACAAAAATTTAGAATAAAAAAATAACAACTTGTATAAAAATAATGATAGTAACGCAAACTTCCAGAATTTAAAAAAGTATTTTTTAAGAAATAGTTTGTATTGCCGCGCGTTTTGTTGTTATTCGCAATAATGTCAATTTAAATTTGTTTTATAAAATAATCAAAAAAATATAATAATAAACCCCCTTTGAAAACGATAATAACAACGTTTACCAAGGGGGATCAATCTACACATTTGCAAACCAAAGAATATTACTGTAAATAACTTTGTATTCCAAGAGACGAAAAGCCAGAAGAGAAATTAACATAAATTATTGGTTGCAAATAAAAGAATTATCAATTTTTTATTTGAGAGTCAATCGATTGAACGGAATGCCATAAATTAAGTGGCAAGAGGGTTCACCATTAAGTTTTTTAGTATTGAAAGCAACGGACTGTTTATCCTGACAAATAGGAAGAACGGGGAAATTTTCTGCAATAAGATTATTCATTTTAACTATTTTTTGAGTTCTACCCTCTCCAAAAGCTTCCGTCAGCACTTGTTTGTAGAGATTATTAAATTCAGGAATGTTACATTTGCTGTAATTTAAATCATTGCCCGGGCAAAAAATCTGCATAAAATTCATTCCACCTGGATAATCGGATTTCCAACCCATCGTACCCATATCAAACTTGCCCTTTGTATAATCATCCATAATAGGGGCCCATTCTCTAGTCTCGATTTGTATATTGACCCCAACTGCTTTAACTTGGTCCTGGATTGCCTCAGCAATATTTTTATCTTTATTTAAGCAAATATATTGAATATTTTTGCTGGAATTAGATGCTTTAACGCAATTTTTTGCTGCTTCTAAGTCATATTTAGGAGGTTTAGAATCGCCAAATCCAGGGATACCCTTAGGAATAAATGAAGTGGCATATTCTGAATTACCCTTATATAGTGAACGAACTATTTTTTCCATATCTAAGGCATGACAAAGACCTTTTCTCATTTGTTCATCAAGTTTAGTCGTGTTAAAGCACAAATATTTAGTTGAAGATCCGGGGAACAATTTAAGCTTGGAGTTTTCGCTGTCAACTTGATTTCTCAAACTTGGATCGACATTTTCAAAAAGGTCAATTTCGTTGTTCTTCAAAGCAAGTAAACAAGAGTTGGAATCGGAAATAACCTTAAAGCTAAGTGTTGTGTATGTTGGTTTATTTTTCGAATCCCAATAGTCTTCGTTACGTTTAAAAACGACTGATTGGCCTACTTCTCGGCTTTCAAATTTAAACGGCCCTGTTCCAGAGGGACTCTCAGGTATAGTTCCATCTCGAATACCCTTAGGACTTACCATGCTGGCTCCCAATGGCATAGAAAGAAAATACAAAAAGTCTGTAAGCGGCTCATTCAACTTAATAACAACAGTGTGTTCGTTGGGAGTCTCTACGGAACTTACACCACCCCATACCATTTTGAGATACTCTGCTTTCGTGCCTCTTTCACGCTGTACATTAGCTTTGACAGCTTCAGAGTTAAATGGTGTACCGTCGTGAAATTTAATATTTTTTCTCAGAGCAAAAGTGTATTGTTTTCCATCTTCCGATATTTTATAGGATTCGGCGAGCAGAGGAATAAAATCCGTAGAATCCTCATTTAAGCCAATCAAAGTTTCGTACACGTTTTTTATAGCGTTTACTGAAGGAGCATCGTTGGCTACTCCAGGGTCAAGACTTACAATATCTGAAATTTGAGCGAAAGTCACACCCTTGTCTTCCGATTTTTTCTCATCAGACGAACTGCACCCACAGCCCGACAAAAAAACTCCAATAAACAACAACAACAATGAGATCAAAATTTTTTTATTATTAATATTGAACATTATTCACACTTCCTTAACAATTGCTAGGAACACACATATTAAAGCGTGGCAATCAAAATAGATCATAACTAGTTGCAAGATCGATAAGTTTCAGAATACGATGAGCTCTAATGAATAAAATTTTCACATGCTTCACATGAATAGAATAAAAATCAAATAAACTATTTAAAAGGTATATTTATCGAATTTATTCACAGCAAGATTTTATTTCTATCTACAAACTCATATTTATACTCAAGTAATACATTTTTGTTGAAACTTTGATGCAAAAACTTAATATTTACCTCTAAAACAACACCGGTGACGAACTTCAAAGTAATAAACAAAAACTCAAACCGATTCCCCGATCTGAATAAGGAAATGTGAATCACACTCCTAAGATACGTACATCACTACACAGCACCCATGCTTACAATTTTGTGCCGATTTAATATAAGACTTCCCAGTAA
This sequence comes from Oscillospiraceae bacterium, assembly GCA_031268405.1. Lineage (GTDB taxonomy): Bacteria > Bacillota > Clostridia > Oscillospirales > Acutalibacteraceae > JAITRE01. Next base: position 87,138 of record JAIRXF010000015.1, read on the forward strand.
GTTAAGTGTATAACTAAATAAGATATTTGTCAACAAAAAAGTTTGATGAGATTAAAATTTATCTTTCTTTTCCCCAAAATGATACTCCAACGGCACCGGGACCGGCGTGAGATCCTATAACAGCGTCCATATTTTCTATTAAAATTCGTTCGACATTAAAGTTTTTCTTAATTGATTTTGCGAGATATTCAGCGCTATCTTTGGCATCGGCATGAGCTATAAATATTGTCTGACCAAATAAAGGTTTAATGTTTTTTCGCATTATTTCAATTAATTTATCAATGGCAGATTTTTTACCGCGAGCTTTTTGAACGGGAACTACTTTCCCCTCGTTGCTAACGTGCAGTATCGGCCTAATTCCCAACAAAGTCCCTAAAAAAGCTGAAGACGAAGAAAGTCTTCCCCCTCTTTTGGCGTAAATAAGACTATCTAAAACGATCCAATGGCAGATATTAACTTTCATTTTTTCCAAAGAACTGGCATTTTCTTCTAAAGACATACCATTTTTCTTATTTTGCACAACATAAAAAACAGCAAGTGATTCTCCAGATGAACCGGCAAGTGTATCTACAGCTAATATTTTTCTGTCGGAATATTTTTTCTCCAATTCCGCTTTTGCTGCCATTCCAGAAGCATATGTTCCACTAAGAGCTGAAGAAAATCCCACATATAAAATATCTTTACCCTGTTTTAAAACTTTCTCAAATTCTTCAACAAATTCAGTAAAATTAATTTGAGAGGTTACCGGCATTTCGCCCTTTCTCAACAAATTAAAAAATACTTCGGACTGCAAATCTTTTTTACCTAAATCATTGAAATATGTTTTGTTAGATAAAGTAAATTTAAGAGGTAAAACTTCTATATTTAATTTGGATATTTGCTTTTTACTAAATCCCGCGGTGGATTCTGTGAAAATTACGTAATCGGGTGGCAAAAAAATCCCTCCAGAGTTTAATTCAAACTCAATAATCCTACTAATACAACAATGATTTTGATTTTTACTCAAAACGATAATCATCACGATATCAGCCTTTGAAGTTACAAATTAAACGATGTATTAAAAACAATTTATTATTTTTTAAAAATGCATTTTTATCTTTCGTTGCCCATAAAGAATAAAGCGATTGTGCCCGGGCCCGTGTGGGACCCAATAACAGGGCCTATGCTGCTTATAAAAATCTGATTATTACTTCGACGACAATTGCTACTTATGAGTTCGGCTATATAATCGGCGTCCTCCTTGGCATCTGCGTGACATATGAATATTACGGAATCCTCGCCATCGAAAAACGACCCGATAGCCCGATCGGCAATTTTATTGAGTGCTATTTTTTTACCCCGAACTTTTTGAACAACGGACAACTTTCCGTAATTATCTACGTGTAAAATCGGTCGTATTCCAAGCATATTACCTAAAAATGCAGAGGCTTGCGAGATTCTACCACCTCGTCTTAAATGATCGAGACTATCAACAATAAACCAGTGGCAGACATTTAATTTATTTTTTTCAACAAACTCGGCATTTTCTTCCAGTGAAAATCCCCTTTTTTTATTTTGAGTAGCAAGGTAAACAATAAGGCCTTCCCCCCCCGAGGCGCACAAAGTATCTATGGTTATTATTTTTCTGTTTGGATATTTAGAAGACAACTCCTTCTTAGCCAGTAAAGATGATGCATAAGTTCCACTAAGAGCAGACGAAAATCCCAAATATAATATGTCTTTGCCTTTTTTTAAAATCTCTTCAAAACTCTCTAAAAATTGTGCTGTATTTATTTGAGAAGTTTTAGAAACAACGCCCTCTCTTAGTAAATTATAAAATTCCTTAGGAGTCAAATCTTGACTTCCCAAATTATTTTTATAATTATTTCCTCCGATATTAAAAGAAAGAGGGTCAACCTTGACTCCAAGATTCAGAATTTGTTCCTTACTAAGATCTGCTGTGGATTCTGTAAGAATAACATAGTCAGACATTAACAATCTCCTCAAAATCGTGATCAAAATTTAAAAATGGATTTTAATTAAAATTCAATTTGAAGCCACATGACGAACTATCAACCGAACTCCTCTTAATCCTTTAATAAGGACTGTTTCTCCAGGTAAAATTGAACTGTCGTCAAGAGAGCTGCAAGACCATATTTCTCCGCCAATGCTTACTTGACCCGCGCCTGTTCTATTATTAATTTCAGAAACAACCACCGCTTTTTTGTTTACGAATCTGCGAGCGTTAGTTTTTTCTTCGTTAAAGCTTATCATTCTTTTAACAATTGGTTTGGCTACAAACAGTATTACGGTACAAACGACGATAAATATAAAAATTTCTAACAAAAAATTGTGGCAAATCATACTAACTATCAGGGTACAAAACCCCGATAAGGAAAGCCAAATAAAAATGGGCTGTGAAGATAAAAATTTACAGACAAACATTAAAACCACAAGAGTTAACCATATATATGTTGCGTATGCCATTGAACCTCTTTCTTGCTATTGTGAGTATCTATGTTTCCTTTGCTTAGTTAGCCAATCAAATGAAGATGCAAATACGAGCAAACAAATTGCACAAAAAGCGTAATTGTGAACTAAAATTCATAAACACTACTCAACATTTTGTTAAAGGCTATATTTCAAAAATTCTAAAACAAACCATATTCCGTATTTTAACATACACATAGATTTTTGTCTAGGATTAACTCGCATTCGAGTATTGTTTTTAAATCATTAGCTTTCTTGAAAAATTTTAGGATGTCAATAAAAATTTCAAGCTCATTTAATAATAATTTGTCTTTGTTGTTTTTTTTATGGATGTAAGATACTATTATTGCACTGGATTTTTATTTTAAATAACCGTGATTTTAATAAAAAATCTTGTTGAAAAGGAAAAAGATTTATGGAAAATTTAAATGAAAAATGTAGAGAAATAAGAAAATTAATATTGAAAACTATTGGAAGTTTGGGAGTTGGCCACATAGGTGGATGTCTATCAATCACTGAATTGTTAGTCGTTTTGTACCATAATCATATGAGAATCGACGCCAGAGAACCAAAAAAACAAGGAAGAGATAGATTAGTACTTTCTAAAGGTCATGCTGGGCCAGCCCTATACTGTGTTCTTTGTCAAAAAGGATTTTTTGATGGAGAAGATTGGTTGTTAACACTTAATAAACTTGGCACGAGATTGCCCAGCCATTGTGATATGAATTTAACACCGGGAGTTGATATGACCACAGGTTCTCTTGGGCAAGGGCTTTCTTGCGCTGTTGGAATGGCAATTGCGTCAAAAATTTGTAAAGATAACGCGATAATATATGCAATAATTGGCGATGGGGAATCACAAGAAGGGCAAATTTGGGAAGCTTCTATGTACGCTGCTGCTCAAAAACTTGACAATTTAATAGCGTTTACCGATTATAACAAAATGCAAATAGACGGAATGGTGGAGGAAGTATGCAGTATTTCTCCCATCGTTGACAAATGGAGAGCTTTTGGATGGAGTGTTATAGAAGTGAAAAATGGTCACGATTGTGAAGAAATCGATAATGCCATTAAAAAAGCTAAATGTTTTGTATTGCCAACTATGATTATTCTTAATACTATAAAGGGCAAGGGCGTCTCTTTTGCTCAAGAAGCTGGTGTTGACAGCCACAATATGACGATCAGCGAGGAAATGTTAAAAAAAGAACTCTCATTTTTAGATCACTGAAAATGCAGTGTAATTTTCAATTAAGCTTGTTTTTTGAATCCTCCTCATAAAGCAAAATCGCGCTCTTATTTGGTTGACATAACGCTCAAAAACTGATAAAATGTCAGAAAGCGGACGGAGATCTTGTGGGTTATTTTAGATTACTTATTTTTTGATTTCAATTTTGAGTTTTTAATTAAAGTATTTTGACTTATTTACTTAAAATATATGATGTATTGAAGAATTTATTGGTTTTGCAAGATATAAATTCTTGTGAAGATAGGTGGATCTGTGAAGACCATAATAATAAATGAAAATGATTGTGGCCAAAGACTCGATAGATTTTTAACAAAGTCTTTTAAGAATCTTCCCAAAGATCTTATGTACAAACACATAAGAAAGAAGAATATAAAAATAGACGGGAAGAAATGCATGCCATCTACAAAGCTTTTGTTTGGACAAGAGTTGAAGGTGTACATAAAAGATGATTTATTAGCGGATTGCAATAAAAAGTTTAACTTTTTGAAAGCTTCAGATGAGCTCAATATAGTTTATGAAGATCAGAATCTTATTTTGATTAACAAAGAGTCTGGGGTGCTTTGTCAGTCCGACAGGGGTAATCCATTCGATTCTTTGGTTGATCGGATTAAGCGCTATTTATATACCGAAAAAAAATATTTTCCAGACAAAGAAAGATCTTTTTCTCCAGCTCTTGTTAATAGAATCGATAGAAATACAAGTGGTTTGGTGATTGCTGCCAAGAACGCTCGAGCCTTAAGAATTGCTTGCGAAAAAATAAGAAATCGTGAAATAAAAAAATTTTACATTTGTGTAGTCGAAGGTTGTTTTGAAGAAGAGGAAGGCGAGATTTCGGGATTTATTAAGAAAAATGAAGACCTTAATAAAGTGGAAGTTTTGAACGAAGAAGTCAAAAATTCAAAATATGCGGTAACTAAATATCAAGTGTTGTTTAAAAAAGGTGATAAAAGTTTGGTTGAGGCCGAAATTTTAACTGGTAGATCGCATCAAATAAGAGCGCAATTTGCACATATTGGTCACCCGATATTATCAGATAGAAAATATGGTAGACGAACAAGATCTTTTCATCAAGCACTGTGTTCTTACAAACTTAAGTTTTGTTTTAATGGCAACAATGACGCACTGGATTATATAAATGGCAAGCAATTTAAAGTAAATATTGATTGGTTTTTGAAAAAGTTTTTTTGAAACTATCTAATTTAAAGTTTTTGCTGCTTGATTTTTTATAATTATTTATTTAAAATCTACATTCTTTAACAATGTTTGATTGAATTCAAAATTCTTTTAAAATCAAAGGGAAATGTGATGTTCTTTTTTAACGATAAAAATTTAAGTTTTATAATTGTTGGTCTTGGAAACCCCGGTGTATCATATAAAAATACCCGACACAACGTTGGTTTTTGTGCGATTGATTATATAGCAGAACAAGAAAATCTAAAGATAAAGACTCCAAAATTTAATTCTCTTTGCCAGCAAATAAACATAGAGGGTAAAAAAGTTTTGTTTATGAAGCCACAGATTTTTATGAATTTAAGCGGCAAGGCTGTTTTTGAAGCTTTGAAGTTTTACAAAATATCTCCGCGACAACTGATAGTTTTACTGGACGATGTTAATTTCGAGGTTGGCAAGATTAGAATCAAAAAAAGCGGCGGTGATGCCGGGCATAATGGAATGAGAAGTATTATAGAATTTTTGAATTGTGATCGATTTGCAAGAATAAAAATTGGCGTTGGAAGCAAGCCAAAGTATTTTTCTGACCTTGCAAACTGGGTGCTTTCTGAATTTAGTGAAGATGAAAAGAAAATATTAAACGATGTATACAAAGAATGTTATTCTTCTTTTAAGTTATTGCTAAGCTCTTTGAACGGATAATACGTCTTTTATTTGTTTAATTGCAATTATTATGGCGTTTAAATGGTCAAGATTTTTAACAATGATTGTACAAACGATCAAACACAAATTATTTTCGATGCTTCTTGTATTTAATGAATCTATGAATATATTCATAAGTGAAAGTTTTAGCGTTATGTCCGCCAATACGCCTTCTTTATTGACAACCATTAATTCAAGCTTTGAATTGAAAGTGCATTTTAAATTTGTACGCCAGTGCGCATTTACCCATCTACTGTGATTTTCTCCGTCGAGTTGAGGAACTTTTATGCAAGACTGTTTGTGAACAGCGGCATTGAAACCTTTAGTTATAAGCGCGCAAATATCGTCTCCGGGAATTGGATTGCAACATTTGGCTAAAGTTACAACGCGATTGACCAATCCATCCACTATAACATTTTTTTTGAAGTTTTTTTTGTTAGAATTTGATAAGTTTTTTGTAGTGTTTTCCGGTTCATTTAGACTTTTAAATTTTAAACATTCTTCTTTAATTTTTGGCATGAATTTTTTGAGATTTATTCCGCTGTATCCGATTAATTCAAAAAATTTTTCAAGCGAGTCGCATTTTTGTTTTTTTGATACGGTCTTTAAAAATGGTTCTATTTCTTCTTTTTCTAATTTAATTTTACTGAGTATTTCGCGTTCTACAATTTTTCTTCCTTCCAAAATGTTTTCTTCTTTTTTCTCTTTTTTAAGCCAATTTCTTATTCTATTTCTTGCCTCGATGGTGCGAACAACTTTAAGCCAGTTTCTGTTTGGCCCTTTTGATGGATCTTTAGACTTTATTATTTCAACAATTTGGCCATTTTTTATTTTTGTGCTAATGGGAACCATTCTTTTGTCTACTTTAGCACCGATCATTTTATTTCCAATTTCGCTGTGAATAGAATAAGCAAAGTCTATAGCCGTTGCACCAACAGGTAGGCTTATTAGATCTCCTTGGGGTGTGAATGCGTATATTTCCTCCGATGCAAGGTCTGTTTTTATATCCCTTATAAGATCTCCTGCACTGTGATTGTCGATTTGATTTTCTATCATTCTTCGTAACCAAGATAATCTGCTTTCAAATGAATCCTTCGTTGAAATACCAGATTTATATTTCCAATGTGCTGCCACGCCGTATTCCGATGTGTAGTGCATGTCCCACGTTCTTATTTGTACTTCAAAAGGAATAGCGTTAGTATCAATTACGGTTGTATGCAAAGATTGATAAAAATTTGGTTTTGGTGTTGATATATAATCTTTAAAACGATTTGTAAGTGGAGTGAACATGTTGTGAATAATCCCAAGAATATTGTAGCATTCCTTAACGGTGGCAACTATTATTCTGATGGCAAACATATCGTAAATTTCTTCCATTTGATGCTCTAGAACAAAAATTTTTCGATATATACTCCAAATACTTTTTGCTCTTGCTTCTACGTGGGCATCGGGAATATCTTTTTTTAGATGATTTAAAATTTTATTTTTTATTTCCTTTAATATTTTATCTTTTGAGTCGCGTGTGATTTTTAGATTTTGTTCGATTTTTTCACAAGCTATGGGATCCAGTAATTTTATAGAAATATCTTCGAGTTCTTCTTGTACGGCTTTCATTCCCAGTCTATGTGCAATTGGAGCGTAAATTTCCATTGTTTCAAGCGATTTATCTCGACGGTGTTGGGCCGGCATGCAATCTATGGTTCTCATGTTGTGAAGTCTATCAACCAATTTTATTATAATTACTCTAACGTCTTGCGCCATTGCTATTAGCATTTTTCTTAAATTTTCTGCTTGTCTTTCTTCCTTAGTTGAAAGAGGAATTTTACCGAGTTTTGTTATAGAATCGACTAAAGATGAAATATTTTTACCAAACTCTTTTGAAAGATAACTTATTGTAATATTTGTGTCTTCCACTACATCATGTAATAATGCTGCTACTATAGAATCCGTATCCATATCTAGTTCTGCGAGTATATAGGCTACGGAAATTGGATGGTATATATATGGAATTCCCGAATATCGTTTTTGAGATTTATGAGATTTACAAGCCAATTTATAAGCTTTTTCAATGGCGTTGAGGTCGAATTTTTTTCTCTTTTTTTGAACGATTAATTTTAGATCTTCATATTTTTTATAAAACTCAACTTGCATCAACATATTTTGAATCCTCCGACAAAAATTTATGAGAACAGCAACTTAATTTTACCATTTTTTTAAAAATATATGAATTTTATTTTTTAAAAGAATTTAAGACAAATATTTAAAGCAATGAAAATAAAAATACGATTCAATAAAACACAAGGCACAAACGAAAACTTTTTGCACTAACAGTAATTTATACATGAATTTTAGATTTTGGGCAAGAGAATAAAATTTAGCAAAGAAAGCAAAAAATAACCCCCACTCAAAGTGGAGGCTATTTATTAAATATGCAATGCTAAAAAGTTGCTGAATTTATGTTTGGATTCTTTGTGCAATTTCGTTGAGCTTTAGATAAAAATTCCAGGCAGTTGGTCTTTGCTGCGGAGTTTTACTAAGTGCTTGCGATATAAGATTTTCGAGATCATTCTGGATTTGATCGTTGATACTGAGTGCATATAATTTTCGACGCAAATGAATCATACTAGGGTCAGAACTAAGGACATTTTGTGAGAATTCAAGATAGTCGTTTCCAAATGGTTTGTTTCCGTCTCCCAATACCTCTGAAACAACCAAGCCAAGCGCCCAAACGTCTGTTCCATAGCTGTACGACTCACGTTTGAGTATTTCTGGCGCCGCGTAGTAAGGTGTTCCTACTTGAGTGTCTGCCAATCCATTGCTATCGAGAATTCTTGAGATGCCAAAATCAATAAGCGAGAGATGTTTTTTGGTTTCTTCGTATATAATGTTTTGCGGTTTTATGTCTCTGTGTATTAATCCTTTTGAATGCAAACAAGCAACGTCATAAGCCATGTTGGCCAAAAGATACAACGTGTTTTTTAAGTCCGATTTGTTTCGGAGCATTAATGGACTCTCGAGTTGGGGTGTTTGAGCTTTTGCCTCGTTAATCCATTTTTCAAGATCCATGCCGTTAATTTTTTCCATCACTATATAATAGGAATCTCCATAAGTAAAATCATCATAAAACCCCGGAAGACTCTCTTTATGGCCCAGATTGCGTTCTCTAGCGATTTCTCCTACCTTTCGAAGCATTTTAGATTCTTTTTTCAACGGGTCTAATATTTCTTGTTCGTTATGAAACTGTATTCTTTTTAAACACACTATACGACCACAATTATCTTTTGCATCATAACACTCGCCAAAACTTCCCTTCCCCAGTTCTTTTATGGTGGTGTACTGTGTTCCATTGGGACCGTAGACAGTTTTCGTGACTTGAGGAGGAGCCACAAACGGACCACACGTTGCTTGGAACTGCTGCTGCGCCACTGGGAAATCTTGCGCTTGTTGACGTATCGTTGGATGTAAAGAGTCCTTACAAAATTCATGTGAGTACACACCATCCGTCACGAAACGAGCAAAACCACTCGTATCGTATTTTTGACTAATTTGATTCCAAATTGCACTAGGATTACGGTATATCCATTCAAGATTCCCGGCAGTAGGCACAGAATACATCCCTGGTATTTCAATCCAATGTCTTTCTTTCTGGTGATCTTCAATATATATTTCTGTTTTCCATTGAT
>JAIRXF010000025.1 GCA_031268405.1 Oscillospiraceae bacterium
AATTGCAAAAACATTTATCCTTAAGTGAGGTAACACCTTCCGGTATAGTTACAGAGTTAAGAGATAGACACCCCTCAAAACAACTACTTCCAATAGATTCCAGTGAATTTGGAAGGTGGGCTTCTCTTAGCGACATACAATCGTAAAAACAATCTTGGTCAAGTGAGGTAACATTTTCTGGTATGCTTATAAAATCAAGAGATAAACATCCCTGAAAACAATGCTTGCCAATCGATTTCAGTAAATTTGGAAGGTGGACTTCTTTTAACGACGTACAACCGTAAAAACATCCACCTTTAAGTAGCATAATGCCTTCCGGTATACTTATAGAATTAAGAGATGAACACTTCTCAAAACAATGCTTGCCAATCGATTTCAGTGAATTTGGAAGATGGACTTCTCTTAGCGACATACAATCGTAAAAACAATCTTGGCCAAGTAAGGTAACACCTTCCGGTATACTTATAAAATCAAGAGATGAACATCCCTGAAAACAATGCTTGTCAATCGATTTCAGTGAATCTGGAAGATTAATTTCTTTTAGCGACGTACAATTGTAAAAACAACCATAGCTAAGTGAGGTAATACCTTCGGGTATACTTATAGAATTAAGAGATAAACACCCGCCAAAACAACAGTCGCCAATCGATTTCAAAAAACTTGGAAGATGAACTTCTCTTAGCGACATACAGCCGAAAAAACATTTACCTTCAAGTAGCATAATGCTTTCTGGTATGCTTATAGAATTAAGAGATGAACACCCGTCAAAACAACGGTCGCCAATCGATTTCAGTGAATTTGGAAGGTGGACTTCTTTTAACGACGTACAACCGTAAAAACATTCGCAACCAAGTGATATTACGCCTGGAGATATATTTATTAATTCAAGAGATGAACATCTCCCAAAACAACAATCACCAATCGATTCCAGTGAATTTGGAAGGTGGGCTTCTCTTAGCAACTCACAATTGGAAAAACACGCATGGCCAAGTGATCTAACACCCTGTGGTATATTTATAGAAGAGAGCAATGAATTCTCTCGAAAACAACGATCACCAATTGATCTAACAGAACTCGGAATAACGACACTTTTAACCGGGAAATTAGAAAAAGCATCATCCCCAAGCGATTGAACAGCAAATTCCTTGGAATTAATACTGATCGATTTTGGGATTATAGGATGCGGATCATTTCCGTTGTAGCAAAGAAGTTCCAAAGTTCCATTCGGCAGCTTCTGGAAATCAAATTTCTGGTTTTTGTTTAGGCCATAACAACTAATGTGTGAATTTTTAACAAAAAAATCTGTCACTCTCACTACCTGAGAAACAGTTTTTTCATCGTCACCATCGCTGTTTTCAAACTTTACAGTTGCATCCTTTTCTTTGGCATAAACAGCATCATTGTTGGCATACAACAAACAACAACAAAATACGGATGCAATCATTGCTGCAAATTTAATAAACAATAATTTTCGCTCTTTCTTCTTTGATTTATTCATTTTCTACAATTCTCCTTTTAAAATATAAAAATAAATGCTATCTATGTATAATTGTATAAATCTCTACATAAACACCACTTGACGATTTTACTGTATTTCGATTCAAAAGTAAAGTTTTTAAATAAAAAAAATAAAAATTGCAGCGTATTACAAGGGTTTATATTTTAAAACGATCTGGCACTGATTTTTATCGTAAAAATCGTTAACTTCTATCATGAACCACTAATCATTGACGCAAAAAAATGCAAAACTTCAAATAAGAAGTTTTGCAAAAAAAGATTAAGCTTCAAGTTTGGTTCTGTTAAAAACAATCATCGCTGTTGAGTGTTATACAGATGCTTGACATCATTTTTTAAAACAATAATCAAAAAGATATTTAACACAAGTTAATTTTGAGAAAGCCACTAAATCTGTTCTATATGATTATAATTGGTGAAAAAATATTCACGAATAGATTCACTGCAGCCTGAAAGAGATATCTTTTTAAGTTTTTTGCAAAAATCAAAACACCCTTCACCGATTATTGTAAGATTTTCGGGCATATTGAACTCTTCAAGACTAATGCATCCCTTAAAACAAAATTTGCCAATACCATCAATAGAATTTGGAAGACGAATTTTGCATAGCGACGTACAATCATAAAAAGAATTATCGCCAAGTGATGTGAGGTTTTGTGGTATATTTATAGAAGAAAGAACTAAACACGACGCAAAACAATCATTGCCAATCGATCCCAGGGAATTCGGAAGACTAATTTTACGTAGCGATATGCAATCATAAAAACAACTACGACCAAGTGATGTAACACCTTGTGGTATATTTATATAGCGAAGAAACGAACACTCCCCAAAACAATGATCACCAATTGATTCCAGAGAATCTGGAAGACGAATTTTGCGCAGCGACGCGCAACTATAAAAACAGTTATGGCCAAGTGATGTAACACTTTGTGACATATTCACAGATAAAAGAGATGAACACATCTCAAAACAATGATCACCAATCGATTCTAGAGAATTCGGAAGAAGAATTTCGCGTAGCGATTCGCAACCATAAAAACAACTTTCTCCAAGTGACGTGACGCTTTGTGACATATACACTGATGAAAGAGATGAGCACATCTCAAAACAATGATCACCAATTGATATCAGGGAATTCGGAAGATAAATTCCAAGCAATGCAATACAATCACGAAAACAATCATCGCCAAGTGATGTGAGGTTTTGTGATATACTTATGGAACTAAGGCGTGAACATTCCGCAAAACAACCATCGCCAATCGATTGCAGAGAATCCGGAAGACGAACTTCACCGCACAGCGAACTACAGTCACGAAAACAATTACTGCCAAGCGATGTGAGGTTTTGTGGTATATTTATAGAACTAAGGTATAAACATCTTTCGAAACAACTATCGCCAATCGATTGCAGAGAATCCGGAAGACGAGCTTCACTCAGCCACTTACAATCACAAAAACATTCATGGCCAAGTGACGTAACATTTTGTGGTATACTTATAAAATTAAGAGATGAACTTTTCAAAAAACAACGATCACCAATTGATCTAACAGAACTCGGAATAACGACGTCTGTAATGGCGGAATTAGAAAAAGCATCATCTCCAAGCGATTGAACAACAAATTCCTCGGAACCAACACTGATCGATTTTGGGATTATAGGGTTCGGATCACTCCCAAAATAACTAGTAAGTTGCAAAATTCCGTCTTGCTTTTTTGTAAAATTAAATTGCTGATTGCCATCTGGAGTGTGGTAATTAAATTTTGAACATCCATCAAAAAAATCCGTCACTTCCGCTTGCTTGTATACCCTAAAATCGTCGCCCTTGCCTTTGGTGTTTTCTAATGCCACAATTACATTTCCTTTTCCACTATAAGCATCGCTGCTGACATATAAAAAGCAACAACAAAACACAGATGCAATCATTGCTGCAAATTTAATAAACAATAATTTTCGCTCTTTCTTCTTTGATTTATTCATTTTCTACAACTCTCCTTTTAAAATATAAAAATAAATGCTATTTATGTATAATTGTATAAATCTCTACATAAACACCACTTGACGATTTTACTGTATTTCGATTTAAAAGTAAAGTTTTTAAATAAAAAAAATAAAAATTGCAGCGTATTACAAGGGTTTATATTTTAAAACGATCTGGCACTGATTTTTATCGTAAAAATCGTTGACTTCTATCATGAACCACTAATCATTGACATAAAAAAATGCAAAACCTCAAATAAGAAGTTTTGCAAAAAAGACCAAACCTGTAAGCCGAGTTCTGTTGTAAGCAATCATCTATCTTGGCTGTGCGTTGCCGCAAACAGCTCAGTGCCACCCCTTTAAGACAATATCGGGCCAATTTTTTGTCTTGTTTCGGTGTTGCTCCGGATAGGGTTTGCAGAGCCGCATAGTCTCCTATGCGCTGGTGAGCTCTTACCTCGCCTTTCCACCCTTACCGTATATCAGCTACGGCGGTATATTTCTGTTGCACTTTCCCTAGGGTCGCCCCCGGCGGCCGTTAGCCGTTATCCTGCCCTGTGGAGCTCGGACTTTCCTCGGACGCGTCCTTTCGGAGCTGCATCCGCGACTGCTCAGTTTGGTCGGGTATTATTTTACATCAAAAATACAATTTTTTCAACCTCGTCCGTTTTTATTTCGCGTCGAACACATTGAACTGAACCGGCAAAAAACCTCTTCTGCAAACTCAGACAAACACCGCTCAACATCATTCATTTTTGCATTTAAAATGACTTTTTTTTATTTAATTGTTAACTTACTTATCAATCTTTTATAACTGCATTTGCAATCGTTCGATATTGACCTTCGCTTAAGTTTTAATAAACAATAAAACATTTACAAATCCGTTATTTGCAAAAAATAAAATCAAATTTAAATTACAAACTATAATTAATTTTCAAATAGATCTTTAATTTTATTAAAAAAACCTTTTCTGTTTTGATAATTTTTTTCTTTAGAAATGCTTTCAAAATTTTTTAGTATTTCTTTTTGATTTGTTGAAAGATTTTTTGGTACCTCAACAATAACCTTTACAAATTGATCGCCTCGTCCGTACCCGTTTACATTTTTTACGCCTTTTCCTTTTAATTTAAAAACATCTCCAGATTGGGTTCCTTCGTGAATTTTATAGGTAACACGGCCACTTATCGTGGGCACAGAAATCTCCGCTCCAAGGGCAGCTTGAGTAAATGTTATTGGTATTTCGCACCATATATTGGTTCCTTTTCGTTCAAAAATTGCATGGGGTCTTACATTAACGTAAACATGAAGGTTCCCCGATGGTCCAGAATTCTTACCCGCATTTCCCTTGCCTCCGACCTCAAGAATTTGATTATTATCTATACCTTCCGGAACGTCAATCTCAATGTTCTTAGCAGCTTTTACAAAACCCTTTCCGTAGCAAAAATTACAGGGGTTCTGTATAACACTTCCTGCACCATGACACTTGCTGCAAGTTCTACTTGTTTGAACAACCCCAAAAGGCGTTCTCTGTGACATTGTCACCTGACCGGAACCATTGCATTCAGAGCAACTTTTAACTCCTGCTTTGCCACCTTTGGCCCCTGTTCCTTTACATTCTTTACAAACATCAACAGCATTATATGATAGCTTTTTTTTGGATCCATTTACAGCCTCTTCGAAAGAAATATTTAAAGTTACATCTACATCGGACCCACGCAAAGGAGCATTTGAATTTGCACCACGACCCGAAGTCGAACCAAAACCGCCCCCAAAAAAACTGCTAAATATATCTCCGATATCAAAATCATCACCAAATGGAGAAAAACCACTAGAACTGTATCCAGTATTACTATAATTTGCGGCACCATAATTCGGGTCCACTCCAGCATGTCCGAATTGATCGTATCTTGACTTACTTTCTTTATTAGAAAGAACTTCATACGCTTCGTTTATTTCCTTAAATTTAATTTCAGCAGACTTGTCTCCTTGATTTACATCTGGATGATATTTTTTTGCGAGCTTTCTAAAAGCTTTTTTTATCTCATCTTCTGATGCACCCCTAGATAAACTCAATACTTCGTAATAATCTTTCTTGGTTGCCAAATATATCAATCCCAACTCAGAGTTTTATTTCCAAAACAAAAAATAACATCGCTCTTATTATAATGCAATTCACCACGTACATCGGGTAAAAATCTATTATATATTAAATCAAGACTCTTGCTAATTCTTAAAAATCTTCCCGTAATAATAAAACTAATTATTTTTGTTATCGTCCGTTTCTTTATAATCAGCATCGTAAACGTTGTCTTGGCTGCCAGATGTTCCACCGCCGTCACTTGGATTACCGCCACCATCATCATTAACAGGCGGAGTAGCATCTCCGGAAGAGTCAGCAGGATTACCCGCATCACTTGTTTGCGGAGCAGCTTGTTGATAAATTTTAGAAGAAACATCGAACATTTTCTTTTGAAGTTCGTCTTTAGAGGATTTTATAAGGTTAACATCATTCTTAGAAATTGCATCTTTTACTTCGGAAATTTTCTTATTGAGTTCTTCTTTATCTTCTTTTGAAATCTTATCGGAATTTTCTTCCAGTAATTTTTCAACAGAATAATACAGGTGTTCCGCTTCATTCTTGATATCGATTTCTTCGCGGCGTTTCTTATCTTCGGAAGCAAATTGTTCAGCATCTTTAACCGCATTTTCAATTTCTTCCTTTGACATATTAGTATTTGCAGTGATAGATATTTTTTGTTCTTTGCCCGTTCCTAAATCTTTGGCATGAACGTTGACAATGCCGTTGGCATCTATATCAAAAGTAACTTCAACTTGCGGTACACCTCTTCTCGCAGGGGCAATACCGTCAAGTTTAAACAAACCGAGTCTTTTGTTGTCTCTTGCAAATTCACGCTCACCCTGTAGTACATTAATTTCAACTTGAGTCTGATTATCTGCGGCTGTTGAAAAAATTTGACTTTTCTTCGTTGGAATAGTGGTATTTCTTTCAATAATTTTGGTCATGACTCCGCCTTGAGTTTCCACTCCCAAAGAAAGTGGAGCGACATCCAACAACAAAAGACCCTTGACATCACCACCAAGAACTCCGGCTTGTATTGCCGCGCCAACAGCCACACACTCATCCGGATTAATCCCTTTGAACGGCTCCTTGCCAATTAATTTTTTAACAGCATCTTGAACTGCCAAAATTCTTGAAGATCCACCAACCATTAAAACTTTGTTAATATCATTAATCGCCAGACCAGAATCTTTAAGAGCTTGACGCACCGGGCCCATAGTGTTTTCCACAAGATCCGACGTTAAATCGTTGAATTTTGCGCGAGTCAAGTTTAGGTCTAAATGTTTGGGGCCACTCGCATCGGCAGTCACAAAAGGAAGATTAATAGCCGCTGAAGTCACGCTGGAAAGTTCTATTTTTGCCTTTTCCGCCGCCTCCTTAAGCCTTTGCATAGCCATCTTATCTCCAGAAAGATCTATGCCTGTATCAGATTTAAACGACGCAACCATCCAATCTATAACTCTCTTATCGAAGTCATCGCCTCCCAGACGATTATTTCCCGCGGTTGCAAGAACTTCTTGAACTCCATCTCCCATTTCAATTATTGAAACGTCAAAAGTTCCGCCACCAAGATCATAAACCATAACCTTTTGATCTGATTCTTTATCAATTCCGTACGATAAAGCAGCAGCTGTTGGTTCATTAATAATACGTTTTACTTCTAGTCCCGCAATTTTGCCGGCATCTTTGGTGGCTTGCCTTTGCGAATCGGTAAAATAGGCGGGTACAGTTATAACAGCTTCCGTCACTTTATTTCCCAAATAACTCTCAGCGTCCGCCTTCAACTTTTGTAAAATCATAGCGGAAATTTCCTGAGGAGAAAAACTTTTATCATCTATATTAACCTTGTAATCTGTACCCATTTGTCGCTTGATGGAAGAAACGGTTCTATCTGGATTTGTAATGGACTGTCTTTTAGCAACTTGCCCAACCATCCTTTCAGAATTCTTGGAAAATGCAACCACAGAAGGAGTCGTTCTTGCACCTTCAGCGCTTGCTATCACCACCGGTTCTCCACCCTCAATTACCGCAACACAAGAATTTGTCGTTCCTAAATCTATACCGATTATCTTAGCCATATTATAAAAACCTCCTCTTATTAAATTATATTGAATATTTTTTAAAATTTAACTTTTATAAATTCCAAATTTTACACAAAACCTCATCGTAAAGACCACACCGAATCCCGCACATTGTGGAAAAATCTTGATTTTTAATAATTTAACTCGCTAAACTCAAAAATCACTCATTTTGCAGTACAAAAACATTTAATAACACAGCAAAATTTCAAAAACTTACTAATTCGCAGTCTTTACAACAGCATGCCTTATAATCTTATCTTTCAATCTATAACCCTCTTGAAACACCTCAACAATACAATTTTCTTCAAAAGAATCATCGTCCACATGAGAAATTGCGCTATGAACATCAGGATTAAATTTTTGACCTTTTTCGCCAAAACTCTCGATTTTTAACTTATCAAATATAGATAATAATTGACGAGAAATAAGATCTAACCCCTTTTTATATTCTTCTGCAGTAGAATTTTGTGTAGCAACCGCGAGCTTCAAGCTGTCAACTACCGGCAAAATCATTTTTGTAACATCAACAATTGCACGGGTGTAAACATCTATTTTGTCGCGCTCACTTCGTTTTCTATAGTTCTCGTACTCCGCGGCCATTCTTAAAAAAATATCTTTTTGTTCAGACAATTCACGCTCAAGAGATTGAAATGTCTCTTTTAATTTTAAATCAACATCTTGGGTCTGCTCATCTTCAGATTCTTGATCAACATTTTCCTCTTTGTTATTAACTTTAGTCAAAGAAACTCCCCTCCATTTCTTTTAAAATCCAAAATTTTCATCTAAAAATTTGCTGGTTAAAGACGATAGATATCTTATAGTTGGAATTATTTTTGCGTAATCCATACGCGTCGGTCCAACAATCGCAATTATTCCGTCATTTTGCTTTAAAAAATTATATTTAGAAATAATCACACTAAATCTATCAAATTCGCACAATTCATTTTCTTCTCCAACTAACACATTTATATCGTCATCTTGATTTCTTTCAAGAAAACTTAATGCTTCATTTGGTGAATTAAAAAAATTTATCAAACCCGATATAGAATCTAAATTAAAATCCGGATAAAAAAACAAATTCGATTCTCCGGTTAAATTAATTCCAGCGTCAACAACCTCGTCTGTCAAATCTATTATAACTTCGAGAAATTTAGAAAAAACTGGAGAAATTTCTGTGAAATCTTCATTAAGAATTTCCGACAAAATTATATTTACTTTTGATATTTCCAGTCCTTTAAGTTTATCTTGCAAAATCCTTTGAATAATTGCTAAAGTTTCTTGATCAAGACAACGTTCGCATAAAATTAATTTATTCTTAACTATACCAAGTGAAGTTACAAGTATAACCATAATAACTCTATCTTCAACAAAAACTAGTTTTATAGCTTGAATTACAGAACTATTTTTTGTAGGAATTGCAGAGACGGCGACGCATTTTGTGATCTCTGCAATTATATCAATCACATCTTTTAAAAAATTCTCCGGATCGTTCACTTTGCAAGAAAAAATTGGCCTTGCTAGTTCCTCTTTATTTTTTAAAGACAAACCATAAGTCCCTTGACTCATCAGCTGATTGATGTAAAACCTATATCCAGAATGAGAAGGAACACGGCCCGAAGAAGCATGTGGTTGCTCAAGCAATCCCAAATGAGTAAGCTCTGCCATATCACTTCTTACGGTGGAAGATGAAACTCTTAAATCATCACACAAAGATTTAGAACTCACTGGCTCTCCGGTAATTATATATGAATTCACTATTGCTTCTAAAACTTTAATTTTTCTTGCTCCTAGCTTCACTGAATCGCCTCCTATTTTTTGTATGTTAAATACAAATTAATACTTTGCCCAACACCAGAAAATTAAATCGCCATTCTAATAACGCAGCATTCTAAATCAACAACAAAGCCACAACATTTTGTTTACAGATGAACAATGTTTTTTGTGCGGTTGACAACTCAATCACTCACACAATCGCATAATCATCTATAATTTAATTATTATGAATTGGCATTCAAAAGTCAAGAGTGCCAATGCCAATGTCTTTAAGGTTAGCACAATCGTTAAAACTTGTCAACCTTGCTTCTCGTACCAAACGTAAAACGCACAAACCCCCTCCGCTACTTTAGGCTTTTAAAAAAATCAAGCTTAAGTCTCTAAAAATAGCATCGTGGCTTAATATTTCGTTGGTGCTGGTGACCGGACTCGAACCGGTACAATATTGCTATCGAGGGATTTTAAGTCCCTTGTGTCTGCCAATTCCACCACACCAGCATTTAAACTAAGTTAAATTCTACACTCCATAGTAATACACATAAGTCTTAAAATCAACAGTTTTACAACAAAATCCTGCGAAAATATGTGACCACTTCGTGGCATAAAATATTATTTCAAATAATTTTAAAAATTTCGTTAAAAACATTGACAAAACTAAACAGAAACTATGAAACTTAGTTAAAAATACTAAAGTTTGATAATCGCAAACAAATTAAGTTTTCATATTATCTTATTTTTAACTTTTAAACCAAAAATTTAATCATCGCACAAACACGCACTGGTATTATAATAATTAAAACAAGTCAAATATTTAGCTTTAAAAATCTGTGCAATTCTTTACTTGTCGTTTGTTCTAAGCATATTTTTTCTTTATCAAAATTAAATAACACGCATTTTTATTTGCAAAACCTTTATCTTTTCTTGCATCATATAATAATCAAAAATACTTATTTCGTTTGTAATTAAAATTTTCACAATAAGGCAAGAATTACTATATGTTGTTTCTTATATTTTTTTAATTAAAAATTTTAAAACTCATCTTTTAATCTATAATTATTTAATAATAATTTCGGAAATTTCGCAAATTCATTTATTCATATTTGAGTTTTTAAAAATTCTGCTAAAATCGTCTTGAGTTTTCTTTTTTATTTCACCAGTTTGACACTAAACTTTATTTATATTTGCTGCTGAATTAATTTATGCAGCTGTTTTGTTAGATATAAAGATGTTAAGAAAACAAAATATTGAAAACTTTTTTGAAGAATGTTTTCGGACGTTCTTTTTTTGTGAATAAACAATATTGTTGACAATTGCGAAAACACAAAACAACGCATTCAAATTTGCAAATCACCTCGAAATCTCTTTTTATTAGACTTAAGATTTCTAAATTTAAATTTAAAAAAACACCAAAACATTTAGAATTTGCCGCCATAATTTACTTGCAATTTTAAATTCAGATCTTTAAAAGTATTCTAAAATCTAAATTTTCGAACGCTCTTTTAAAAACAAATACAAATATTTTTGACGACTAATTTCTAACACTTTTCCCAAAAGACAATTTTTACATTTAAATTTTGCGCTCAATTTGTCAATCTCAGAATTAAAAAATTCTTCAAACCCAATCTCATTACGATTCAGATTCTGCCCGTTTTTCGCTTGGACTTGATTTTGTATTTTCGCTTTTGACTTTCGATCTTTTTAAGAAAGATGTTCCATTCATTTATGTGTCTTTTAATTTCTTTAAGCTTACTCAAAACTGAATCTATTCTGGCTATGGCGCAACATGAGTGGATTTAACTATGGCGCAACATAAGAAGAAATTTTACTTTCAAATAAAAATAAAATTATAAAAAATCTTTAAACTATTTCGTCTTATTTTTTCCAAATTGGCTCCTCGTGTTGGGCTCGAACCAACGACCCTGCGGTTAACAGCCGCATGCTCTACCAACTGAGCTAACGAGGATCATATAAAAATCAATTTTCCCCTATTTCGTCGGAATCATTTTCGCAACTAAAATCATCTGAAACAATATTTTTATTTGCAACTTTAATTTTTATAAATTGCACTACACTGCGCACAAAAATAATATGCTTCGCGCGCGTACGCACATCCTCAAACCAAAAAAATTTTACAATTCCCGATCCCGTTTATAACAAAACTCTTAAAATATCACTACATCCTCAGCAGCCGGAATTTTTGAAAAATAAACTCAAATAAATCAAAATAAAGTCCACCCGATACATTTGTAAATTTACAAATACTGTTTATAACAGTATTCTAAAAACTCGCTCATTCTATACAATATTTTTGCAATACTTTTGGATCCATTTAAATTGGGGTAAATTAAATTACGAAATAGCTTCACAAAACACACAAATTCATATATACATATTATTATATATAAATTAAAAATACATACATAACGGCATCTAATCGACCCCTCTTATAAAGTTATTGTAAACACATTCAAAGAAAAAATCAAGTACAAATACATCAAAAACAACACAAAAACTCACAGAATTACATGTTCTATAAATTCACAAACAGTACACCACGCCCGTGTTTAAATCATTTTATAACAAACTTAAAAAATAAAATCCTAAAACCACAACAAATACGGCAGACTAACTTCTACAAAAGCGATTAACAAAAACACAATGCTCGCAAACGGCACACCATCGCCTGTGTTTAAATCATTTTATAACAAACTTAAAAAATAAAATCCTAAAACCACAACAAATACGGTAGACTAACTTCTACAAAAGCGATTAACAAAAACACAATGCTCGCAAACTCTACACAAGCAACCTAAAATCATTATTTAGACTTACAATTTTATCGAAATTTTTGTACTAAAAAACTTAAAATTGAAACGCAAATTTTGCAAAATATCAGTCACTAGTGTATGGCAAAAGAGCTAAATATCTCGCTCGTTTAATAGCAAGTGCAAGCTTACGTTGATGGTTGGCACAAGCTCCTGTTGCTCTGCGTGGCAAAATTTTTGACCTTTCTGAAAGAAATCGTCTCAATTTAGATAAATCTTTATAATCAACATAATCTACTCTATCGACAACACAAAACGTACAAATTTTTTTACGACCCCTGCGATAACCACCTCGCCTGTTGTCTCTATCGTAACCCTGAGCCATTAATTCTTCCTCCTAGATTTAATTATATATTAATTTTTTCTACAAATTCTAAACAAACAAAACATAAAATCACCATAAAAACACCGCGCTCAACCAACAAATTTAAAGTAAATAAGATACAAAAACCAAACGAATCTAAATCGTTATCAAATCTTTTAATATTAAGCGAACCCGCAAAACACAACAAGTCACTGATTTTGAATCAAAATAAAGACAAAACGATGCTTGTAAACTTTAAGGTTAAAAATCATATGACAAAATATCAGACCTTAAATTTTGATGATGTTAGCATTAGCAGCAATAAAAATTAAAATGGTAGATCGTTGTCAATGGGAATCTCTTGAAAATCATCAGAATCACCATTTGAGTAAGAACTTTTGCCTTCTGAGGCAACAGAGTGAGCTACTTCAGAAGACGCCGTTTCAACTTCAGGTGGAGGAACAACGGCATCAGAAACATAACTATTGCGCTTGGGCTCGGCAAAATGAACATTATTAGCAACAATCTCAAAAGCTCTTCTTTTATTTCCATCTTTATCTTGATAATTTCTGATCTGAATCGAACCCTGAACAGCCACTAATTGCCCTTTGGAAAAATATTTACACACAAACTCTGCAGTCTTACGCCAAGCAACTATATCTACAAAATCGGTAACCTTTTCGCCATTCGGCGGCACATATGAACGATCGACAGCCAAAGTAAAACTAGTAACTGGAATATCGGTTGTAGTATGACGCAGCTCCGGATCACCAGTCAATCTACCCATCAAAACACAAACATTAAGCACAACAAAACCTCCTTTTACAAAAACACATAATTTTACAAAATCTACAAATAACATTTTTTATCAACAGCGATTCTTACAAACATTGTTTTAAAATAATTCAAAATTTCAAATCGTTTGATGATAAAATGTTGGAAAAAATCTTTAAACGGCGCTGCAATACTTTTTAAATTTAATTAACAACATCTTCTGGAGCTGTAGTCTGAGCGCTAACATCATCCGTAGCAACACTTTCCTCTGTCGCAACGCTAGGCACCGCTGCTGCTGCAACAGATCTTACACTTTTACGCTTAGACCTTCGGTTTTTGTGATGCTCACTCTCATCAAGATTCACAATCAACGAACGCAAAACACCCTCCGTGATACCACAAATCCTGTCAAGCTCCAACGGAAAATCAACACTACTTTTAAACTTAAACAACACATAGTGAGCTTCATTTTCTTTATTAATAGGATAGACAAGATGTCTTTTACCCCATTCATCTACCGAATCAAGCTTTGCAGAAGTCGACAGCAAATTCTTGAATTTTTCTACAAGACCAGAAACAACTTCTTCTCCACCTTTTAAAGAAAAGACGATTACTGTTTCGTAGCTGGACTCTTTATTTTTTGAAATTTCCTGCATTTATAAACACTCCTTTTGGACATTAGGCGCAAAATCAGCGCAAGGAAGTTCATCAAAAGATTTGATGTGAAGCGGACTAAATCATAAAAACACACAACTAAAAAATTACAAAATCTCACTTCAACAGGCAAAACCACTCAAATTCACTTCACATCTTCAGAGTTTATCAACAAATCAAATTCGAGTCAAGCAATCAAATCCATTAAAACACAAAACTTTAAACTATTCACTTAATGAAAATATACCTCGGTGAATTGTTAATTAACTTTGAATT
Source organism: Oscillospiraceae bacterium (assembly GCA_031268405.1). Lineage (GTDB taxonomy): Bacteria > Bacillota > Clostridia > Oscillospirales > Acutalibacteraceae > JAITRE01. The sequence continues at coordinate 14,263 of JAIRXF010000025.1, forward strand.
AAACTTTAGATTTTGCGATCTGCACCACTTACAATATCTCGTCTGATAAAACTCCAAAGCGCCAAACTGCACATCAATAAAATCCAAACAAGTTGTATCAACACGCCTTTCATAAGATCGTATTCCAGGGCGCTAAAAATCCAAAAATTTAACAAATTAATATTAATATTAAAACGATAATTTAAAAACGCATTAAGGCTAAAAAGAAAAATAGTTATACCCCCCTGAAAAATATACATAAAAACCAGAGAAGACCCCGCACTCCTAATTAAAAAAGACACAGTAAAAGAAAAGCAGGTCCAAGCAATTATAGTCATAAAATTTGAGAACAATGATGTAAAAAAACTTTTAGACACATGTCCAAATCTAAATGAAAATACACCTACTAATATGGCAAAAATAGTGGATACAGCAAATAAAAAAACAGCGAAACAACAAGATGAAATCATTTTTGAAACAAAAAAATCAACTCGAGTCACGCCGCTGGATACAATAGCTGCCAATCTTCCGGATTTAAATTCTTCAACCACAAAAAAAACAGTAAACATGGACGAAAAAATGTGAATAGGAGGCTTAAACGATTCTAAAAAACTAATAACAGTAATATCTTGTCCTGTTTCTAAAATTCGCAACCCAACAGCGGAAAATACCGGGAAAATAATCGCTAAAATAGTTAATATTAAAAAATTTGTCATTCTTCTTGCTTTGTAAAAATCTGATTTTAAAACATCCAACAAACTATAAACCCCCTTAAAATTAAATTAATGTTACGCTTAAATTAAAGCCTTAAAAACAAAAATAACTACCAAGACTGCATCGTAATCCACAAATATATTTTTCATTACTTAGCATTTGCTTGCAATCAATAACGTTAAAATAGCAATCAACCAATCTTATACGCTAATAAAAAATAAATCTATTTTTCCCCCCCCCCCGACCGACAATTTACAAACTCCAACTGAGTAAGTTCCCTATTGCAATTTAGGGTTTAGAGATCCTTGTTAACTCCAGCAATCTTTAAAAAATAACTTTCCAAATCAACTTGATTTTTAGAAATAGCCTCAACAATAATACCGTTGCTAGATAATAGCCTGTTAATTTCTCCAGGTTTCTCTCCGTTTTCAAATAACTCTATTGTGCTATCATCTCTAATTTTATAATTTTTCGTACCCAAATCCTTTTCTATTATTTCTATAGATCTTTTGATATTGTCTACTTTAATCAACAAACTTGGCTCGGAACGTTCATTTAATTCGGTTGAGCTAAACTCCTCAATTAATTTACCATCTTCCATAATGCCGTATCTGGTTGCAAATTTAGAAAGCTCACTCAACAAATGACTAGAAATAAAAACGGTAACACCATATTTTTGATTTAAATTTTTAATTAAATCACGAAACTCTTTAATGCCCGAAGGATCTAAGCCGTTGATTGGCTCATCTAAAATAAGAAATTCGGGATTGCCTATAAGCGACAGAGCTATAACAAGCCTTTGCTTCATTCCCAAAGAAAGATTCCCTGCTTTTTTTTTTCTAGCTACATCGAGTCCTACTCTTTTTATTAAGGAGTCTACAACACTTTTATCTTTTATACCAAGTAAAATTCTGTGAGCTTCTAAATTTTGCTCGACATTCATCCACATATAAAGACAAGGATTTTCGACGCTGGAACCAATCTTTTTTCTTGCCGTATCTGGATTTTCTCCTCCAAACAGCTCAACTCTTCCCTCGGTTGGACAAATAACCCCTAAAATCATACGAATTAAAGTAGTTTTACCAGCACCGTTGCGACCTATAAAACCGTAAATATCACCTCTTCGAACATCGATATTGATTCTGTTTACTGCGACTTTTTTTTTATAAACCTTGCTGAGCATACTGGTCTTCAAAATAGAATACGTATTAATAATTAAAACCTCCCAACTTAAAATAATCAAATGCAAACACCTTAAGCTACAAAAATTTACATCTGAGGTAATAAATTCAATTCTACACCAAAAAACACACAAATCAATAATTACTAAACAAACTCAACAAATCTTTTCAAAACTATGTAGTAATCCAGAATTTAAAAACAAACAAAACCGTTAATCTTATAACTTTCGTAAATAAAAAAGACTTTCTAAAAATCTAATACACCGCGCAAATCCGGCTGGCCGCCGAGTAAAAGCGGCCCAACACGAATTTTTTACGCAACGATTAAAAATAAAATACTTAATAAGCGCCAGACATAGCGGGATCAATTCCGGGAACTGAAGAAGATGAAGATGGCTCTTTTTCATCACTCACCAAAGCTTCGGTTGTCAAAATCATAGATGCAACGGACGCAGCATTTTGCACAGCTGAACGTGTTACTTTGGCAGGGTCGACAATTCCAGACGACATCGTGTCAACGTATTCATTTTCAGCAGCATTATACCCAAAACCCGGAACACCTTTATTTTTAACTCTTTCAACCACAATTGAACCTTCTATACCAGCGTTATTAGCTATCTGCTTGAGTGGTTCACCAAGAGATTGCATAACGATGTAAACACCAGTTCTTTCATCTCCAGTGGTATTTTTAAACAGCTCCTCAACCTTTGTCATTGCGTTTATAAGAGAAACTCCACCTCCGGGAATAATTCCTTCTTCTATGGCAGCCTTTGTTGCGGCGAGAGCGTCTTCTATGCGAAGCTTTTTCTCTTTCATTTCTATTTCAGTAGCTGCACCGACTTTTATAACTGCAACCCCGCCAGCAAGCTTGGCAAGACGTTCTTGAAGCTTTTCTCGATCGAAATCCGAAGTAGTGCTTTTAATTTGATTGCGAATTTGTTCCACTCTTTTTTTGATCTCTTTATCGTCGCCAGCACCGCCAACAATTATTGTGCTATCTTTTCCGATTTTCACTTGATGTGCTCTTCCAAGATGCTTTTTTTCAACGTCTTTAAGGTCAAAACCCAAATCTTGACTTATAACTTGTCCGCCTGTTAGAATGGCAATATCGTTGAGCATTTCTTTTCTTCTATCACCAAACCCTGGAGCTTTTACTGCAACACATGTGAAAGTTCCTCTTAATTTGTTAACAATAAGAGTTGAAAGTGCCTCGCCTTCAATATCCTCACCTATAATAAGGATTTTTTCGCCATCTTTTACAACTTGTTCCAACAACGGTAACATATCCTGGGTGTTTGAAATCTTTTTATCGGTTATCAAAATAAGAGGATTATCGATGACGGCCGTCATTTTTTCAGTATCGGTCACGAAATAAGGCGTTACATACCCTCGATCAAATTTCATACCCTTTACAGTTTCCGAGCAAGTTTCAGCAGTTTTTGATTCTTCAACACTTACAACACCATCTGAAGAAACTTTATCCATTGCTTCGGCAATAAGTTTACCAATAGTTTCATCTGACGAAGAAATTGTCGCAACTTTAACTATATCATCGCCTTCAATTTTCTTTGAATTCTCGGCAATCCAAGCAACAACTGCGTCAGTGGCTTTTTTAATACCTTCTTTTATCTTCATAGGATTCGCTCCAGCGGCCACATTTTTCATACCTTCGTGTACCATGGATTGCGCCAAAAGTGTAGCAGTAGTAGTTCCATCTCCGGCATTATCGTTGGTTCTGGTTGCAACCTCTTTAACTAATTGCGCTCCCATATTTTCATAAGAATCTTTAAGTTCTATTTCTTTGGCAATAGTAACTCCATCGTTTGTTATCAGCGGGGGGCCAAATTTTTTGTCGAGAACTACATTTCTTCCCTTCGGTCCAAGCGTAATTTTAACGGTGTCCGCTAAATAATCTACACCCCTTAAAAGAGCTTTTCGCGCATCTTCGGAATAAGCAATTGACTTATGCATTTTAAAATCCTCCTTAATATTAATTTTCTGTCTGATCGTTTTTTAATCTCCAATACAAACCTCATACTCAATAAATCTAACTTGTTATTGTCGTAGAAACAAAAACAATCTCAAAAACTACTGCACAAGTGCTAAAATATCGGACTGTTTAACTATTGTGTACTCTTCGCCCTCTAATTTTATATCTGTTCCAGAATATTTACTTGCAATGACCTTATCTCCCGGTTTAACGTGCATAACAACCTTTTTGCCTTCAACTTCTCCTCCTGGACCCACTGCCAAAACAGAAGCAACCTGCGGCTTCTCTTTAGCGGAACTTGCTAAAAGAATACCACTCTTTGTGGCGGTTTCTGGCTCCTCCAATTTAATAAGTACTCTGTCTGTGAGGGGTTTGATGTTCATAGTTATCTTCCTCCTAAAAATAAAATTTTGAGCCAAATCTTAAAAAGTTAAGTTCTAAACACAATCCGCAATTTCAAAATAAAGTAAATTTTCAAAACATCATAGAGTCACAATCGCTGTGAAAAATTTTTAAACAAAGTCAAATGCAACAGCAAATTCGAATATTGGAGCGCGGAACATAACTCTAAAGATCAAGCAAATCCTTGTAAAAATTGCGATTAAATTCCACCTACACTAACCAAAATATAGATGGGAAAATAAAAAACAATTCCTACAGACCAAAACCCACATCTAGCACTCTCAAGATTTAAGTGCCAATATCATTGTATAACCACACCAAAAAAAAATCAAGAGGCAATTTAAAAAATTATTCTTAACATTTTTTTATGTGGACAAATGTCAAATAATATGCATATTAATTGCAATTTAAGATTACTTTAATTTTTACTTCAAAACTACACTGCCGCCTCCATGCCGTAAACAGAAACTCTCTTGCGATTTCTTTTAAAATATTCAAATCTTACTTTTCCGTCAATCAAAGAAAAGAGCGTATCATCCTTGCCTTTTCCTACATTCTTTCCAGGATGTATATGCGTGCCTCGTTGTTTAACAATAATATTTCCAGTAAAAACAAACTGACCATCAGAGCGCTTAACCCCTAATCTTTTAGATTCAGAATCTCTGCCGTTTTTAGTGGAACCCATACCTTTTTTATGTGCAAATAATTGAATATTAACTCTTAACATTTAAATTGCCTCCTCGCTACTCATTAATATGCTATTGGGATTTTCCTCAGATATTTCAAACAAATGTATTTCTAGACCTTTGAGTATATCATCACATTCTTGATTATAACCCGATGTTATTCTGGCAAACATGCCACCACTGCTATCAACGTGAATTCGCGCTTGGGCATTAACAACATTTGTAATTGTATTAACAGCCATATAAGCCGCAGAAGAAACAGCAGCGCAAACTATATTATCGACAATTTCTCCCTTACCGACATGACCTTTGATATCAAAACCTAAAAACTTGCCCTTATTCTTCAGCATTTTTACAATAACCATCTAAAATATTCACTTCCAAATCAGCAATGTCAAGATCATCATCATGATAACAATAAAGTTAAATAAAAACACACAAAATCAAAAGCTCTTTTTAAATTAAAGCGTGATCATCCGCATTAAATCCAACCCATCCAGATCGCTGTGCTCGATCATTAAACGAAATACTTAAACACTTATGGAATCAATTTCAACCTTACTGTAAGGCTGCCTGTGACCCAGTTTTCGCTTTTCATTTTTCTTGGGTTTATAGGTAAAAACAGTGATTTTTTTACGTTTGCCGTTTTTTAAAACCTTGCCAGAAACTTTTGCCGAATTAACATAAGGAGAGCCAACTTCGATTTTTTTACCATCAGAAACAGCAACAACTTTAAAATCGACTGATAAACCTTCGTTTACATTGAGTTTTTCCGTGAAAACAACATCCCCTTGTTTAACCTTCCATTGCTTACCGCAAGCTTCTATTATGGCGTACATTAAACTTTGCACCACTTTCTAAAAATATTTAACTTATCAAATCAAAACATAGTAAACAAATTCACGTATAGACGACGTTAGTCATGTTAACACACTCTAGACATTTTTGCAAACATGATTTTGCTCTACATCTACTACATGCTTAATGTAAAATTCTATTATTTTTTGTAACTTATTTTTAGTGAAACTATCCAAGGTTGTAAGCGGAAGCCTGCAATTACCAGAGGGCAATTTAATAAAATTCAAAGCAGCTTTCACAGGAATAGGATTCACATCCCAAAATAGAGCATTCATCAATTTTAGCGAAGATAAAAATAACTCTAAAGATTTCTTGTGATCTCCACTGAAATACCTTTTTACAATATCGTGTAATTGCTTGGGAAAAATATTTGAAAAAACCGATATAACTCCAAGCGCCCCAAAAGAAAGTGTTGGAATAATTTGGTCGTCATTTCCGCAATAAATTGGCAATTCGCTGCCGCAGATTGATGCAATTTCTGCAATTTGACTTATATTCCCAGAAGCTTCTTTTATTGCTACAATTCTTTTGTGTTTAGATAAAATTCCACACGTTTCTGGATTTATATTTAAACCAGTTCTTGAAGGCACATTGTAAAGTATGATGGGAATTTTAACTCTATTGGCTATGTATATATAATGCTCAACCAACCCTTTCTGTGAAGTTTTGTTGTAATAAGGAGTAACAATAAGCAAAGCATCTGCTCCCAATTCTTGGGCTTTTAAAGAAAGCGATAGTGCGTGTTTTGTATTATTACTTCCGGTTCCAACTATTACTGGAATTCTGCCCCCAACGCTTTTAATGGTACGCTCTACAACCTTGATTCTTTCTTCTTCCGACAAAGTAGAAGGCTCTCCAGTCGTTCCGCAAGAAATAATAGCATCCGTTTTGTTGTTCAGTTGAAATTCTATTAATTTTGAAATTCCATTAAAATCCACAGAACCATCTTTATTCATTGGAGTAATTAACGCCACTCCTGCCCCTTTAAAAATTATTTCTTTCATTGCAATAATCTCCTTCTTTTATTGATTAAAATTATTTCAAAAATCTGCTAGTAATCCGGCCTACTTGTAAGATTTTTATAAATGTGCGCCTAATATTGACAAAGTTTGATATCACAGTAAATTAACTTTAAAAATACTGTAATTTTAAAGTTAATTAATTGGCAACCAACTATAACTTAAATTCAATCAAAAAATCCCTGCTTAGATAAAAGTTCAGCCATCAAAATACCTCCTCCCGCTGCTCCTCTAACCGTATTATGAGACATGCAGATAAACTTGTAATCGTATTGCTTATCTTCTCTTAATCTTCCCGTTAAAATGGCCATCGATTGTTCTGTTTTTCTAACATCATTAATTTGCGGCCTGTAAGGATCATCAAAATATTTAATAAATTGTTTGGGGGCACTAGGCAAATCTAAATTTTGCGCCTCGCCTTTAAAAAATTTCCATCTTTCTAAAATTTCGTTGAGGCTTGGTTTGTTTTTAAACGATACGAACACTGCGGAAGTATGCCCAAAACTAACGGGAATTCTAATGCATTGCGAGGTAATACTCGGATTTTTTGAGTTTATTATCTTGCCGTTTTTTATCTTTCCCCAAATCTTTAAAGGCTCTTTTTCGGTTTTTTCTTCTTCATCGGGTATGTATGGAATCACGTTATCTATCATCTCTGGCCAAGAATTAAAAACTTTTCCCGCGCCCGAAATTGATTGATATGTACAAACCAAAACTTTAGTGATCTTAAAATTTAAGAGTGGATGAAGCGTTGGAACATAACATTGTAATGAGCAATTGGGCTTTACAGCTATAAACCCTCTTTTTGTTTTGATCCTCTTTCTCTGCGAATGTATAACTCTTGAATGATCAGAATTTATTTCGGGAATAATCATAGGAACATCTGACGTCCATCTGTTGGCACTGTTGTTGGAAATAACCGGACATTCACTTTTGGCATATGCTTCTTCTAATTTTTTTAATTTATATTTTTCCATATCTATAGCACAGAATACAAAATCCACTAAAGAACTAATCTTTTTAACATCTTTTTGTGCATCTAACACCAAAAGATTGTGAAATCGCTCAGGAATTTTTTCCGTTTTGCCAAATTTAATATCCAAAGCTTCTCGGTAAGTTTTTGAAGCCGATTTAGAACTTGCTGCAACGACTGTTAAATCAAAAAAGGGATGATCCTTTAAAAGATTGGCAAAATTTTTCCCAACCATTCCTGTTGCTCCAACAATACCAACCTTATATTTTTTCATAAACCCCCCTCGTGCAAACGTATTTTGGAACCTCGCTTTCTACAAGTAAAAATTCAAAACGTCTGTTCGCAAAATCTATAATATGTATATTAACCGATTGCCAAAATACTCTAAAATACCGAATTTTAAAGCTAAATTAAATATTGAAGTCTCATTAAAATAATATTAAAAAAATCAATTAGCGTTACAAAAATCTGCTATAAAATATCCCATTACAAAAATAAAAATCCAACAATTTTGCGTTTACTCAAGGGTTCAAACCCTCTTTCAGATTCTCATAATTTAGCCTCATCATATCGATATAAGAAACGTTACTTTCTAATTCATCTTTGGTGAGATTATGGCAAGCAGAAAATCTCAATGGCTTCGTTCCAGTTTGTTGGGCAATTGATTGCGCAGCCGAAGGTATGGACGGTTCTTCAAAATAAATCGCTGGAATATTATTTTGTTTTATAATCTCTGTTATTTCAGTAAATTTTTTACCACTCGGTTCCGCGCCCGCAAAGCAACCATCAAGCATCGTTTTATAATTGAGCTTATATCTGTTCATAAAGTAAATATGAGCAAATTTACCAACAAAAACCACTGTTTTTTTCTTATCATTTTCAGAACTGGAAGTTAAGTCTTCAAAATCTTTATCAAGTGCTTTTAATTTCTCTTTTAATGAATTTGCATTTTTTGTAAAAAAATCTTTATTCTCGGGGCTTATTTCGCAGGCATTTTCTAAAATATTATCAACCATAATTATAGCAATCATAGGATCCAACCATATGTGGGGATCATATTTATGGTGATGAGAAGATGAATGATTTTCTTCACCGCCATGATCATGTTTTTTCCCTTTTATAAGATCTACGCCCCTGGAAACATCAACAACTTTAGTTTTTTTACTTTTCATTCCAGAGATAATTTTTTCTGACCAAAGCTCCATGTATTTGCCTGTATAAATAAATAAATCAGAGCAATATATACTTGCTATATTACTTGGCGTAGGGTCGTAAGAATGACTTTCTACACCGGGCGGCAATAAAAGCTGAACATCAGCTTTATCTTTAAACACTTGTCTGGCAAAATCATATTGAGGAAATAAAGTAGCTATAACCTTTATTTTTTTGGAACTGTCGATCAATTCACCTTTAGTTGAAACTGCTGAATCATCTCTACACCCGGCCAAAAAACAAAACATTAGACCCAAAAACAACAACTGAACAAAACGAGCACACACAGAAACCATCGCACTCGTTCCTCTGCTATGTAAATTTTGCATTACAATACTTCCCAACAAAAATAAATTTACGCAATCTTAGTAAATATCAATTAAAAATTTAAACTAGACAACATATCAATTTTAAACTAAAGACACATAAACAGTCAAGGTATATTGAATGATAAATTTACAAAATAAAACAGCAAACTTTAATTCATTTTATCAAAATCTTCTTTACAGCTCCAATATCCCTTGTCACGAGCGCCAAAAAACATTCGTAAAAAAGTTCGGGATCTTTATGAAAATTTTTCTTAACCAAATCAGCCTGCATTAAATCTGGAGCATACATAGAAACAGATAATAAATCGGTGGTTCTATCCGAAATTTCTAAAATCACCTTATATCCATTTTCAATCTTTTGAATTTTAACTTTATTTTCACTCTCGCGCTTTATTTTTGCCATGAGATTCAACGTAGCAGTTACAGCTTTTTCTCTGATAGAAATTGGCAAACTAACCTCCAATTCTTTAGATATCATCTCTCCACTTTTAGTTATCAAAAATCCACTTTCTTTATTTTCATCATTTTTTATGTGTTCAGATTCAATAAGCTCAGAAAAAGCAGAATTCACCTCAAAATAATTAGCAAGATCGTTTTCTTGTAATACCTTTGTTACATCGTCTTTGGTTATACTAAACCTTGTATTTGCAAAGAGATAACAAATTAAAAGTTTTATGTCGTCTTTTTTTCTAAGCCCACCGAACCCAACACCCGCAGTAAAAGCATCGTTTCTCATCTTTCACTCCTTTATCATCTGACAAATTACTTAACAGCTTCAGTCTCGTTTTTAGACAAACACCCTTCATAATTAACCACAACCATTTTAGAGGTTAAAACAGAATTAGGAACAATTATCTTTTTATTATCTGTTGTTTTTAGCGTTGTAAAAAATAATTCTATTTTGGAAACATATCCTGAATTTTTTTCGATTTCTATAAAATCCTCCACTTTAAAAAGCATATTCGAAACAATAATAATTCCGCCTATAATATTAGAGATAACATCTTTAAAAATAAAACCCAACGCAACTGCAACTGTTCCAGCAGTGGCAACAACAGCTCTTGCATCAATCCAAATTGTAAGAGCAAGAAACAATGCAAGAATTTTAAACACAACTTTACTGGCTGAATATGTAAATGATATCACACTTTTTTCGGCATTGATTCGGTGCATAGCTTTTCTTATCGCTCGACTTACCAGTTCAAAAATAAATATCGACACAAAAAACAAAGCAATAGTTAATAAAAATTTTGGCACTATCTCATTAAAATCGAACTCTAACATAATTCTTCACCTTTAGTGTGATTTCAAATAAAACTGCTTTTCTTACAATCACGCAAACTTCCAAATCCCTCACACTTTTATTTTAACACTTCTTATTTAATTTGAAAAGAGGCTGTAAATTACAACTAATTTTCATAAAACATAAAATCACAAACACACCATATATCGGCCAAATAACACCACGACTCTTATACGATATTTTGCAATTTTACGTTTCATGGTTTTTGAAAGATTATTCTGTTCAACATCAATTTGAGATTTTAAGAAATTAATGTTTGAATTATTTTATTGTACTTGGCCGGAACATCGTTAATGCTAAGATTTTCTCAAAAAAATCGTCTGCTAAGTCTTCTTTGCTCAACGAAAAATTCTGAATACTATTGCAATTATAAAATACATAATTTTCTATTTTAAAATTTTTTCCAGAAACAATTTTTACAGTTACAAGACCTTCGCAACATCCAAAACAATACTGTCCCAAAAATATAGGGAACTTCAAAGATACTTTTTCAAGACTATGACAATTTAAAAAGCAACATTTTCCAAGAGACTTAAGTGACTCTGGAAAAACTAACGAATTAATGCAATTCTCCATGCCGGGAAAACAGACCCAAGAAAGACTTTCGCATCCATCAAAACATCTTTTTCCAATAGACTCAACATTAGAACGAAACGAAACTAATTCTAATTTTTCACATCCCTTGAAAATTCTATTTCCCAATTCGGTCAAATACGTTTCTACTCTGCGTAGAGACTTGCAATTCTCAAAACATCCATCGCCTAAAATTTCAACCGAATCGGGAATATAGGCATAGGGTAAAGTTCCATCTATTCCTTGGGTATCTTGCGGCAATTTTATTTCTTCAAGATCACTGCAATTTTGGAAGCATTTCTCGCCTATTTTCTTGATATTTTTCGGTAATTCTACTACTCTAAGACGGCTACAATCTTTGAAACACTCATCACTCAAGAACTTAACCGAATTTGGAAGATTAACATGGACTAAACCGCTGCATCCTCTGAAAATTCCCTCATCTATTTTTTTGATATCTTTCGGTAACTTTATTTCTCCAATAAGATCCTTGCAATCTTCAGAACAAATAACATCATACGGTACAATCACTTTTCTGACCAAATTTTTAATTCCCCAAAAAGCTTCGCAACAAATTTTCCCAAGCCTTACATTTCCTCCATTAGCGCCGACTTCCATACGTTCGGGAAGAGTTATAGTTCCATCGCCCTCATAACCTTGAGTATATACTTTTTTAACATAAGCACTGGCACCGTCATGATCAAAAATTATATAAACACCTTCATGGCCTTTTAACGCATTTCGAGGAACAATGGTTAGAGATTTCGAGTATTCTACGTCAAACCTTTCTTGAATTTTGGCCAAGATACCCTCGTCAACTTTCGCAATTCTTAACCTTATTTTTGGGGGATTGTCATCTTCTTCCTCATCGGCACCGCCATCTTCTCCTTCGCCATCGCTATCATTGTCATTTTCTTCCTCGTCGGCATCACCATCTTCTCCTTCGCCATCACTATCATCAGAATAATAATAATTATTTGCTACTTCGATGGTATCAGGAATTTTTATTTTGATCTTATCTAATCTACCATTTGTAGGTCCTGTGGTTTCTATGGATTCCACACGTATATCCAAAATCTGGGCGTCTCTGGCATTTATTTTTTCTCCGTTCGCGCCGGTTCTATCGGTTTTATTCCAATCCAAGATAAGAGAAATGCCTTGTCCAAGATCCACCCGCTCTAAAACTGCCTCAGCGCGATTAGAACAAGGAAACACAAAGCAACAACAAAATACCATTGCTACAAAAATTACCGCTCTTAATAACTTAAAATTACATTTTTTATCTATACTTTTTTTCACAAATAAAAACTCCCTCTTTAAAAATTAATGTAAGCTCACAGGCCTGAATGTTACAATAGTTTTTAAAATCTGTCAACAATAGAATTACTAACGATTAATTTTTCAAAATCAAATCCATAAACTAATATGAAATTTTATAAGTTAAAAAAATAAAATAAACTTACTTTTGAAATTGTAAAAAATAAATTTTTAAAAAGGGGTTGCAAATTTAATTTACTTGTGATAGGATAGCATTGTTAGTGTTGATGACGTTGGGGGTACACTCGTTCCCATACCGAACACGAAAGTTAAGCTCAATGGTGTTGAAAATACTTGGCTGGCAACGGCCCGGGAAAATAGAAAGATGCTAACTTCAAATTTGCAGTCGTCCTTTGGACGGCTGTTTTTATTGTTTTTGTATAAAGACATTGCTTCAACTAATCAATTTAAAGCACATAATCTAAATATAAAATACATGTCCCCGTAGGCATTTTAATATTTTTTAGCCTTTATTTTTAATTCAAGTAAAGAAAAGATTTTAATCTATTAAATTTCGTTCAACACTTTTGCGAATATTTTAAAATACAAATCATTTTTTATATGCAAAAGTTTCCGATTAACATTTTAAACAATTTACCTCAATTAAACTATTTTGTCGTTTAATAACTTCTTTTTGAAAGATTCAAAGCAAGTCTTTTGAGATTTTCGGTATTTCCTTCAAAATTTTCTAACGAAGAAATAGCATCATCCGTGAGTTTCTCGACAAACTCTTTAGATTTGCAAATCCCAAGCAAAGTTACATAAGTGGGTTTTGTTTTTTTCTCGTCAATTCCAGTGGGTTTGCCAAGTTTCAGTTCGCTAGAATTAACATCCAGTATATCATCCGTAATTTGAAACGCTAACCCTAAATTCTTTGCATATTTTTCGGCAGCCAAAACTTGAGAATTAGAAGCACCAGCTAGTATGCACCCGCCCCGAGCCGCCGCTAAAATAAGCTTTCCTGTTTTCATTTCGTGCATTTTTTGTAGAGTTTTAATATCTATTTTTTTATTCTCATACTTCAAATCTATTGATTGACCTCCTATCATACCATTTGCTCCCGCACAAGTAGAAAGGATATTTACACATTTTAAAATTTTTATATTTTCCTGTTTGGAATATGATAAATTAGAAGTTAACACATCAAAAGCCAAAGTTAAAAGCGCGTCTCCGGCAAGCAGTGCCGTAGCCTCACCAAATACTACGTGATTCGAGGGCTTTCCTCTTCGCAAATGAGAATCGTCCATGCAGGGCAAATCATCATGTATTAGTGAATACGTATGTACCATCTCAAGCGCGCAAGCAAAGGGTATTGCAAAATCTTCATCTCCATTGCACGCGGAACAAAATTCTAAAGACAAAACAGATCTTATTCTTTTTCCCCCAATTAAAAGACTGTAACACATAGATTCAAACAAATCTTCTTCCGAGTCTTTTAGGTTTGAAATATACTTTTTGAGTTTGCTTTCTATTTTAAAAATTTTATCTTCAAACACAATTCAAAACCTCAACATACAACGCTCCATACAACTAGCATAACAATAAATATTTTAAAACTAAAATTAAGCTTGATCAAACAAGCTCAAAAACGCCGCGATATTAGTTAAATCTATGAAATATTTTAGTTTCTACTGATTTATTTTTTTACTTAAATTTCAAGTTTTTATTGCACCTAAAACTAAAAATCGCTGCATTCAAGAACTCATTTAATCGCACAAAAACCCGTATTTTTTAATAATTAATTGGCACCAGATAAATTATTTTTTTACATATAAACATAACTTATTGACGTAGGATCAAAACTGACACCATCTCTGTTTCGCACCTCAAAATGAACATGCTTTCCGGTAGACCAACCTGTACTCCCCATTTCTCCTACAGCTTGTTTAAATTTGACGTGATCTCCTTCTTTAACAAAAACTTTAGAAAGATGTGCATATATAACCGAATTTCCGTTTTTTAATCTTATAACAACAAAATTACCATATCCGCCTCCACATCCACAACTGCCATTTTTGGCAAAATCATGCCCGCAACCATTAAATACCTTGGCAACTACACCGTCGCCAGCTGAAATTATAGGTGTTATCGAAGCACTGTTGATAATATCTAAGCCTCTGTGAAATCTTGGTACTCCATTGAGCACATCGTTTCCATATCCACAAGAAATGTCCCAGTGTTTTCCTGCAACCGGCCAACAATAATGCCCATCATCTTGGTGATTCGCTTGCGTGTGAACTGGTGGCTTGTTAGCAGGAGGATTTTGTACGATGGTTTTTGGCGCCTCTGAAGTTGGGGCCGGTTTTTCTTCTTTTTTAGGCAAATTCTGAGTGGTTGATTCATTGCTTGAAACATTCTGAGATTTATGCACTTCATCGTCAATTGATCGACTTTGAGCTTCTTCTTTTTTCTGCAATAAAATTTCTTCTTCTTGTAATTTTTTTAAACACTCTTGAATTTCGTTGTCAATCTTTTTTAATTCTTCTTCATTTTTTATAATATTATCTTTGGAACATTGACTTTCCTTGGAAAATGCTTGCATCGAATCTTCGGATTTGCACTTTAAAAGATCTAAATGTTTCTTTTGCGAAATCGCCTGTTCTTTCGTTTTTTCCATAAATTCTTCTTCTTGTTTTAAAGAAATTTTCTTTGATTCAAGTTGACTAACAACTTCCTGAGCCCGATGTATACATTCAGAATTACGATTACTTAAAAACCTCACAACATTAAATCTGTTAAAAAAATCATCAATGTCCTTCGAAGCAAATAAAAAGCGCAAGATATAACAATCCTCTTCGCCATTATTTATGCTTATCAAGCTACCTTTAACTTCTTTTAAAACATTATTTTTTTCAGATTCTAGTTCTTTTATTTTTGCCTCAGAAAAAACTTTTTGTTCTTCTAATTTTAAAATTTCTTGTTCTATTTCAAGAATTTTTTTGCTTGTGCTTTCCGCGTCAGAATTAAGTTGTAAAAAATTTTCTCTTTCAGATTTTATTTTCCGCTCATTGTCAAATAAAATTGCTTTGAGATCTTCATTTTGCTTTTGCAACTCTTCCTTTATTCCCAATTTGCCGCTTGCATTTTCATTTTTGCAAAAAGCGGTAAATTGTGGAGTTTGAAAAAATGTAATTAAACAAATAACGGAAAAAAACTCTTTAAAAATTCTATTTTTGTACATTACAACAACTCCTTATTTTTATACAGATGCTTAAGCAAGTTTTTATATAAAACCCTTGGTCTTAAATTCTGAAATCCTAAACTTTTAAATCAAATTATAAGGCAATTATCTTACCGCCCTCCTTGCGCAAATACTTTCTTATGGAAATTACACCACCAATAAAACCAGAGGAAATTCCAGCCAATAAAAAGAATAAAGTCATATTCAAATTTATCCCATCAAAGACAATGCTAGTGAACGGCACTAATCTTTGCAGTACTTTTAATATCACATTTGAAAGCAGTTTTAAAAGAGCTATCGCAACAAAAGAGGAAAAAAGCCCTATTGTAACTCCTTCTACTATAAAAGGAATTCTAATAAATAAATTTGTAGCACCAACAGATTTCATAATGCTAATTTCTAAACGACGACCGTACATCGTAAGTCGAACAGTGTTTGAAACTATAAAAAGAGCAACGAGAGCAAAAATTAAAATAACCCCAATCTCTACGTAATGGATTATGTTATTTATTTCGGTGAGACGCTTAGCCACATCTCTGCGATCTCCTATGGATTCTACACCCTCCAATTCCGACAACATTCTTATGGTTTCGTTATATTTAGACAAATCTGTCATACTGATGTGAAATGCATCGGGCAAAGGGTTATCGTCTCCTTTTAAACCTTCCATTAAATCACCAAGAGCTTGGCTGTATTTTTGGATAGCTTGCTCTTTAGAATAAAACTCACAGCTCGCAATATTTGGGATCTCTTTGATTCTTTTTCCTATTTTTTCACTCTCTTCCGACGACACACTAGAATTAAGATGAATTGTAACAGTATTTTTCGACTCAATTGCACCGATAGTCTTATTCACACTCATCGACAATAATATCACAGAGCCAGTCAAAAACAAACAACACACCAGCACTATTGTTGAAGCAAGCGACATTATCCAATTATTCCATATACTTTTTAAACCTTCTCTAGTTAAATAAATAATTGAATTAAATCTCATTTTATTTTTCTTTTACCCCCTATAAAAATTCGCCCAATAGCGCTTGTTTTAAATAAAATCCATGCAAGCGTCCCCGCTAAAATTCGTATTAAAAAATAAAATAAAAACACTAAATAGTCAGATTAGTACTCACTTTCAAGATTATATCAAGCTTCGTTCGCCAATTTTGCTTCGTAAACATCAGAAACGATTCTTCCTTCTTGTATTTCAACGATTCTTTTGTTAAATCTAGCCACAAGATCATGTTCATGAGTAACCATCAAAATAGTAGTACCCTGATGGTTTATTTTGCTCAAAAGTTCGACTATTTCAAAAGAAAGCGAAGGATCAACATTTCCCGTGGGTTCATCGGCAATAACCAAATCTGGGTTGTTGACCAAAGCTCTTGCGAGACCGACCCTTTGTTGCTCTCCTCCCGACAATTCTGTTGGACGAAATCTTTCTTTATCTGCAAGATCTACCAAGCTTAAAACATATGGAACTCTGGATCGTATAGCTCTTTCCGAAGCACCTGTCACACGCATGGCGAATGCAACATTATCAAAAACTGTCATCTTATTTATAAGCCGAAAATCCTGAAACACTATGCCCATAGTTCTGCGAAAATAAGGAATCTGACGATTTTTAAGAAAAAAAACATCCATATTATTCACAATTAAATCGCCGGAAGTTGGTGATTCTTCTCGAGTTATTAATTTAAGCAACGTACTTTTCCCAGCTCCAGACGGCCCCAATATAAAAACAAATTCACCTTTTTGTATATTAAGATTAATGTTTTTAACGGCGCATATTCCGTTGGAATATTCTTTGGACACCTTTTTAAATTCTATCATTCAAAAACCTCTTTTTTAAACAATAATCAGCGTAACAAATAACACTATACGCTGTTTTATTTTAAAGACAAAACTCAATAAAATTCCAACCGCAAAACTATTAAAAATCAAAAAATTTCGCAAATATTATCAATTTTTAAGAAGATTAGTTAATACTTCACTGGATTACGTGACAAATACTTTTTAACCATAAGTGCAACTTTAAAAACAACTGCATCTTCAAGTTCTCTTATGTCAAGACCCGTAATCTTTTTAATTTTTTCAAGCCTATAGACTAAAGTATTTCTGTGTATAAAAAGCTTCCTTGAAGTCTCTGATACATTCAAATTATTTTCAAAAAAACGCTGTATAGTGAATAAAATTTCGTCATCTAAAAAACTTATAGAACTTGATTTAAAAATTTCATACAAAAACACCTCACATGAAGTTGTTGGCAATTGATATATGAGTCTTGCAATTCCAAGATTGTCGTAACTCATCACAGTCTTTTCTGTATAAAAAACCTTGCCAATCTCTAATGAAATTTTCGCCTCTTTAAAAGATCTAGTTAAACCTCTAACGCCGCTCTTCACACTGCTGCCTATTCCCACTAAACAATCAACACAAAACTCATTTGTTAAGGTGTCCACTATGGACTTAGCAAGCTTTTCAAGATCTTTTTTGCCAATTATTTTAGAGATCTCTTTAACAAGAACTATATCGGAACCACTAAGCATAATAACAAAATCTTTTAATTTATTTGGAAACAAACTTCTTACAAAATTATAAACCTCACCACTAATTTTTTGTGATAATCTTATTAAAATACAAACACGTGGAATTTCGGAAATTAAACCCAATTCGATAGCCTTTGAATCTATCTTTGATGGAAGAATATTATCAAGGAGCAAATTTTTTATAAAACTTTCGCAATCATATTTCTCATCTTGGCATTTTCTGATACTATTCAAAGCTACAACCGCCAAATTGGCACACCTCTTTGAGTCTAAATCTACTCCCTCAACAAAAACAGCACATCTCATAACAAAATTATCATCAAAATGCGCATAAGTGCGACCCTCGTTGGTAAAACAAGATTCTTTGTTAAATAATTCTTTTGGGGCATTAGAAATTTTTGTCCCAATCTTTTCAAGTTCGCTGCAGGCAATTATGTGAAAAGAATTATCAATAATACCAATAGTTTTACCAACAATCCCTTTCATTTGATAAATAATACTCTGAAATAATTTACTAGACACTTAAAATGACTCCTTTAGCAACACTTAATCCACTGCAAACAAAACTCAAAAATTGATTCTAGCACCAAAATAAACATCGCAGTTACCAACCTAAAATTTTTTCCTCCTCCCTTTAAATTACAATCTTGTTGAATCCTTTAATAAAAATCACACCACAGCGTCATATTATCATGACAAAATTTTAAATGCAAATAAAAACCAAATCGCTCAAATTTGCTTATTATGTGGAGATTTATTGAGTGAAAGGGTTCTTTGTTTTTCTATTAAAAATCGTAAAAATTCTTTATAATTTCTGCAATTTTTACAATTGATGACTCAGAAAGGCCGGAACCACAAGGAAGATTGACTATTCTTTTCAAAAAATAATTAGCCTTTTCTATTTTGTAACTTTGAAAACATTTATAACACTTCTGAAGATGAACGAGCATCCACAAAGGTCTAACCTCTATATTGTTTTTCATTAAATGTTTCATTAGTTCTTCTTTTTTTTGAGCAAGATGAGCATAAAACCACTTATTCGATCTTATTTTTTCATCAAACGGCAAAAGATTAATTCCATGCTTTTTGTAAGAATTATAATTTTTATTTTTAATCTTCACAAATTCTTCGATCTGTTCGATTTGAGCAAGACCAATTGCAGCCTGAACGTTGCTCATTCTATAATTAAACCCTATTTCGTTGTGTATAAAATAAAACGAGTCATTTTTGGCTTGTGTGGAAAAAAACCTTACTTTATCTAATATTTTCTTTTCGTGCGAAACAACCGCTCCGCCTCCACCTGTTGTAATTATTTTGTTGGCATTGAAAGAAAAAACCCCAATGTCTCCCATAGTTCCAGCGTATTTTCCTTTGAGTAAGCCACTTTTATAATAGGTTCCAAGCGCCTCCGTTGCATCTTCTATAACCTTTAATTTATAAAATTCAGCTAATCTTAAAATTTTACACATATTGCCCATGTTCCCAAAAACATGAACCACAATGATCAATTTAATTCTTCTATTTGTAAGCTTATTTTTCAGAATTTCACCATCAAAAACACATTTCTCGTTAAAAAAATCTTCAAGCTTTTCAGCATTCATACATAAAGAATCATCGCAATCCATAAAAATAGGGTAAGCACCCACATATCTAACTGGGTTTACAGCTGCCACAAACGTAACTGTCGGAACTATTATTTCGTCATTAGCTTGTAACCCAAGAGCAATTAAACTAAGATGCAAACCAGCCGTGCCGCTTTGACAAGCAACTGCGTCTTGCGCGCCGACATAATCGGATATAGCCTTTTCAAAGCGAGAAACATATTCCCCAGCTCCCGACACCCAACCGCTTTTTATCGCATCAGAAACATACCGAAGCTCGTTACCCTTAAGATTTGGAGCGCAAAGGTCAACCTTAGCATGGCTTTTAATTTCATCATTATTGCTCATATAATGTTAAACTCCTTGAAATCTCAAAAGTGAAAACCATATGTTTTGCATAGTCTAAGCCAAATTTATCCAACTCGAATCTTTGGGGTTATTTTTGAAAACTTGCAATTTTTTAATATCACTTTTACTGACAATTCCTTTTTCTATTGCTATTTCTAATAAATCGTCATAAGAGAGGAGAGAAAAATTTTTAATCTTTTCATTCTCTAAGGCACTTATTCCTTCTTTCATATTGTAAGTGAAAATAGAAATTATTCCCAATACATTTACTTTGGCTTCACGCAAAATTTTCACAACTTTAATAGCAGAACCAGCGGTAGAAATTAAATCTTCAATCACAACTGTATTCTGTCCTGGGCTAATTTTCCCTTCTATAAAATTCTTTCTGCCATGATCTTTTTCGCTGCTACGAACATATACCATCGGTAAATTCAAATTTTGCGCCACGAAAGCCGCGTGGGCAATTCCGGCAGTACTTGTTCCCGCTAGCATTTCACATTTTGGAAAAAATTTTTTCACGTTCTCCGAAAGACGCTTTTCTATGTTGTCTCTTATTTGAGGAAAAGAAAGCACCACCCGGTTGTCACAATAAATGGGAGATTTAATCCCGCTAGCCCAAGTAAATGGTTCTTGTGGACGTAAAAATATAGCCCCAATATTTAGTAAATCCTCTGCTAATTTTTTCTTTTCCATAAAGCTCTGCTTTCCCTTCAAAGTTTATCCAACTCATGTTAAGATTAGTGCAAATACATTTGAGAAGCAAATCCTAAATCTCACCGAACTTGATTATTTTGTTCTTTAAAAACATTTGTTGCAAGATACATAAAAAATTTCACCCTAAAAAGTCTTTTAGTATTTTTTTATACTCTCCGACAGGATCATTAGAAGCCGTTATCGGTCTACCAACCACTATAAAGTCACTGCCAAATTTTTTTGCCTCTTGTGGCGTAAAAATACGAATTTGGTCATCATTAGCTGCTTTATATCGTATTCCAGGAGTTACTGTCAAAAAACTCTTCTTGCAAATATTCTTTATACTCGGAACCTCTGAGCAAGAACAAATAACACCATCAGCACCGTTTTCTTGGGCAATTACGGCATATTTTTCGGCAACTTCTTCAAGAGTCCTATCGAATAATAATTCTTTATTTAAAATTTTTTGAGATACACTAGTTAGTACCGTTACGACCATCAATAACGCAGAATTCTCTTTAAAACTAAGGCCTTCTTTCGCCGCCGATATCATTTTTGCTCCTCCTCCGGCGTGTACAGTGACCATGTCGACATTTAATTCCGATATTTTCATCATTGTTTTCTTCACAGTATTTGGAATATCATGCAATTTAAGATCAAGAAATATTTTGTTCCCCCCGCTCTTTATTTTTCTGATTATATTCGGGCCTTCGCCGCAAAAAAGCTCCAAACCTATTTTAACAAATGGCTTTTTCTCTTTAAATTTAGATAGAAAATTCAAAGTTTTAGACTCACTTGAAAAATCACACGCCACTACAACATCGTTGATCATTTTTTAACATTCCGCCTTATTTTTTATCAAAATTGCGCAGTAGATTATTTAAAATCGCTCCTTAAAACATTAAAATTTAATTATTTATAATTAAAAAATCAACTGCTCCTTTGCCTTTTTTAATATTATTAATCATGACTTCTTCCGATTATTTCTTTAAGATTTTTAATGTTATATTCAGCCATTTTTGTAGGTAAATCATCGATTATTTTTTTACAGATACAGGGATCCACCAAATTTTGAGCTCCAATTTCAACGGCACAAGCTCCAGCAGACATAAATTCTATAACATCATCGGCGGTACAAATTCCACCGGATCCTATTATGGGAATATCGACGTTTTTATAAACTTGATACACTGTTCTTAAAGCAATGGGTTTTATGGCTGGCCCTGAAAATCCGGCAACTCCAGTGGAAACAATTGGCTTCCCCGTTTTTGTATTTATTACCAATCCAAGCAAAGTATTGCATAGCACCAATCCATCTGCACCTGAACTTTTGGCGGCTAAGGCTATTTCTACAATGTCTGTAACATTTGGCGAAAGCTTTACATAAATTGGTTTGTTGATTGTTTTTTTAATCTCTTCACACACAAATGAAACAGTTTTTGCGCAAGAAGCAAAAGTTACTCCATCTTTCTTTACATTTGGGCAACTAAGATTTATTTCTAGTAATCCAATTTTGGGAATATCATTTAATTTACCGGCAACATTTACATATTCTTCAACTGAAAATCCAGCCACACTGGCTATTACTTTCTTAGAAAACACTTTGCTCAACTTTGGCAATTCTTCCGAAATAAATTTTTCCACCCCGGGGTTCTGCAATCCTATGGCGTTTAACATTCCGCCCGTGCATTCCGCCACCCTGGGAGATGGATTCCCAAATTTTTCTTTTTTTGTCACACTCTTTAAAGCAATACTTCCCAGGATGTTTATATCATACCAATTCGAAAACTCATATCCAAATCCAAAAGTACCACTGGCTGGAATCACGGGATTTTCTAAGCTCATACCGCTTAAATTTATATTAAGTTCGTTCAACTAAAATCCACCTCATCGCTGTAAATCATCGGTCCCTCTGTGCAAATTTTTTTGCTCCCCGACAAAGTTTTTAAAGAACAAGCCGCACACGCTCCAAAACCACAGGCCATCCGGCTTTCAAACAGAAGTTGGCCTGGAACAGTACTCATTTTATGAATTGCTTTAAGCATCGGCAACGGCCCACAAGTAAAATAATAATCATACGAAATTTTTCCAAGAATGTCGGTTACTAATCCCTTTTCTCCGACCTTGCCATCGGCAGTCACTATGGTAACTTCGGAGAATTTTGAAAATTTATCCGAAAAGAAAACTTGATCAGAACTTGTAAACCCTAAGACAGTCCTAAAGTTGACGTCGGCTTTTTTTAAATTTTTCGCCACAAAATATAAGGGGGGAATTCCCACTCCACCACCTATCAAAACCACGTTTCGGCTGTTCTTGGCAACATTCAAATTAAAACCATTGCCCAAACCAAAAATAACGTCCAGTTGTTCATTTCTGGCCATTCGCGAAAGTTTTTTAGTTCCATTACCGACAATTTTGTAAATTATTGCTAATGATCCATCAAAAAAATCGCACACGCTGAATGGTCTTCGAAGGTAAAAACCATCTACCTTTATGTTCACAAATTGCCCGGGCTTTGGCAAGCAACTT
>JAIRXF010000007.1 GCA_031268405.1 Oscillospiraceae bacterium
GAGTAAATTGTGCTCATGTTCTTAATTTCTATGCCGTTTATTTTTGTTATGACATCTTTTACTCTTACTCCCGCTGCTTCGATCGAGTTATTGTTTATTGCGGCAATTAAAATTGCTCCGGATTGTAAACGAATTGTCAACTATTAATTTTAACTAAATCGCATCGGTTTTTTTTACCGCCATCAAGCACACGAAAATTTTTTGAAAAATAATGTAATTAACCTACTGGAAATTAATTGCATCTGAGGAATTTCCCGAATTTTTAAAATTCGTACCAAAAAATGTCGGCGTTGTAAAATTTTAAGTATAAATTTCGACTAAATTTGCAAAATTGTGGCTTATATGTTATAATGTTAGTATATTTGACGGTATTAAAATATTTTTGTCAAATAACATTATTGTAAATAAGTGAGGTTTAATCATTATGGTTAACAGAAAAAATTTGGTAGAATTAAGAAAAACGAAGAACAAAAATGGCCTTAATAAAGGTCTTGGATTATTGGGAAAAGGTAGTATTGCTGCGTGCCTTTCAGCAGCAGCTCTTTTGAATGCATTCGGTGAAATTCCCGCGAACGCTCTTAATACTTATCGCTTAATTGATGGTTTTGGCAAATCCCAGTTGTCAGTTAGATCAGAAGGTGGCAGGAGGCCGGCAGTTACCACGCGGATTGATGATTCAACTGAATCCGTTTTGGTGATCGAGACCGATCGTAAGATGAATTTAAAAGATGAGCGTGGGTCTTTAGTTAGCATCGTTAAAAGCGTTTGGGGATGTGATACTGATGAAGAAGCTGATGGGCTTTTGCGTAAAGCGCTTGGGGGAACGGGAGGCGGCGATAATTCTGAATTGTTAAAATTGAGACAAGAAAATTTAAAACTTAAAGCACAAATAAATAAGCTGAAATCAGAAAACGAAAACATTAAAAAAATCAACAAAGAATCATATTGTTATGTCAATGAGTTAATTGATAAGTCGGAGAAGGCGCAGTTACACGCTACGGAGATAACAAAAGAAATGGCTGCGAAAATTAGGAATTTGGAAGATGAAAGGAACCAGAACAGGAAGAAAAAATCTTCCAAGCAATTCTCCCAAAAACAGAAAAGTCACGGCAACGCTGATACAAACGGCGGCTACAAAAAAATAGAGGAGCTCAGCGAGCAAATAGTTTGCCTGGAAAATCAACTCGAGAAAGAAAAAGACGATGGAAATTTGCTTCGCGAAGAAGTCCAAACACACACACGGGTTGAAAATAGTCTAATTGAGCAAAATCGTAGTTTACGACAGGAAATAGAAAGTTTAAAGACTCAAATAAATTTCGACAAGAAGAGACAATATTTGGACAAATCCTCCCAAGTTTCTTCGGGAATGATTATCAGCACAGGAAATGACGAAGTGAAAGCGCTTAAAAAACAAGTGTTAGACTTGAAACAGAAACTCGAAGGGAGCGAGCAAAAAAAAAGTAACTTGATCTGCAAATTCGAAGAAAATAAGTTGAGTGAGAAAAAGAAAATTTCCAAAATGAAGAACCAGCTGAACCAGCTGAACAACCTGAACGATCAGCTAAAATTACAAAATGATAAGCTGCTCAAACAATCGAAACATCAAAAAGCACCACAAACCAGCGGCGGTGACCAAAATTGCGAAGCATTAAAAGCTGAGAACGAAGAATTGAAAGGAAATTTGAACCGTTTAAAATTTATAATGGGTCAAAACGGCGTAGAGGAAAACGAATACCGTACGGGGCAACTCAAGAACCACGTAAACAAACTCGAGACAGAGAACGTCAAATTGAAAAATTTAGTCCAGGAGACGAACGAGGAAAATTTCCGCTTGCAAAGTCAACTTAAAAAACACAACCTATCAAAATCGTTGGACCCCAGGAAAGTGAGTCGTGTAAGGAAAAACGAGGGATCCGAAGAAAAAAAGATAATTTCGCCCTGCACGCCACTACTCCAGTTAACTACGACCGAGCACATATTCTTAAACGGTAAGAAGAATAAGCCCGGCAAAAATTCGAGCAGGCCAACCTTAAGAATCAACGAAGAACAATTCGACCTTACTGAAGACGAAGACTTCGATGGAACTGCTAGTCGCTACCAGGTTTTGGAGGAAGAGAATAAGTTGCTGGAGCAAAGGTTGAGATCCGCACTCGAAGAAATTAAACAACTGAAGGAAAGCCATTGGAACGAGAACGAGAAATTTTATAAACAATCTGAAGAAATAAAGAATGAAATTAAGTTAATTGCTGAGCAAAATTCAAAACTGAAAAAAGAAGTTTCGTGTATGCGTAAGGAAACAAATAAAGAATTACAAACCTTGTTCGAAAACAATTTATCGATTAGGCGGAAATTAGAGAACAAATACGAAGAAAATATGAGATTGAAGAACGAGCTTCGTGTGAAAAAGGAAGAGTTTGATGGTTTGAAAAACGAAGCTAAAAAGCTGCACGAAAAAAATTTATTGCTGGAACAATGTTCGGCCGAAGCGTTGGAATCTATCAATCAGAAAAATTCGGTAATCGATGGTTATAACAAGACTCACTGTGAATATGAAAAGAGATTCGAATCATACGTCGAAAAAATTAAGAAGCTAAAGACAAAAAATAAAAGTTTGGCGGAGCAAAATAAGTTATTCAATGACAACCTTCAGTTCAAGAAACAATCACCAACGCTTACCATAACCTCGTCGGAGTTGATAACAACAACACCAAACGAACCCAAAATAAACCAGTCCTCGGTGTTGCTGAAAAACCAAGGAACGATCGCAACCCAAACAGACCAGCTCTCGGAAATGTCGGTTAAAGGGTTTCAACCGCCAGCAGACGAAGGGAATCTGAGTCAAGCCTTAAACTCCTTGTCCGAAGAAAACAAGCAGCTGAAGCAAGAGTTGTGCGAAGCAAAGAAAAAATTGACGACGAATCCGGGGATAAATGAAGCATACAAAAAAAACAATCAACTGAATGAAAAACTTAAAGAAATGATCGCGGAAAACAATCAGCTGCGCCAGGAACTGTCAAAGAGAATAAATACACAACCGAATATGGAAAGGTTAATTAACAGAGAAAAAGAGCTTGATCGCGCTGTACAAAAGCTAACGGACGAGGTAAATGAACTCAAGCATCCAGGATGCAATCATCAAGTCTTTCCCCTCACCAACGGGGCGAATAAAAATCCGCCTAAAAGTCAAAATTTGAATACAACCCAGTACGTGAATAATGCGCCGGGATCAAATCCATTTCTTGAGAGTTTGGCAAAGGTCCAGTCTGAGTCCGACGACAAAACGGAGGATGAACCAAGAGTAGGGACTTACTATGTGAAAAGGGGAGGGACCAACCAGTTCACCAACCCGTTCATACAAAATAAATCAGACACAACACTATCTAATAAAAAATAAACCAAAAACCCGCATTTTAAAAACTCTCACCGCGGAAAAGCTGCGGTGAGAGTTTTATTTTTACATAACGCTTTTTATTATTGACTGAGAATATCATACCCGAGGGGCGGAATATTTAAAAGCATTTGATATTTTCAGGATTTCTGAATGTTACCCTGAATCAAGTTTATCCTCGTCGCTGAAGATCTTCGACACGTTGATTTTCTTTATCTGATCTTCCTGCGACTTTTCTCCAGCTCTCGTCGTTGTGTTCGTATTTAGGAAAACATAAATTAAATCTGTTATTTCTACTCCTATTTCGGAGAATTTTGAATTAATCTGTCCCATGAAATAAGAAATAATGCACATAGTTTTGGCTATTTTGTATAAAATTTTTTTAGCCTCTTGAGGATCTTTCTAAACGAATTTTATAGGCAAACCAATTCGAAGTTGTCACAAATATAAAATCTAATCGAATTACATTAAATATTCATAAAAATTTTGTGTAATTTTAATACAATTAATAATCTAATAATTTAAAAAAAATAATACAATATTTCTAAAGACTTGTGTTGAACAAAAATTTATAAAATATTTTAATAAACCCTCTGGTTCTCATTTTAACATCGGTTATTTACCATTAATATTAATATTGCTCCTTATTTATCCGTATAAAAAGGTGTTTTCAAAAAAATCCTCAGGGAGAGTTCCTGCATATGAAAAATTTTGCAAACTAGAACACCCGTAAAAGATTCTTAATTCTCTTTTACCGATCACCGCTTGTCCTCCAAATCTAGAACGCGATAGTTGAGAAGGAAAATCGATATTTCTTGCTAAAATGATAACGCTCAAAAGTGATGAACAACCGCTAAAAGAATCCCACCCAATTTTCTTGACAGATTCTGGAATTACAAAAGCCTTAACGCTTGAGCAATCCCGAAAACAGCAATTGCAAATACAGTCAATGGAATCCGGCAAAATAATAGTTTCGGTGGGCTCCGAATAATCTTTAGAATTTGCAAAACTAATTGTTTTAAGGCTCTTACACCTTCTAAAACAGCAATTTTCTATTTTTTTAATAAAACCTAAACAGCTAACCTCCACAAGATTCATGCACGAATTAAAGCAAGATGAACTAAGTTTTACAACAGAGCTTGGAATAGCAATATGGGTAAAACTTGAACAATCAACAAAGCAAGCTGTGTCTATGTAGATAACAGAATCCGGAATATTTATATTTTTGAGATTACAACTTCCTCTGAAACAACGGCGCCCTAAAGTTTTGACGGAATTAGGAATAAAAACGTTCACAATACTTTTATTACCTTGGAAGCAGTATTTATTCAAAACATCAACTTCATGCTCTATTAGCTTATCGCGACATTCAATGCCAAAAACAATAATTTTCTGAGGAATATCGACATTATCTTTATCTGTTGTACACTTCGACATTCCAACAGACTGAATTTGCCTAAAATTATTTTCTTTGGAGTTTTGGGTAAGCTGATAAGGAATTATAAATTCAAAAAAAATACCGTCAGAGTTTAATTTCAATTTATAAAAGCGTTTAGTGATATTATCTTGCATTTGTGCTTCTAACGATTCTATTGAACCTTTGTTCTCAAATTCTAACGACACTAACACAGCACTATCTTGAGCACAAACATCGCCGTTATTTGTACTCAGAAAACAGCAAAATACAAACACAAAGGCCAGCGTAAACTTGATTGATTTTTGAATATAATTTTTTTTCTTAAA
>JAIRXF010000022.1 GCA_031268405.1 Oscillospiraceae bacterium
GGCAATCGAAAATAGCCTACAATTGGGTTTTGGATATGTTGTTTGGAGATGATCAATCGCGAATTAGGAAGGAAAATGCACCTCAAATTATGGCTATCTTTAGACATATCGCATTGAATTTATTGCAAAAATACAAGCAAACCATGCCTCGACAATCTATTAGACGATTGAGAAAAATGGCCAGCCGAAGTCACTATACTCTAACTCAAATCCTCTCTCAAAAATTTTCATGAGGTGGCTCTGATGATTGCGCATTGCAAACTTAGATTAATTGCTCTATTTGGATTTTTTGTATTTGTTCCAATCATTCTGAAAAATTTCTAATCCCGCATCTGTTAGCGGATGCAGAAAACACTGTTGCAATATTTTTGCCGGCATCGTAATGGCACCAACTCCCAGCCGAGCCGATTGTACAACATGGGAAATATTTCGCACCGAGGCAGATAATACCTTCGTCTTATACCCACAGGCATCGTATATTTCTAGTATTTCTTCCACCAACCCAATGCCATCATGGCCAATGTCATCCAGTCGACCAATAAATGGAGAAATATAGGTGGCACCGCATTTTGCCGCCAATAGAGCCTGCATTGATGAAAAACAGAGAGTTAAATTGGTCATTATCCCAACCTTTGATAGCTGCTTACACACTTTTAATCCATCAAATGTGCAGGGTAGTTTTACACACACATTGCTGTGGATGGTTGACAAATGATTGCCTTCCTCTAGCATGGCATCCGCATCATTTGATAATACTTCCACACTTACGGGACCAGAAACCATACGGCATATTTCTTCAATTAGCTCATCGTAATTATCAATTTTGCTTTGAGCTATGAGGCTGGGGTTTGTGGTAACACCATTTATGAAATCACTCATTATATTGATTTCATCTATTTTTGCTGTATCAAGAAAAATTTCCATTTTCCATCTCCGAATTTTTTAACTAAAACAGATCTTGATCGTTCCTGAAACAGTATCATGACAGTGATATACTACCAATCATTGATTTTAGTAGCACACAAAATGATCGTGTACAATTGCTGGTTTCTTTTCAGGGTATGTTTAATAACGATCTCTAAAGTTCATAAGAGCATTGATGCTATCAGCAATGACAGGAACTACGTCGAGGATTTCAAACTTGTTATGATTCATTTCCTGGGGGACACTGTTCGTAATTAATTAGGGCTGAATGCGTAGCTCCTGATCAGCAAATCTCGCAATTGTCGTATCGATATATTCAATATTTAGATTAACACTCAAATCGTAGGCGATTTTTCTACAACTACTTCCTCCAATTATTTTCGCCACATTTACCTCGTCCTATAAGAATGAAATATTAATCATATCTGTAATTCTAGGAATCAACCACATATCAACTGCTGGATTAAGGCCAATCCTAACATAGGTTAGATCTTTTTATTCAACAGTTGTATCATATTCTCGGCAGCATTGTGTTCTGCGCTTTTTTTGGAATTACCAAAGCCGGTCGCACATTTGTCGAGAACCCTTACTTCCATTTCAAAAACCGGATTATGCGCTTCTCCCTTCATATTTATTAGGCGATATACCGGAAGATGCGAAGTTACTGACTGGGAAATTTCCTGCAGCTGAGTTTTTGCATCCTTTTTTTTGTGTATTACATTTTTTATGTCATTACCCCAGAGTTTGATTATGATTTCTTTGGCCGTTTCAAAGTTGGAATCCAAAAATACGGCACCTAAAATCGCCTCCATCATATCGGCAATTGATGATGAATTTTTACTAGGTGATATGAAAAAATCTTTTGGTATTGCGAGACATTCTATAATACTGGTTTTTTTTGCAATGTTTATGAGAAAATTTGTGCTTACCAGGATAGAAAATCTTATGGCCAACTCCCCCTCGGGATCCGTCGGAAAATTTTCATATAAAAATTCTGATATGGCCAATCCCAATACGCGATCTCCCAAAAACTCTAATCTCTCGAAACTTTTTGCTAGACTACGGTTGTATTTTGCACCACCGGGATGGCACAAAGCACAGGAAATTAGTGTTATTTCCTTGAAATTATAGGAAATTATCTGCTGTAATTTTTTAATATTCACATCGATCATCCAAAGAATATACTTATTATTTGGCCATCAAACAACCGTGTACATGAGATTTGGGGAAAGCACACCCAACGACGGCTCTGTTATCGCTGATACATGGGTGATATTTTCCCCTATTAAATAATATTTGAATGAAGGGTACAGCTACTGAATTTTCAGTTTTTAAAGTTAAATGGCTTTCGAAATATTCGAGTATATCGAGTTGTATCCACTACCTATATTGCGCAGCCCAACCATACAAAAAACGACTATTGTGCTAACTATCAATACGTATTCCAATATCGTGGCAGCACAATTTTCTTTTTTAAAAATCATAAAACAGCTACCATATAACACTAATTAGCATTTTTCTAAAAAACAAAAGATATTGAACTAATACTTGCGTCCTTTTACCTTGGTAAAGTATAGCTGATAACTATAAAGAAAATATTAAGCCAACAGCATATAATCAGTTATTCTTGGCATAGATTGCTTTGGCAGTGAATAAATTTGTAAGCAGAGTTATGCTCTTGGGCATATGTTGATTATATTCCCAGAATATTTCCAGCTCTTTATATTTCATATGAATCTCAAAATATACTACTGCCACTTGCGCCTGTCCCAAAAATAGCTTATTTCTTGTTTTAGGGTGTGCTGCATAGAGAAACGCGCGGGTGTAGCTTAATGGTAAAGCTTTGGCCTTCCAAGCCAATGACGTGGGTCCGATTCCCATCACCCGCTCCAAAATGTTGTTTTAAAGGGTTTGTAAGTTGATGTTTTTTCGCAAAATAAGTTTTAAACGCATGTTTGGTTTGATTTCTGAAATAAATAAAGAATCAAACGTTTCAAGTTTTTTGGTATTTCTGGATATGTTGTGGTGTTTTTTGTTCTATAAAATTGGGTATCTTGAGTATAGAGTTTTTGGATTTGTGTATCTCAAAGGCAAGAGCAGGTCTAGTTTTATGACCTCGAAGCATAACAGATTTTTCGTAAAAACTCTAAACGATCCTAGATTTTGTTTTATTTTTGAAGATAAAGCAAAGTTTTGTGAAAAATTCAATGATTTTGTCAATAGGGACTGGATAGATTTACGTAAATCTACATATGAGGAATATTGTGATTTTCTGAAAAATAAGCAAATATTTTTTGCTAAAAATGTGAGCGGTTGTGGTGGCAAAGCGGTAAAGGCAATTAATTTACCGAAAAATAACAGCAAAAGCAAATTATTCAACGAACTTTTAAATGATAATTTTTTTTTATTGGAAGAGGCAATTTCGCAAAATGACGTTATGTCTAAATTGTGTTCATCTTGCATTAATACGGTCAGAATAGTTACCGTGCTAAACGATCAAAAAGTTTTGGTCATGTACAGTCTTGTTAGAATTGGTGACGGCAAACATGAGGTAGATAACGTTTCAAGTGGCGGTATGTATTGCCCCGTAAACAAAAATGGACTTATTTACGCCAAGGCTTTTTGTGATGCAACCGGCAGATATTACGAAAAACACCCCTTAACCAACGTTTTGTTTAGCGGATTTAGCATTCCATTTTACATCGAAGCTGTAGATATGGTTAAAAGGGCAGCGTTGTTAGTACCCCAGGTTCGCTACATTGGTTGGGATGTAGCAATAACACCATCTGGCCCCATTTTGGTGGAAGGCAATACCATCCCCGGGTATGATATGTGTCAAAATTATCATCATCTTATTGATAAAAAGGAAGGCATACTTGGTAGATTTTTAAACGAAGTTAAATTTTAATCCTATAAACACTATTTAACATTATGGAGTTTTTTAAAATTTTAACAGAGTAAAAATTATTGCTTTACAGCTTTGTTGGCAAATGTTTTGTTTGTTGAATTTGCTGTGTTTTTTTCTTGCATTGAAAATATTTCTGTTCCTTGTTTTCCTATTTGATGCGCGTAAACTGTGAAGCCTGTTGTTAAAATTCCCTGTATTGTAGCATAAACTCCTGGTTCTAATATCAAATTACAAATTATAATTCCAACAACGCTGAGTAAATATGGGATCATCCAGTTTTTAATCTGTGGAGTTTGTTTCAAAATCATTCCTATTATGAACAATATTATACATACTATGTAGGCATTTTGCGGGATGAGGTCTGCAATTTCCATCTTAAAGTCCTCCTTGAATTTTATTTACTATGCACTTCATCCATATGAGGCAAGTTTTAGATTAATGACGATAGAGTTGAGATTGTTCTTTAATAGATTTGAATTAAAATTTTTGTATTGAGTTTGATAGAAATAATTGATAAAATAAAACAGTGATCTTAATATCGGTGGAAAATTTTGAAATTAAAAATCTAAAATTGATTTGTTTGTTGATTTTTCGTTGGGGGATTATTGTTAAAAAATTTGATGTTTTGTTTGATGGGTGTTAAGGGTGATCTTTGTTTTTGGGGTGGTTTATTTGTACTCAATAAAGACTAAAAATTTAACTTTAAACAAAAACCAAACTTATGTTATGGGGGTGCTTAATATTACGCCAGATTCTTTTTCTGATGGTGGAGATTTTTTGGACACTGACAGTGCCCTATCTAGAGCCATAGAAATTCAAGAACAAGGCGCAGACATAATTGATATAGGAGCACAATCTACACGACCCGGTTTTGAACCGATTGACGAAGAAACTGAATGGAGAAGACTTGAATCTCCACTGCGTTTAATAAGAGAAAATATTAGCCTTCCAATTTCTATAGATACTTTTTATCCATATGTTGCGTTGCGATCCATCGATTTGGGAGCCGATATCATAAACGATATCTCAGGGTTTAAAAATAAAAAAATGATTAAAATTGTAGCTGCTTCATCTGCATCTTTGATAGTAATGCATGATGGTCCCTTGAGTGAGACTAGAAGTTTCTTGCACTCAAAATTAAATGAATTAATACTAAATCTTATAGAAAAAGATAGAATTTGTTTTGATCCCGGTATAGGATTTGGAAAAAGTCAAGAAGAAAATTTACGAATAATTAAAGATCCTTTGAAATTTTCTGTCGAGAGCAATTTTACATTGGTTGGTGCGTCAAGAAAAAGAGTCACGTCAGTAGCTTATTGTGAAGAAATTCCACCAAAGGAAAGATTGACATCGACAATAACCGCACATACCATTATGGCTATAAATGGAGCAAATATTATTAGAGTCCATGATGTAAAAGAAGCGGTGCAATGTACAAAAATGGTAAACGTTGTTAAGTCTTGTTGATTTTTTAAAGCGTATGTAGTGCTATTAAATTTTTGGAGGACAAATGAATAATTTAGATAAGATTATTGTAAAGGGTTTAAGGGTTTTTGCTCACCACGGTGTTAATAAAGAGGAAAAAATTAATGGCCAAGATTTTGTTCTTGATATAACGTTATGGACCAATACGAAAAAAGCCATTAAAAGTGATGATTTGGATAAAACCGTTAATTATTCTCGAATAGCCAAATTTGCTCAAAAAGTCGTTGGAGAAAAAGAGTTTAATTTGATAGAAACTGCCGCAAATATGTTGTGTGAAAAGATTTTAGATAAATTTAAAAATGTCGAAAAGATAAGAATTTTGCTAAAAAAACCAAACGCTCCCACAGATTTGGATTTTGAATATATGGGAGTTGAGTTGGACAGAAAAAGATAAAATATTAAGATTGATTGCAAAAATTTAGACGGAAGTGGTTAGTGCATTTTGTTAATGTTTTGCTATATTTTAACAAAATTAATTGATTAATAATTGTAAGAGAATTACTGTGATTGTTTACGGTTAAATTTACCTTTGAAAATGCTATAACATTGATTGTGTTAGCATTTTTTGTTGATATTTTTTTCGTAAATTTTTAGAACAATAAAATTTAAAGCCATCTTAATTGGGAGGTTAAAACTATACATCAACACCGTGAATTTGATGTATAGTTTTTTGAGAACACAATTACTTCTTAGCCTCGAGCAAATCATTGATTATGAGTGGAAGTGCGGTGTAATGGTTTGATTTTGAATCATAAATGTAGTCGTATGCTTTCTTGATTGTTTGGGTGTTAGGTTGACTGCTACTAAATTCACAGTAAATGTTGCCGAACGCACGCAAGGTATTAACTTCGTTTACTATCATTTTTTGGATGATTTCCGGTAAACTTGCAAAAAACCCCCCCGATTGTTCTTTGAACTTTGTAACTTTCACATACACTTCAGCCACACATTTGTTAGCATCGTCAATATTGCCGTTCAGTATCTCTTTTTCCAGAGCGTCGATTTCAGCAATGAATTCGTTGTAGGCAGTTTCAATTTCTTTTTTTTGCACGTTAGCCAACTGCGATGTAGGTATATTTTTTTTCTCTCTAATGACCGTTTTTCTCATTTCGAAGCAATTTTTTATTAATATAAAGCATGATTTTTGAATGAGAACATTATCAGAAGATTTCGCTGAAATTTCAGCGATTTTTTTGCTCGTTATGTCTTGATTCACATCGTCGTACTCTAGTTTTTTAAGTAATTGTAAATTTCCTCCGTAGCAATAGGGGGGCTCGGTTGTTGGGAAGACCAGCTGATAGTTGGCGGAGATAACATTGTGATTTTGGAGATCGGGGTAATACATTAAAAAATTCT
The DNA here is from genome assembly GCA_031268405.1 of Oscillospiraceae bacterium. Lineage (GTDB taxonomy): Bacteria > Bacillota > Clostridia > Oscillospirales > Acutalibacteraceae > JAITRE01. The sequence goes on from JAIRXF010000022.1 coordinate 6,674, forward strand.
TCACGGGATAACTTGGGCTTGAATAGGTGGGATCGGCTGTAAGAAGTCCCCCGTTTTTATCTTTGATAATGTCTTGGCATTTTTTAAAATCAAATTTACTCGTGGCAGTGGGAAGTATACCATCGGAACTTTTAAATAAATCCTTAAATTCTAAGATGCCAAAGTGTTTCGCAATTTTTTGATATTCCTGGTGAACAAATCCGATCACATCTTCTTGATCTTCGCTTGGAATTTTTTCTGTCTGCAGCCTACGAGCTAAAGTAATTGTTTGACGTGAGGAATTTAGCAACAAGTCACATTCTGTACAAAATTCTTCGTATTTTTGTTGACCTTCAAGCGCCTCGTAGATTTCCGAATTGGGGAGCAATTTATCGGTCAATTTATCGGACAATTGGTTGATTTCCATGAGAATATCTTGGGTTGATTTTGATTTATCTTCTTGAGATTTTAGTATTCTTTTAAGGTCATCTTTTATTTGCCTAATTTCTTTTACTTCATTTTCCACTGCTTTAACATTTAAGTTACTGTTAATAAGATTTGAAGGCAAATTATTGATCTCCTTAATTTTGCCGTCAGCAAATTCACAAAATTTATCAATTAATCCGCCGTCCTGTGAAAATTTTTCTGGGAAAAGCAGTGAAATGGCAACTATTTCTTTGTACTGTTGCCTTTGCTTACCTGTGCTGTTTATTTGCGAATGCAATGCACGGCTTAAGGACCAGGCGTGTTTTTCTA
>JAIRXF010000017.1 GCA_031268405.1 Oscillospiraceae bacterium
GGCAACAAAATACCTGACGGCACAAAGTTAGACGAAGAATTTCGCATACCATTGCCCTATGATTTTGATAAACAAAAAATTCGTTTATTAACATCTCATCTAGAAAGAGATGACTTAAACGCTGAGATTTTAAAGGAAAACGGCACTCCCGAAGACACTGGCACCGGCACCGACATCATCGAAGAAGACGACGGCTATGTGCTGGTAATTAAGGGCTATTATGTTGGAGAATATTTTACTATTTTAACCTTCTAAAACCGGCAAAAACACTAAAACATTTTATTGGAATTGACTATAAAATTTTAAAAAAATATCAAGAAAAATAGGGCAATATTAACTTATTTTATTATTAATATTTATGAAAATTGGCAGACATTGTTCTATTAAAAGCCATTATGCTGTAAAATATTTTGGTGCTTGAAATAAATCATCATAAACAACAAGCTCAATAATTATTGAATGTATAACAAAATGTATTTAAATAAATCGTTTAATTTTCCATTTTTATCAGTATTGGTTTATTGCTTTTAAAATTTAAAAGTGAGAAACAGGTAATTGTGTTGCGCTGAATAACAAGAAAAAACCTAAAATATAAACCCCTCTTGAGCTGAATTTTCCAGTTCAAAAAAGAGGTTTTATTTGTGGTAGGTTCATATTTAAATCTAAAACTGTTACATTAAATTTTTATTAAGAACAAATTTATTTTTTTGGATATCAAAACCTTAAATTATTGTTTTATTTTATAATTTACCAGCGCAAAAATTAAATCCCACTTGATCGTAAATGATTAAAAATAACCTGCCTACCAAAAGCAGATTGGTGTTTCCTGAATGTTTTCGTGTTCCTTCGTTTAGTCATTGTTGTGACTTAAAAGGCATGCATCTCCAAATATCATTCAAGGTAAACTCCTTAAAAGAAGTTCGTAGGGTTATTAAACCAAGAGTCTGCGAGTCAAGCAGGATTTATAGCTTTGCGCTTACTATAGTATCAGCAAAATTTTTTAATTTATTCTGCAGATTAATCAAAAATATGCTTAATCATCGAACCCAGATTCCTCTGTTGTTTCGTCATACAACTTTTTAAATCTACTATCAAAAACCTCACCAACTTTGTCCAACAAGTTGTCATCAAAAACCTCAACTAATTTTTCTTCCCCATCTTCTTTGATTGACTTGAACACGTAATACGAGTAAAATTCTTCATCTTGCGCGTCGTCATCCAAATCTTCTCTTTGGCCATCTGGAAGCAAGGCGTAGAATTTTCCTTCATCATTATCCACTACATCTAAAATTTCAAAATTATGCTCATGACCACCTTCATCAATCAAAGTGATCGTATAATAGTCTTCTGTATTTTTATCTGAATTTATCAAAATCTGTACACCCCTCAGTAAGATCTACTTAGAGGTTATTCTACACCCGTTTCTTAGCGTAGTCAATCCAATATTTTCTAATTTAGCGTTAATTAAATTTTGAAGAAAATTCAATTAATATTGTCTAATAATTTTAATTCGCTTTACAATAAAAGTCGCAAAAATAATACTTAAAGTAGACTTAAAAATAGTCAAGGGAAGATTTATTACTAGTATGGCTTCAAGTGAGTTTTGTATATAAGGGCAAATTACCCTGTAAAGACTTAAAATAGCCTCTTTTTCAACAATTGCAAAATACATAGGAAAAATAATAAAATAATTAAATATTATACTAGAAAATGCAGAAGACAAAATTCCTCCAAGCGAACTCAAAAAAATAGATTGGGTTTTCTTAAAAATTATTCCAGCGGGTAAAACAAGAGAACAGCCTAAAATGAAATTGGAAATTTCTCCTATACCAACAGTTCGGGTAAACGGTAATACAACGAGATTTTTTATTAAAACAACCAAAATTCCACATAGAGATCCTCCCCAAAAGGTTGCAAGAACAGCTGGTGTTTCTGAAAAATCTATTTTTAAAAAAGAAATGAATGGCAAGTTAAAACCCAAAAGAGACAAGACCACAGAAACTGACGAAAACATTGCGATTGTTGTCAATTTTCTTAAGCTAATGTTCACAACCTATCTCCCTTGAAGTGCGTTTTGAGTTGATTTGCCCGAAAATGGAAAGGAGCTGAATTTAAGTCTTTTTGCCCCCATTTTTGTTTCCGTGCTTTGAATTAAATTATATAAAGATGGCGCAAAGAGAGGGTATTTTTCTGAAATTATTTCGGGGGAAAGTTTAATTCTTTGATCATCACTAAGTTTATCAAATCCTTCTAATTTTCCTTCAAAAGCAATACAATTTACCCTTATTTCAGATATCGATTCTAAAGAATCAGAGAAACCCTTGTAAACGTGTTTAGGAACAGAAAATAGTCCCTGGGGATTTTTGCTATTGATTGAATAAATGATTCTAAACATCTTATAAACAGAGGCCATTAGATGAGAAGAAACCTCTGTAGTAAGAGTTTTATTCTTAATTTTTTGAAGTATGTCAAATATTATGGTTAAAGAGTTTATTAGGAGCTTTTTGTTGAGAACCGGCAAAAGACTTCCCATCAAAATATTTTCTTTTTTAACAGAATTAATACCAGGTAAATCTTCTAATTTTAATGTTTTTCCTGTTTTTTCTGGACTTTTTCCGAGCAAATAATCGCAAGATACATCATAATAATCAGATATTTTTACAATAAATTCTAAGCCACATTCTCTTATTCCTCTTTCGTAATGAGAGAGAAGTGCTTGAGAAATTCCCAAATCCGTAGCGACTTTTTTCTGACTAAGTCCTCGTTCTTTTCGCAGCAAAGCGATGATCCTTGGAAAATTTTTATTCATTTTTTAATAACCCCCAACAAGACTACCAAAAGCTACGCTATGCATTGTGTGTTTGTGAAATTTACTTAATAAATTAGAGAATTTAAATATTATACAAATTGTAGCATTGACAAAAATTAATTGCAAAAATATTTTTTTAAAATTTTAAATACTTTAAATTTTGTCAACTTCGTTTAAGAAAATTTAGAATTTAGCAAATAAATATGTTTAAAGTGACAATGCGTTTAATTGTTTTTTCAAAGGCTGATTGTTTTAACGATTTAATTTTTGAAAATTAGTTTACAAGCTTACGTTGGAATTTTGCAAATTCAAATAGTCCGCATCAAATCTACAGAATTTCTTAAAATCGCCAATTGAATGGCCAGCTGGACTTGATTTGTTTTACATCGTATGATACCTTTAATACCAAGGTGTCTTGAAAGCATCGTTTTAGCACCATTAGCTCAGTTGGTAGAGCACCTGACTCTTAATCAGGGTGTCCTGGGTTCGACCCCCAGATGGTGCACCAACTAGACAAATCGCGAAAAAATTGACGAGATAAATATTGATCCTTGATCTTGACTTATGGTTTAAGGATGTGATATGTTTAGCAGTATCGGGGCTATCTGCTGAAAATTACATTTGTTCGGGCAAGGCAGCGGTTCTGTTGGCAAGAGATTTTAATTTCTGAGTGTTTTAGGAGATGCTATTTAGAATGAGAGTAAAAATAACGCTTGCTTGTGTTGAGTGCAAAAATCGAGGTTATGATACAACAAAAAATAAAAGAAATAACCCCGACAGAGTTGAAATGAGCAAGTATTGTAGGTTTTGCAGAAAACATACACTACAAAAGGAGACCAAGTAATTTTTGCCATAGATTTTCGTATTTTTATGAAGATCTGAGGAATAATTTGTGTAGCGAACTTGTTTTAAACCACTTAATTTATCTTCGGTATTTTGGGTAAAAGATGAAGGGATTGTTGACATATGGCTCAATCAAAAACGGGGTCTCCAGCCGGGAAACGCGAAAATTTTCTTTCGGGTCTTAAGAACGAGATAAAAAAAATAGTTTGGCCAACAATGGGATTTGCTTTCAGAAACTCTGGAGTAGTTTTGTCGGCTATTGTTCTTATTGGAAGCGTTGTTTTTTTGCTGGATAAGGCATTTGGTGAGTTGTTTAAAAAATTTATGTCCATGTAGCAGGGGGTTTTATGCAAAAAGAAGCTGAATGGTATATTGTTCACACCTACTCTGGCTATGAGAATAAAGTTGCTTCTAATTTGGAAAAAATTGTCGAAACCAGAGGACTTAAAGATCTTATCAAAGAAATTTTTATTCCAACTCAAATTGTTTCGGAGATAAAAGACAATAAAAAGCGCGAAGTGGAGCGTAAAATATTTCCCGGATATGTGATTATCAAGATGGTTTTAACCGACGAGTCGTGGTATGTTGTGCGCGGCATAAAGGGATGTATAGGATTTGTGAGTTCATCCGATAAACCAATTCCTCTAACCGAAGAAGAGGTTAAAAAGTTTGGAATGAATGAGACTAAAACCGTCGAAGTCTCTTATGATATTGGTGATTCTGTTCAAATTACAGATGGGCCGTTAGAGGATTTTGTTGGCACAGTTACTAAACTTGAAAAAGAAAGAGACTATGTTTTAGTGATTGTTTCTATGTTTGGTCGAGAGGTTCCCGTGGAGCTTAAATTGGGTCAGGTTCAGGTGATGGATTAATCGCAATTTAAACGGCTCAAAAATTAATTGTTGCTAATGTTTGCGACGGTTTTTGATTTTTAGGAAAGGTGTTTTATTAATGGCTAAACGAAAAGTAACAGGTTTTATTAAATTGCAAGTGCCAGCTGGTAAGGCAACTCCGGCACCGCCAATTGGTCCGGCTCTTGGTCAGCATGGTGTAAATATTATGGAATTTACAAAGCAATTTAATGATCGCACAAAAAAAGATATAGGATTAGTTATTCCGGTTGTTATAACTGTTTTTTCTGACAGAACTTTTACTTTTGTAACAAAAACTCCACCCGCTTCAGTTTTGATTAAAAAGGCCTGCAACATAGATAGCGGTTCTTCTGAGTCAAACAAAAAAAAGGTTGCAAAAATTAGATTAGACCAGCTTGAAGCTATAGCAAAACAAAAAATGCCCGACCTTAACGCCGCAAGTGTAGAATCAGCTATTAGTATGATATCCGGTACGGCTCGTAGCATGGGCGTAGAAGTAGTGCAGTCCTGATTTTAAAGACTTGTGTTTGTTAAATTAATGAGATTTTGTGCAAAAAATTGCAATGCAAGTTTAAAGGGCAATGGTTAGATTTTGGTTTGCACGTAAAATTAATTTTACCCAACACTTTTAAAAATTGTACTTTAATATTAAGAGATTCGGCGAAATTTTAAATTTTTTGGTCCACAATGGGAGGATGATATTACAATGCATGGCAAAAAGTATAACGATAGTATAAAATTAACTGCTAAGAATAAATTTTATGATGTAGATGAGGCTCTGCAGTTGTGTTTGCAGACCGCCAAAGCAAATTTTGATGAGACTGTTGAAGTTCATGTGAAATTGGGAGTTGACTCGAGACACGCCGATCAACAAGTGCGTGGCGCAGTTATTTTGCCAAATGGAACGGGTAAAAAAATAAAGGTCTTAGCTGTTTGTAGGGGAGAAAATCAAGATTTAGCTCAAAAAGCTGGTGCTGATTTTGTAGGTGCCGAAGATTTTGCTAATAAAATTCAGAATGAAGGTTGGACTGGATTTGATTTAATGGTTACCACTCCAGATATGATGGGATTAGTTGGACGTTTGGGAAAAATTCTCGGTCCAAAAGGCTTAATGCCAAACCCAAAATCTGGAACAGTTACTCAAGATGTGGCAAAGGCAGTTAAGGAAGCTAAGGCCGGTAAAATTGAATATCGTCTTGACAAAGCGAACATCATACACTGCTCCATTGGGAAAATATCTTTTGGCAAGGAGAAGCTTTTTGAGAATTTTAATGTTCTTATGGGCGCTATTATAAGGGCTAAGCCTGCATCTTCTAAGGGGCAATATATTAAGTCTTGCGCTTTTGCTTCAACAATGGGCCCGGGTGTGCGAGTTATTCCGAGTAAAATAGAACAACAAGTTGCCTGAGATCTCTCTGTGCGTGGCTAAAAAACTTAAACCAAGTTTATTGTTTAAAATAAAAGCTTGAAATTTAAAATTTACTGGTTTTATACGATGCAAATAAATGAGTTTTAAAATATTTATAAGCTTGATAGTGTTTTGTGGTGGCAATAAAGTACAATCTTAAAATGAGATTTTTAATTTAATAATAAAATATGAGCTTTAAAAAACTCTTGTGACCTTGATATTATTTGTTGGTGGTTTTTTGTTATTCTGAAAAATATTTTGAACAACAAGGCAAATACGTTTAAATGCGAAACGAACCTAAAAGCATGGCGCAATCGCGAATTCGTAATTATTGTTTTTTGTTGTACGACTAGTAAAATTATTAAAAAATGGCAAGAGTTTGCCTGTGTTATGCTTGCAAAATATTTGGAACTTTTTATTTTATTTACGAAGTTTTCCCTTAAAATTTAAATCTCTTTAAGTATTAAAATATTTTTAATCACAAAACAATTAAAGTTTTAATTACACTTTGTTTTTGATTTAGATTTTAATTTTAAAATAAAGAAGGATACGAAATTGACGCTGCAAGAGGTATATCTAAGCGGAAAGAAAATGTTGTCAAAATCAATTGAATCAAGCTCATTTGATGCTATATCCATCTTTGAATTGTGTTTTGATATCGACAGAAAAGAATTAATATTACATAAATTTAAAAAAGCACCAGATGAAAATATTAAAAGATTTTTTAAACTCATAAATCAACGTGTCTCTGGAAAACCATTGCAATATATACTTGGAAAATGGAAATTTATGAGCAAAACATTTATAGTCGAAGAAGAGGTTTTGATTCCAAGAGAAGATACCGAAATAATTGTTAATGTATGTTATGATTTGCTAAAAGGAATGAATTCACCAAGAATTTTGGAACTTTGCTCTGGCAGCGGAATTATTTCGATAATGCTCAAAGATAAATTTAAAGACGCAAAAATTACAGCAATCGAAATATCAACAAAAGCAGTTGATTGCATGAAAAAGAATCTAGTATTACACGGCGTGAAAGATGTTAAAATTTTAAAGCAAGATGTATTAAAATTTCTCCCACACAATAAAGAGGAATTTTCTTATGATTTAATAGTATCTAATCCTCCCTATATTCCTGTGTCTCATATAAAATTTTTACAAAAAGAAGTTAAACAAGAGCCTCAAATTGCTTTGAATGGTGGCGATGATGGTCTTCTTTTTTACCGAGCAATTGCTCAAAGATGGTCAAAATACATAAAAAATACCGGTAATATAGTTGTTGAAATCGGTATAAACCAAAATGAAAGTGTCGAAAATATTTTTCGAGACCAAGGATTTGAAACTCTAGTTTTTAAAGATTTTTACGATATAGATAGGGTTATTTGCACCAAATCAAAATAAAATATTTTTAATAATTTTAGATAAATTTACGTTTATTGCGTTTTGTGTTTGTTAACCAGAAATATTTTGCGAATATAGCAGATAAAGCTAATTAATATATTGAGTCAATATTTTTTAACAAAAAAATTTATTAAATCAAGAAGTTTTTAGGAAATTAACACTAAAATTAGTGTCAGAAAACGCGAAATAAATATCGAAATTCAATATCCAACAGTGCCAGTCAAAGATTCATCGAAATCTATCCAAGAATCAACAGCAATAGTGGTAAATTCTTTCGAGCTGTTTCTAACGGTGGTTAAAGTCAATCCCGAATTTATAATCAATCTTTTGCACATAGAACAAGGAGAAATATTTTCTACATATTTTGAAGTTTTATAATCTTTTCCCACCAAATACAAGGTTCCGCCCAGCATGTTATTTCTTGATGCGTGAATAATTGCATTTGCCTCTGCGTGCACAGATCTGCAAAGTTCATAGCGTTCACCTCTATGTACGTTTAAAAGTTCTCTGAGGCAATATGAGGTATCCACACAGTTTTTCCTACCTCTCGGAGCACCCGTATATCCCGAAGAGATGATTTGATCGTTGTTCACTATAACAGCACCGAAATTTCTTCTCAAACATGTTCCTCGGCTTAAAATAGTTTCAGCAATATCAAGATAATAATTTTCTTTTCCCTTGCGAACCACAGTAACTCTCCTTTCTGGTTTTTAAAAATTCACCCAATACACATTCCAATTGTAGCATATTTTTTGATTGTGCATCAAATAATAAAACAAACAATTGTACTCAGGTCTTGGGGGCTTATATTGTTTTTTATTGGCAGATGTGATAATATGATTGGTAAAGTTGTTTGCTGTTTTGAAGTTTTAAATTGTAATTTACGGTGAATAAATAATTTTTTATATTTACATTTTTACTGGTTTTTGCAATTTAGTCTGATTGTGGCTGAATTTTTGAATAGACGATGCGAATATTGCGTGTTTACGAGGTGTGGCTCAGTTTGGTAGAGCGCTGCGTTCGGGACGCAGAGGCCGCAAGTTCAAGTCTTGTCACCTCGACCAAGTTTGCAATTTTTGGGAGGTTTTGTAAGAATGAAACAACTGAAATACAAGAACAAGAGTTATTTTTGTATACCGATTGGTTTGTTGGTTTTTTTTAGCTTGTTATTTGTTATCGGTTGCGGCAGCAATCTTCAGGAAAATCAAGAGTCAGCAAGGCCGGTTATTAAGCAATATCAAGATGAAATTTCTGTGGCGATGCCCATAAATGAAGATTTTTTTTATCAAGCAGTGGTTTCAATTTCGTCTTTAATTGATACCGCTAGCGATAAAACTCATTATAAAATATATGCTTTAATTCCCGAGGATTTTCGAAAAGAACAAATAGAAAAACTTCGATCACTTGAAAAAATTAGAGATAACTGCAGGTTTGAGTTTATCAACATGAATGATGAAGCCAATAATTTTCTCGCCAAGGATTTTTTAGGCATCGATTTTTACAAGCTTGCTGTTTCAACTGCTCTTCTGAAAAGTGTTAAAAAATGCATTTCTCTACACCCTAGTACTCTTGTGCGCGAGGATTTATCAGATAAATTTCACGAAGTCGGTTTATCAGATTGTTATGTTGCTGGAGTTCCGGGTTTTTGTGATTTTGTAGAAAACGAAGAAGATTATTTGCAAAGATTGTCTATAGAAAATTTTGATTATTATATTAATTCGGGATTTTTAATTTGGAATCTCGAAAATTGTCGTAAAGATAAAATTGCAGATAAATTTAAATCCTTTTTGATAGACAATAAAGATAGTATCGAAGGTAACAAGTTTTTGGATCAAGATGCCATAAATTCCGTGTGTTCGAATAAAATTTTTATTCTTCCCCTTGCCTTTAATGTTTTTCCAAATAAAAAAGTAAATTACAACGATACCAAATTTTCCGCGCGTTTTAGCGAGGAAGAATGGAAGAGTTCTAATGATTCCCCCAAGGTAATTAATTTTTCTGATGATGGTGGTCCGTGGGTAAATTTTAATTTAAAAGAAGCAGCAACATGGTGGAATTACGCAAGAAACACCGAATTTTTCAACGAATTTCAAGATAGGTATTTATTCGGAGTTTCTTAACAAATGTCACATTGCGAGTGCGCGCTTCCTTACCCAAAATTTTGAAGGGCAAATTTATCAATATTGTTGTTTTGTTTTTTAAAATTCATTTCGTTGTGCTTGTTTGAAAAATTCTAAATCGATTAATTTTTTGTATTTTGTTTCAAATCTTTTGATTTGCTTGAGCATTTGTTCAAAATCCCTTGTTTAAGTTTTAATTGCAAATGTTGATGTTGGCATTAAATGATTTAGAAGAGGTTGATGATGACAAATAGAAACAGAGGAAAAAAGAGGATTTTTATTGTAATTTGGGTAATTTTACTGTTTTTGTTTGCAAATTCAGTGATTGTTTTCGGTCCGCTCGCGTATAAAAGTGCAAAGATATTTTTCAACAGAATTGTTTATAATGCGAGTATAAATAAAGAAAATTTAACCTCAATACCTATAGTTGTGGCGTTTAACAATGACTATATTTACCCATCTTTAGTTTGCCTTTCGTCCTTGCTTGATAGTTCTGACGGCGATACTTTTTATGATATCTATTTTTTTATCTCAGATGAATTCGACGAAAAAAATAAGAGCAAAATTTTACAACTTAAAGATATCTTTTTTAATTTTAAAGCTAATTTTGTTAATTTAAATGAAAAAAAGGAAATATTTGACAACATAGAAGTTTATGGGGATTTCAGTAAAGAGATGTTTTACAGACTTGTAATTCAAGATGTGCTTTTAAATTTTGAAAAATGTATATACATTGATGTAGATACCGTAGTTAAAAAAGATTTAAAACCTCTTTATTTCCAGGATGTAGATGATTTTTATATTGCTGCCGTTCCGGATGGTACTCGTTCTGAACCTCAATTGACTGAATCCAAAGAAGAATATAACAAGAAGATTGCGGAGAGAAAAAAATATTCAGATTCTTTAAATTTGCCAAATTTAAAGAATTTTATAAATTCCGGTGTTATAGTTTGGAATTTAAAAAAATGTAGAGAAGATGATTTGGGAAGAAAATTTAGTGATTTTATCAAAAAAAATCAGCAGAAAGAAGATTTGCTCTTGTGTGATCAGGATGCAATTAATGCCGTTTGTAACGGGAAAATAAAAGATTTGCCATTTTATTTCAATTCGCAGACATATTTTTATTTGCACAAAACTTATGAAGAAATGCTCCCAAGTTTAGTTAATAGTAGTTATATATTTACGAAAGAAGAATGGGATATAGCGAGATTTGATCCGTCTATAATTCATTTTGCCTATAAAAAGCCATGGAATCAATTTGACATTTATTTTGCAGAAAAATGGTGGAAAAGTGCTAAAAAAAATATTTTTTGGGAAGAAATTTTGAATAAATATATTTTTAAAAACGATTTAATTTAAAAATTCGTTGATTTTACGAAGTAAAGGATGAGAGTTAAATATGAAAAAAAGAGCTGTATCGGATGGCGCGGCGACTACCGCTTTTATTGCTGTCTCGCCATTTCAAATTATAAGCAGCTTAAATATAATGACTGATCTTATTCAAAAAAATTACGGCGGTGGTTTTGTACTTTTTACAACAAGAGAATCTGGTGTTCTAAAAGAGATAAGAAACCAGAGAATTTTTAAAGAGATTTACGTGATTGATAGAAACAAAAAGGGGAATAATTTTTTTTACCTAATTAAAACTTTGTTTTTTCCCCTGATGGCCGTAAGGGATCAAGTGTCAAAATATGACAAAAAACTTATTTTAGAGCATATTTATTGTACTGATTGCAATTCCTTGATTTGTAGTTTGTATTTATATAATTTAAAAATTAACCCCTCAATAAAGCTACATTTAATAGAAGATGGAGCTAGGAATTATTGCGTGCAGTTTGATCACTACAAGAAGCTTCGTAAAATAATGAATTTTTTTTCTTTACCACTTTATGCCGATAATTTTTTTGATACTGTAGTTTTTAACTCTGATATGTTAGAGTTAACTGGTTCATTAAAAACTGCAAATCAATTGAATTTTTATAAAAATCAGAGTGCAATTTTTCTTGTGAAAGAAATCTATAAAAAAAAGATTTTTCCAAACGAAATTAATTTCAAAGACCTTATTTATTTTAATCAGCCCTTTTTTTGCGGAAATACTAATATATTTAAAAAAATAGAAAGCGACGTTTTGAGAGTTGTGCGAGAATTTGCGTCAAATGAACATTTTAAATTCAAAAATCATCCTAAATTTTTTTCCAATCAAATGCCCCGTAAAAATCAACTTGAAACTTTGGTGTTTGAGCCGTATTTTATTGACGAACAAGAAAAATTGGACCACATAACACTTGTTGGAATTTCATCCACTGCATTATTTTCGCCGAAGTTAATGTTCGATAAAGAACCTGTAGTGATTTTTTTGTATGAAATCTTCAAAAATTATTTTGAAAATTCTAAAAATTCCCAAGAGATTACTTGCTACATAAATGGATCATTTAGCAAGGCGGTGCAACGTTTAAGAAATATATATAGAGAAAAATCGAAAGTAATTGTGCCTAAGACTTTAGCGGATTTAAAAAAAGTTTTAACAAGAATTTTATCTTGATAGAATCGTTAAAGACATAAATAAAGATATTTTTTTGGAGGGATATATGGTAAGCATTATAGTTCCGGTTTTTAATTCTGAAAAATTTTTATCAAGATGCGTAAAGAGTCTAACTTGCCAAATTTTAGATGAAATAGAGATTATTTTGATAAATGATGCTTCTACAGATAACAGTCTTAAAATTATTAGAGATTTTGAAAAAAAATTTCCCAATAAAATTAGAGTTATAAACTCCAATGTTAACCTAAAACAAGGAGGCGCTAGAAATTTAGGAATTAAAGCTGCAAAGGGGGAATATTTAGGGTTTGTTGATAGCGACGATTGGGTAGAACCCAATATGTTTTCGGCACTTTATAAAAAAGCGAAAAAAGAAGATAGCGATATGATAGGGTGTAAGTATTTTTATGCTTTTTCAGATAAAAATTTTTACGCTGTATCAAATAGATATTCTAAAAATCTTGAAAAAATCTCTAATATAAATTTAAACGACAAACAAAAAGAATGCCTTTTATTTATGATATCGGGGTTGTGGTGTCACCTATATAAACGTTCTATAATTTTACAAAATAATATTTTTTTCATTGAAAATATAACTTATGAAGATAATCATTTTGTGAGGTTATATAGCTTATACATAAATAAGTATTCTTTTGTGAATAAACCACTGTATTTTTACTTTAAAAATTTAAACTCGACAACAAATTTAAGAAATAAGTTTTATCATCTAGACAGACTTTTAATCGAAAAAGAAAAAATAAAGGACTACCAATTACGTGCAATTTTTAATCGCTATAGAGATGGTATAGAAATAGATTTTGTAAAAACTTTTTATGTGAACACTGTGATTTTGCTTTTCGCCATTTTCGATGACCCCCCTTTTAAAAAAATAAGTGATCTTAAATTGGAGCTTTGTAAAAATTTTCCAGAATACAAAAAGAATCCTTATTACGATATTGTTATCTCAAATGCAGATAAATTGAAGATTTTTTTAGCAGAAAATTTTCCGCATGTTTTGAAATTATGCTATAAATTCAAACAATTTATGTCAAAATTTTGAAGAGTTTAAATCCCCCGAAGGAACAAATGCAATATATAATATTAAAAGAGGATTTCAATTAATGAGAAGAACTAAGATTTCTATAATTAATGCTTCGCTGGGTGTTTTTGCAACATTTGTAGAAATAATAGCTCTGCTTGTTTTAAAACAAAAATTTGTTGCCGAATTGGGAGATTCTCTTTATGGGTTAGATCAATTTGTAAAGAATGTTGTTTATGCCTTTTCTTTAGCTGAACTCGGTGTGGGAAGTGTTATTGGATTTAGTCTTTACAAACCCATAGCTCAAGAAAATTATGACGAAGTTATAGCTATTATGCAATTTTATAAAAAAATTTATCTAAGGGTTAGTTTTGCAGTTTTAACAATTGGTATTATTTTTATGCCTCTTTTAGGGAATTTTGCAAAAGAATATAAATTTAATCCTGGTTTTTTATATACTTCTTACTGTTTATTTTTATTAAATTCTTTTTTGTCGTATTTTTTTTCATGCAACAAAACTTTAATAATTTCTCTACAAAAGAATTTTATTTTAAGTATCATAAGAATTATATGCTGCATTTTGGGTACGATTTTACTTATTTTATCAATAATTTACACCCGAGATTATATTTTTTATCTTTCTATATGGGTTGTTTTGCAAGTATTGGAGAATTTATTTTCCCATTTCTTTGCAAAAAGAAAATACCCTTATTTTTTTAGTAAAAAAATTTATAAACTATCCACCGAAAAAGTAAATAAAATGAGTAAAAATATAAAAGCTTTAATTACTCATCGTATAGGCGGCGTTTTTGTTTTAAACAGCGACGGAATAATAGTTACGATTATGGGAAATCTCGATATTTTTGGATTTTTTTCTAATTATATTTTAATCACTTCAAGTGTACATAAAATTTTAACTCAAATATTTGATGGAATTAGAGCTAGTTTTGGTGATTTTTCGGCAAAAAAAGAAAAATCAGAAATGGAAAAGATTTTTTTAGTTTTACAAACTTTGGCTTTTATAATTTACACTTGGTCGAGCGTTTTTGTTTTAAATTTGTGTCAATTATTTATAGAATTGTGGATGGGCAAAGATAAACAATTATCCTTTTTATCGGTTGTTTTGTTTGTTCTGAACTTTTACTTAAGAGGTTTTCGTCTGCCAATAGATTTGGTAAAAGATGTGAACGGTATATACCAACAAGATAAGTACAAACCAATTATAGAAGCTGTTGTTAAGCTTGTATGCTCGATTATCCTGGGTATTTATTTGGGATATGTAGGTGTAATTTTAGGCACAACTTTAAGTTTTGTGTTTGTATTGCTGATAATTGAGCCATATGTTGTTTACAAATATGCTTTTAATAAGAGGGTTTTTTCGTATTATTTGATCTATTTTAAATATTTTTTTGTTTTCTCGCTAACATGTTTATCTAGTTTTTTTGCCTGCTCTTTTTTAAACACAAACCAAAATTTAATTACTTTGATGTTTGAAAAATTTGCAATTTCTTTATTCTTGCCACCTTTATTTTTTGTGTTGTTTTTAAGAAAAACTTATGAATTTAAATTTTTAACAAATATATTCAAATTTTTAATTTTAAATGTATTTTCTACAAAAATGATTAAAAAAAACTAGTACTTCTCAATTCCATAATATCGATTGAAAATTACTGTTTTAATGTGTGTGAATCTAGCATTATATTACCTAAAGTAATAATTCTAAGAGCCAGAATAAAGTTATTTACAAACAATGCTTTATTTAAAATTAATTCCCAAAACTAATCAGCTATGTTTTTGGTGACTCGTGCGGGAATCGAACCCGCGTTACCGGCTTGAGAGGCCGGTGTCTTAACCGCTTGACTAACGAGCCCTATTTAACACGAATTAAAACTCCGAGCACATTGATCTTTGGTTAATTTCTTTTTTTAAGAATTCTATAAACTCGGATAATTTCATAACTTTTTGATTTTTAGAATCTCTGCTTTTTACAGTGATCACTCCCTTTGAGACTTCATCATCTCCAATTATTATAGCATAAGGTGTCTTATTTGTGGCAAAAAATCGTATTTTCTTTCCAAAAGTATCGTTATTGTCGTTTAAAAAAGATCTAATATCTTCATTTAAAAGTTGTTTTTTTATTTCTCGTGCGTAATAAATATGATTTTCTGTTATCGGCAAAATATCCACTTGCACTGGCGAGAGCCAAGTTGGGAATTTAGCTCCCGTATGTTCAATTAAAATTCCGATAAATCGTTCTATACTTCCCAGTATAACTCTATGAACAACAACGGGTCTGTGTTTTTGTCCATCTTGACCTATATAAGTTAAATCAAAATTCTCTGGCATCTGAAAATCAAGTTGCACGGTACCACATTGCCAAGTTCTCCCCAAACAATCTTCTATGTGAAAATCAATTTTAGGGCCATAAAAAGCACCGTCACCTTCATTTATTGAAAATTTTATATTTTTTTTATTCAGTGAATTTTCCAGAGCATTTGTAGCTATCTTCCAATCTTTTTTATCACCCATAGAATTTTCTGGTTGCGTTGATAATTCCACATGATATTTAAAACCCATTTTTTTGTACACATCGTCTATTAATTCTATAATTTCAACAATTTCTTTTTCAATTTGATCTTTCGTCATAAATATATGCGCATCGTCTTGAGTAAAACATCTTACTCGCATCAAGCCGTGCAAATTCCCGGAGTTTTCATGTCTATGAACCAACCCCATTTCTGCGTATCTAATCGGAAATTCTTTGTATGAATGCGGCTGCTGTTTATAAACAAGCATTGCTCCAGGGCAATTCATGGGTTTTATGGCGAAATTTTTGTCGTCGATTTTTATGGTATACATATTATCTTTATAGTGTTTCCAGTGGCCAGATTGATGCCACAAATCTTCGCTCAATATTAAGGGAGTGCCAATTTCTTCGTATTGAGCTTTTCTGTGAATTTCCCTCCAGTAATCTGCCAATTCGTTTTTGAGAATTTGCCCTTTTGGCAAAAAAAACGCAAATCCCATTCCTTCATTTGTAAGAGCAAATAGTCCGAGCTCTTTACCTAATTTTCTGTGATCTCGTTTTTTGGCCTCTTCTATGCCTTTGATATATTTTTTTATATCTTCTTGTTTTTCAAAAGCTGTCCCGTATATGCGTTGCAACATTTTGTTTTTCTCATTGCCACGCCAGTAAGCGCCCGCAACAGAAAGTAGTTTGAAGGCCTTGGGATTGATTTGAGATGTATTTTCGAGATGCGGACCTCTACACAGCTCAAGGTATTCGCCTTGCTCATAAAAAGACAAAGGCTCGTTGCCTTTAATATCTTGCAATATTTCCTTTTTATAATTTTGGTTTAAATCACTTACAAGTTTTATGGCTTCGTTTTTTGATACCTCAATTCGTTTAATAGGAAATTTTTGATCTATTATTTTTTTCATTTCTTTTTCAATTTTTGGAAAATCTTCGATACTTAATTTTTCATCCATATCGATATCATAGTAAAAACCCTCTTTGGTACATGGACCTATGGCCAGTTGCACATTCGGGTATATTCGTTTCAAGGCCTGCGCTAAAACGTGTGATGTGGTGTGTCTTAACATCGATAGTTCCATTTCTACTCTCCCATGCTCAACTATCCATCATTATTGCTCAAAAAATTATATTAGTCAAGAAAAATACAAAATCAAAATTGTGTTATTTTTTATCAACAAAAAATCCAATTAAATAATTTTGCTTTAGTTTTAAAGCAGCTTGTAAAATTTCTAACTGAGTGATACAATAAATGGATAATTTCGGATTTGAGATTTGCTGGGAGATTTTTATTTTTTGAATGAAAGAGATCGATATTTTTACAGATGGTGCATGCCTTGGAAACCCAGGCCCTGGTGGATGGGCGGCTATACTTAGATTTAATGGTCAAGAAAAAGAAATTTTTGGCTCAGAGCACGAAACTACGAATAATCGTATGGAGTTAACTGCTGTTATAGAAGCTCTTAAAAAACTAAAGGAGCCGTGCAAAATTAATCTTTACAGCGATTCAAAATATGTGTGCGATGTTATTTCGAAGGGTTGGGCTCAGAGTTGGAAAAGAAACGGCTGGAAGAAAAGCGATAAAAAGCCCGCTCTTAACAGTGATCTTTGGGAAAAAGCACTATCGCTTATTGAAATTAACAGAGTTAGTGTTTTTTGGATTAAAGGGCATGATGGTCACAGAGAAAATGAACGATGCGATAAACTTGCGTCGTCGCAGGCAAAACTTGCTTGAGTTAGATTGAATTGATGGGGTGAGATCGATAAAAAGAATCGTGTATGCAGACAGCGCTTCTACAACTAAAATGAGCGAAAATGTTTTACGCGGCATGACTCCGTTTTTAATTGAGAACTACGCAAATCCTTCAAGTATATATAGAAACGGCAGAGAAGCTAGAAAAGCACTGGAGCAATCTCGTGAGAAAATAGCGAAAATTTTAGGTGCTTCGGCTGGCGAAATATTTTTTACATCCGGAGGAAGTGAAGCTGACAATTGGGCCATAAGGGGCGTTTGTAACAGATTAAAAAAAGAAGGTAAGAATCATATAATAAGCTCGGCTTTTGAACATCATGCTGTTTTGCATACTCTTCAAGCTATGGAAAAAGAAGGATTTTCTGTTACCTACTTAGATGTATATCGCGATGGAATAATTAAAATAAAAGATCTCGAAAGAGCTATAACAAAGAGCACTGCGCTTGTGACTATAATGTATTCAAACAACGAAATAGGAACGATTCAGCCGATAGAAGAAATTGGCGAAGTTTGTAGAGAAAATGGCGTAATTTTTCACACCGATGCAGTTGGCGCGCTTTCAAGTGTTAAGTTTAATTTAAAAGAGCAAAAAATCGATATGCTTTCTGCATCCGCCCACAAAGTGCATGGACCAAAGGGTGTTGGAGCGCTATATATTAAGAAGGGATTAAAAATTTTAAATTTAATCGAGGGAGGCGCACAGGAAAGAAATCGTCGAGCGGGCACTGAAAATGTTGCAGCTATAGTTGGATTTGGTATTGCTTTGGAAGAAACTCAAAAAGAGATAGATCAAAAAAATAGAAGGCTTCTGGCTATGAGAAATCGACTCATAGATGGCATTATGAAAATAGAAAAGACAATTTTAAATGGTCACAGAGTAAAGCGATTACCGGGAAATATTAATGTTTGTTTTGAAGGAATCGAGGGTGAGTCTCTACTTTTAAGATTAGACAGCGAGGGAATTTGTACTTCTTCGGGCTCTGCTTGTACATCGGGATCTCTGGAACCAAGTCACGTTTTGTTGGCTATAGGGCTGTCTCACGAAATTGCTCACGGATCTTTACGCATAACTTTTGATCAAAATAACACCGAAAAAGATGTTGATTATATTCTTGATAAATTGCCAAAAGTTGTCGATAATCTGAGAAGTATGTCTCCTATATGGAAAACACAAAAACTTCCTATACAAAATCCTTTTTAGAGATTTGAATTGATGATTATTTATGTAAACTTTTTCAAAACATAACTTTAAACTTATTTAATAGTTTGTTGCAAAATGAATTTTTAAAAAATCAAACAAGGTCATAATTAACACTTAAATTAATGATATTTTTTAATACGCGATAAGGACGTTTTTGTTATGAGAGATGATATAATTAGAACAAGATTTGCACCTAGTCCTACTGGATTTATGCACGTTGGAAATTTAAGAACAGCTCTGTATGCTTTTTTAATTGCTAAATCTTCAAAAAACGGAAAATTTATTTTAAGGATAGAAGATACAGATAAAAACAGAAAAATTGAAGGTGCAATAGATCTAATATTTAGAACACTCAAAAAAGCTGGTCTTCAGCACGATGAAGGACCGGATGTGGGTGGAGATTTTGGCCCGTATGTTCAAAGTGAACGTCTTGATAAGTATATTGAATTTGCAAAATATTTGATATCCAAAGATAAAGCTTACTATTGTTTTTGTGAAGATCAGCAAAATTTTGAGAATCGAGATCATGGAAATTCGTTTAAAAAATACAATAAAAAATGCAGAGGTTTAACAAAAGAAGAAGTTAAAAAAAATTTATCTTCCGGCGCTAAATATGCCATTAGACAAAAGATGCCATTATCGGGAAGTACCAGTTTTACCGATGCTGTTTTTGGAATGATAATTACTCCGAACAGCGAACTCGAAGATCAGATTTTAATAAAACGCGATGGTTATCCAACTTACAATTTTGCAAATGTAATAGACGATCATGAAATGATGATTACACACGTGGTAAGAGGCAGTGAATATCTGACTTCAACGCCAAAATATAATTTGTTGTACGAGGCTTTTGATTGGCAGACGCCCATATATGTGCACACGGGGTTGATAATGGGAGAAAATGAAGATGGAAGTGTTTCTAAGCTTTCAAAAAGACACGGTGCGACAAGTTTTGAGGATCTCGAAAATCTGGGATATTTACCCGAGGTGATTGTAAATTACATAGCACTTCTGGGTTGGTACCCAAAAAACAATCAAGAGATTTTTTCTTTGGAAGAGTTAGTCGAAACTTTTTCAATAAATAATATGAATAAAAGTCCGTCTATCTTCGATTATGGTAAATTAGATTGGTTTAATTCTGAGTATTTGAAGCTGAAAAGTGACGAGGATTTTATAAAAATTTGTGCGCCGTATATAAATAAAGCAGTACCAAAAGATTTTGCTTTTTTTAAAAAAAATAATAAGGATCTCGATGAAAATTCTAAAATATTGCTATCGATTTTGAGAACTCGAGTTGTAACTCTTTCTCAGATTCCCGGAATGCTGATGTTTTTAAAAATTTTACCACAATATGATGTTTCTTTTTTCGAAAATAAAAAAAGCAAATCAAGCATAGAGACATCGCTTAAAATACTGGAAATTGTCATTTCGGATTTTTCAAAAATTTTGATTTGGTCTCTAGAAGAAATAAAAGAAACCATGTTAAGTTTGGCAAAAAAATTGGAGGTAAAAAACGGTACAGTTATGTGGCCGATTAGGATTTCTATTTCTGGTACGATTGTTACCCCCGGGGGTGCTCCCGAAATTTTGAAACTTCTAGGCAAAGATGAGGCTATAGCAAGAATGGAATTTGGTATAAAAAAAATAAAAGAATATTTAAACCAATTATATAACTCTTAGTTATCATATTTTTTTGTTCGCTTAAAAAGCTCACACGTAAATTTATTTTATATGCGAGCTTTTTTGTGCGAAATTATGCAGAGAATGGGGGAAATTTTAATTGATTTTTATTGTTATTGGTGATACAATACAACTCAATGGATATTATGGCTCGCGATCTAGGAAGGATATGCTTTAGTTCTACTTGTTTGAAGTTTGTTGGATTTTTGTTTTATTTTTTAAATTTTAGAATTACAGCTTGACATTTTTGCACTCATGGGGTAAAATGGTGAAATGTTATATTGTTTAGTGTGATGCTGAAGTTTTTGAATCTTAATCGATTGGTCACCCCTTGATCGTGGTATTTTGAATTTTGTTATCGTTTTCATTTTTTTTTCAGAAACATATTGAGGTGTTTTTGCCTGCCGCTCTTGTGGATTACTTAAGTTTTGTGAAGTTTAACGTATATATTACTTAATTTTGGAGATTGTTTTTGCATCTTTAAAATGTAGAATTAAAGTCTAATGTGAGGGGTGACTTAATCTGTGGCAAATGTGAGGTCAGTGAATCTCGGCAAGAGTGTTAGAGTGAGTTTTTCTAACGTCGATGAAGTTTTGCAGATGCCCAATCTTATAGAGGTACAAAAGAATTCCTACAAGTGGTTTCTGGATTACGGTATAAAGGAAGTATTGCAAGAGATATCTGGTATCACTGATTATACTGGAAATCTTGTGCTGGACTTTGTTAATCATAATCTGGATATTGAAAACCCAAATTACAGCATAGATGAATGCAAGGAGCGCGATGCGACTTATTCTGCGCCTTTGAGAGCTAAAGTTAGACTTCTTAACAAAGAAACGGGAGAAATTAAAGAATCTGAGGTATTTTTGGGCGATTTCCCTTTGATGACTGAAAGCGGAACTTTTATGATCAACGGGGCAGAGCGTGTTGTTGTTTCGCAACTTGTTAGATCTCCGGGAGTCTATTATTCTATGTCTTACAATAGAACCGGTAAACAGCTTTTTAATTTAATAGCCATTCCAAATAGAGGAGCTTGGTTAGAGTATGAAACCGATGCCAACGATGTTTTTTACGTAAGAATAGATAAAAACCGCAAACTTCCTGTTACAGTTTTCATAAGAGCTCTTGGTTTTGGGAGCGACGAGGAAATTTTAGAATATTTTGGGGAAGATGAGAGGATTTTAGCAACAATAGAAAAAGATATTTGTAAAACTGTTGAAGAAGCTTTGTTTGAAATATACAAGAGATTTCGACCAAGTGAACCACCCACACTTGAGAGTGCGCAAAGTTATATGGATTCGTTGTTTTTTGACGTTGGGCGCTATGATTTGTCGAAAGTTGGAAGATACAAATACAACAAGAAACTTGGTCTTGCATCTAGAATTAAAGGTTGCACTTTGACTCGCTCGATAGTAAACCTGATAACTGGTGAGATCGTAGCCAATGAAGGTGAAGTTGTTTCTAAGGAAAAGGCTCTTAAAATAGATAGGCTTGGTATTGATAAAGCCTATGTTTTAATAGATGGAAAAGAAGTTAAAGTTATATCTAATTCTATGGCAGATCTTAGTGAATTTGTCAGCAAAGAAGTTGTTGAAAAATGTGGAATCGATGAAAAAGTAAGATTATCTTTACTTTCTGAAATCCTAAGTAAAGCCAACAACGATGATGAGATAATAAGAGAGATTCGTTCAAGAGCCGACGAGCTTGTTCCCAAGCATATCGTTATTGATGATATTTTCACCTCCATTAATTACCTAAATTGTTTGGCTCATGGTCTTGGTAACGTTGATGATGTTGATCATCTTGGCAACAGACGAATACGTTGTGTCGGCGAACTTTTGCAAGGCCAATTTAGAATTGGATTTTCGCGGCTTGAGCGTGTAATTAGAGAGAGAATGACTTTGGGTGCACAGGATTCTGATTCTCTTATGCCACAGTCTCTTATAAACATAAGGCCGGTTGTAGCTGCAATAAAGGAGTTTTTCGGATCTTCGCCTCTTTCCCAGTTTATGGATCAAACAAATCCCCTTGCCGAGCTTACGCATAAGCGTCGTCTTTCTGCTCTAGGTCCAGGTGGACTTTCCAGGGATCGTGCTGGATTTGAGGTTCGTGATGTTCACTATAGTCATTACGGTAGAATGTGTCCAATTGAGACGCCAGAAGGTCCAAATATTGGGCTGGTTTCTTATTTGGCAACTTTTGCGCGTATTAATAGGTATGGATTTATTGAAGCTCCTTTCCGCCGTGTCAACAAAGAAAAAGGACACGTCACCGATGAAGTTGTGTATATGACCGCCGATGTTGAAGATGAATTCATTGTGGCACAAGCTAATGAGCCGCTTGATGAAAATGGTCATTTTGTTAACAGTAAAATCAATGGAAGATTTCGCGGGGAATTTGTAGAGATTGATAGAAGCCGGGCAGATTTTATGGATGTTTGCGCCAGAATGGTATTTTCGGTTGCGACAGCCATGATACCATTTCTTGAGAACGACGATTCAAGTAGAGCTTTGATGGGTTCAAATATGCAGCGGCAAGCTGTTCCATTGCTAACAACAGAGGCCCCTATTGTTGGCACTGGCGTGGAATATAAGGCTGGCGTGGATTCGGGGGTTTGTGTTCTCTCTAAAGAAGAAGGAATAGTTCGAAAGGTTCACGCGGATGCTATAACGATTGATTACGACTCTGGCAAAACTGAAACGCTAAAGGTAGCCAAGTTCGCAAAATCCAATAAAGGCACTTGTTTTAATCAAGTTCCAACTGTTAATTCTGGGCAAAGAGTTGAAAAAGGCGAAGTTTTAGCAGATGGCCCCTCAACAAGCAACGGAGAAATTAGTCTTGGCAAGAATGTTTTAGTTGGATTTATGGTTTGGGAGGGGTACAATTACGAAGATGCTATTTTGATAAGCGAGAAAGTAGTTCGAGAGGATATTTACACTTCTATTCATATGGAAGAATACGAAATTGAGGCGCGAGACACAAAGCTTGGCTCCGAAGAAATTACCAGAGATATTCCGAATGTTAGTGAGGATTCTCTTAAAAATCTCGACGAATTTGGCATAATTCGCGTGGGAGCGGAGGTCAAGTCTGGAGATATATTGGTTGGCAAAATTACTCCAAAAGGAGAAACAGAACTCACAGCTGAAGAACGTTTATTAAGGGCGATTTTTGGAGAGAAAGCCAGAGAGGTTAGAGATACATCTTTAAGAGTGCCTCACGGGGAATATGGAATAGTTGTTGATGTTAAGGTTTTTACTAGAGAAGATAGTAAAAATGAGCTCTATCCCGGGGTAAATAAGGTTGTGAGATGTTATGTTGCTCAAAAAAGGAAAATTTCGGTTGGCGATAAAATGGCAGGTAGACACGGGAACAAAGGTGTTGTTTCTAGGATTCTTCCTGTCGAAGATATGCCGTTTTTGCCCGATGGGACTCCGCTCGATATTGTTCTTAATCCGCTTGGTATTCCTTCTCGTATGAATATCGGACAGGTTTTTGAAGTTCATCTTGGATATGCGGCTAAGGCTCTTGGATGGAAAATTATGTCGCCTGTTTTTGACAGTGTTAGCGAAGAAGATATATTTTCCTGTTTTGAGAAGGCAGGATGTGAAAGTAGTGGGAAAATTCTTCTTAGAGATGGTCGAACAGGGGAGTGTTTTGATAATCCCGTTACTGTTGGATATTTGTACTTTTTAAAATTACATCACCTTGTTGATGATAAAATACACGCTAGGTCCACCGGTCCTTACTCTTTGGTAACCCAGCAGCCTCTTGGTGGAAAGGCTCAATTTGGAGGTCAAAGGTTTGGAGAAATGGAAGTTTGGGCTCTTGAGGCTTACGGTGCGGCATATACATTGCAGGAAATTTTAACAGTAAAATCGGATGATGTTGTGGGACGTGTCAAGACTTATGAGGCCATTGTTAAAGGGCAAAATGTTCCAAAACCTGGTATTCCTGAATCGTTTAAAGTTTTAATAAAAGAGCTTCAATCTTTGGGACTTGATGTAAGAGTATACGAAAAGAATCAAAAAGAGGTTGACCTTAGAAGAAATTTTGATGAAAACGATAGTCCGGGATTAGGGTCACACAGAGATGCTGTGAAAAGAGGAGCAACAATCGAGTCATCTAATCGCTTTGCCTTAAACGACTCAAGCAATCTTAGCGACGGTAAAACTCCGTATGAAGCAGAGCTTATAGATGAGGAAGATAGGCAAACTGAAACTTTTGATTTGGAATCGCTTCTTGAAGATACCAGGGGTTAAGATCAGAGTTGTTGCAAAAATGCGAGTTTAATGGTGGAAAACAAAAATTATGAGTCGAGGTTGCACGCGGGATTTATAAGGTTTAATGTTTTGCTCAAAGATGTTGAGGTTTGAATTCGATGTTGCTGCGAGAATTGCAGGAGTTAATGATTGAGAAATGAATTATAGATTAATGTGATTCGAAGTTTTAGTGTTTTGTAGGTTTTTAAGAGTTTGTTTAGTCTTGATCCGATTGTTGTGCTGACGGTTTTGAGAATTAATAATATTAAGCGACATAGATGGGGGCGTATAGAGAGTGGCACTTAATGTGTTTGAACAGATAAAAATAGGACTTGCTTCACCCGGACAAATCAGAAAATGGTCTTTTGGTGAAGTCAAAAAGCCAGAGACTATTAATTACAGGACTTTAAAACCCGAAAAAGATGGTTTGTTTTGCGAGCGAATTTTTGGGCCCAAAAAAGACTGGGAATGTCATTGTGGAAAATACAAAAGAATTCGGTATAAGGGCAAAATTTGCGATAGGTGCGGTGTTGAAGTTACTAAATCCAAAGTAAGAAGAGAGCGCATGGGTCATATAGATCTGGCGGCTCCGGTTTCACATATTTGGTATTTTAAAGGTATTCCATCTAAAATTGGGTTGGTTCTTGATTTATCTCCAAGAATGCTTGAGAAGGTTTTGTATTTTTCTCTTTATATAGTTACCAATCCTGGTAGCGCAAAAGAAGTTGTTAAATGTCAATTTTTAACCGAAAAAGAATACAGAGATTTGCGTGAAAAATATGACGAAGATTTTGAAGCTTCTATGGGCGCGGAGGCTATAAAAAAACTCCTTGAAGAAATCAATCTTGATTCTCTATCCAAACAACTAAAAGAAGAACTTACCCACACAAATGGACAAAAACGTTTTCGTTTACTTAAACGTCTTGAAATAGTCGAATCTTTTAGATTTTCTGAAAATAAGCTCGAATGGATGATACTCGAGGCTTTGCCTGTAATTCCACCCGACATCCGTCCCATGGTGCAGCTTGACGGTGGACGTTTTGCAACATCAGATCTTAACGATTTATACAGAAGAGTTATCAACAGAAATAATCGTTTAAAGAGGCTTTTGGGTCTGGGCGCACCCGACATTATAGTTAGAAATGAAAAAAGAATGTTGCAAGAAGCCGTTGATGCGTTAATAGACAATGGTCGCCGTGGACGCCCCGTTACGGGTGCTAATAATCGCCCACTTAAATCTTTATCTGATATGCTTAAAGGAAAACAGGGTAGATTTAGGCAAAATCTTCTTGGAAAACGTGTGGATTATTCGGGTCGTTCTGTTATTGTTGTTGGCCCCGAGCTTAAAATTTATCAATGTGGACTGCCCAAAGAAATGGCATTAGAATTATTTAAACCCTTTGTTATGAAGCGACTTGTTGAAACTGGAGTTTCTAGCAATATAAAGGCCGCAAGAAAGGCCATTGATAGAGTAAAACCTGAAGTTTGGGATGCTCTCGAAGTTGTCATTAAAGGTCATCCGGTTTTGTTGAATCGTGCTCCCACCCTTCACAGGCTAGGAATACAAGCTTTTGAACCAATTTTAGCAGAGGGTCACGCTCTGAAACTTCATCCTCTTGTTTGCGCTGCGTACAACGCTGATTTTGACGGTGATCAAATGGCTGTGCATGTGCCACTTTCAGCCGAAGCTCAAGCAGAGTCGAGATTTTTAATGTTGGCAGCAGGCAATCTTTTAAAGCCTTCTGATGGTAGGCCAATGGCTGTTCCCACTCAAGATATGGTTCTGGGATCTTATTATTTGACTCTTGTAAAAGATGGAGAAAAAGGGGAAGGGAAAATTTTTATGAACCCAGATGAAGCCGTGATGGCTTATGAGCTGGGTGTGATCAGTTTACATTCAAAAATCAAAGTTAGAAGAACCATGAAAATAGATAAAAAAACTGTTTCTAAAATAATAGAAACTACTGCTGGTTGCATTATTTTTAACCAACAAATACCACAAGATCTTGATTTTGTAGATCGTTCAATCGAGGAAAATTTTTTTAGATTTGAAATAGATTTTCTTGTAAATAATAAAAAATTAGGGCAAATTGTAGATTGTTGCATAAAATTACACGGTGCTAAAAAAACCGCGAAAGTTCTTGATGATATCAAAACTCTTGGTTTTAAATATTCTACAAAAGGGGCCATCACTGTTTCTGTTAGGGATGCGATAATTCCTGATGAAAAAAAAGCCATCATCGAATCTGCTGAAAAGAAAATTGACCAAATTTCTAACCAATTTAATAGAGGTCTTATATCCGATGAAGAACGATATACTCATGTTTTAAAGGTTTGGGATGGTGCCACAAATGAAGTAACTTTGGCGCTTAAAGCCAACTTGAGCGCCCCGAATCCAATATTTATGATGGCTGATTCTGGTGCCAGAAGTTCTATGAGTCAAATCAGACAGCTTGCTGGAATGCGTGGGCTTATTGCAAATACCTCTGGTAAAACTATTGAAATTCCAATTAGATCTAACTATCGTGAGGGTCTTAATATTTTTGAGTATTTTATTTCTTCTAGGGGCGCCAGAAAAGGTCTTGCGGACATGGCTCTTAGAACTGCAGACTCGGGTTATCTTACAAGACGTTTAGTTGATGTTTCGCAAGATGTTATTATTCGTGAGGATGATTGCAACGCTAAAAGTGGAATAGTTGTTTTTGAAATTAAAGATGGAAAAGAGTCAATAGAGCCTTTGTTTGAGCGTTTGATCGGAAGATATCTTTGCGAAGATTTTAAAGACCCAGAGACGGGTAAGGTTTTGGTTTCAAAAAATAAATTGATGGATGCTAAAGATGCTAAAATAATTGTTGATCTTAATGTGCGAGAAATAGAAATTCGTTCTGTTCTGGGTTGTCGAGCCATAAAGGGTGTTTGTAAGAAATGTTATGGTTCCAACCTCGCAACGGGTTTACCGTCCAATATTGGTGAAGCTGTTGGAATTATTGCTGCTCAATCTATAGGAGAGCCCGGTACACAGCTGACTTTAAGAACTTTTCACACGGGTGGAGTTGCAGGTAACGATAGTGATGATATTACTCAAGGTTTACCCCGCGTTGAGGAGCTTTTTGAAGGAAGAAAACCAAGGCGTCTTTCTGTTATTAGCGAAATAGCTGGCACTGTTAGTTTTCAGGAAATAAAAAATAATCGCCACGTAGTTGTTTGCAACAAAGAAACAGACGAGCAAGTTGCTTATCTTATTCCTTTTGGATTGAGAATTCGTGTAGAAGAAGGCGAAGAGATTAAATCGGGTCATCGCCTGACTGAGGGTTCTGCAAATCCACACGATGTCCTTATGATAAGCGGCAGAGAGGCTGTTCAGGATTATTTGATAGCTGAAGTGCAAAAAGTTTATCGCATGCAAGGTGTTGATATTAACGATAAACACATTGAAATTATAGTTTGTCAAATGTTAAGAAAAGTAAAAATTAAAGACCAAGGAAGTACCAAATTTTTGCCAGGATCTTTGGTTGAAAGAGTTACTTTTGACATCGAGAATGAAAAGATTAAGCAAAAGATTGAGAAGGGTAAAGATGGGTTATCTGAGGCGGTTTGTATACCTGTTTTGTTGGGTATAACTAAGGCGTCCCTTGCCACGGATTCCTTCCTATCAGCAGCATCTTTTCAGGAGACCACCAGAGTTTTAACAGATGCTTCAATTAAAAGCAAAGTGGATTCTTTGACCGGACTTAAAGAAAATGTAATAATAGGAAAATTAGTTCCAGCTGGCACTGGTATTTATGATTATGATGAGGTTTTTGTAGATACATCCCTTCCGGGAACTAGCGCTAGTTGAGAAAAGGTATTATATTTTTAAATTGGAACCAGCGTTAATTTAGATAAAAAGCGATTGAAATTTATCACTTATTTAGCTTATAAGATATTTTGAGATAAAAAATTTTGATTGATTTATTGATTTGACAATTGGTGTTCATCTATGATAGAATCTAATAAAGTCTGGCGTGTGGTTCGTAAATGTTTATTGATTTTTGTTTGAAATTTTTAGATGTTTGGCATCTGATTATTATCGTTAAATTAGGTCAACTAAGCGTTTTTTGAGTTGCCGCAAATTAATAAAATTCTACTGTTTTGTCAAAATAATAGTTACAGATTTTGTTTCGATATTCGTGTGGGTTTTTAAAATTCAGTATTTTGTATATTTAGTATTTAATGAGGTGTAGATATGCCAACCGTAAGTCAGCTGGTTAGAAAAGGACGTAAGGTCACACAGAAAAAAGCAAAATCTCCAGCTCTTTTAAAGGGATGGAATTCTAAAAAACGTAAGGCTATGGTTCAAAGATCCCCACAAAAGCGAGGCGTTTGTGTTGTTGTTAAGACTGCTACTCCAAGAAAGCCCAATTCAGCTCAACGGAAAATAGCCAGGGTTAGGCTTTCTAATGGTTCTGAGGTGACGGCTTACATTCCTGGAATAGATCACAACCTTCAAGAACACAGTGTTGTGTTAATACGTGGTGGCAGAGTTAAAGATTTGCCGGGTGTTAGATATCACATCATCAGAGGTGCTCTTGATACACAAGGGGTTGCTAAGCGTCTTCAAGCGAGGTCTAAATATGGAGCGAAGCGTCCAAAAGCAGGTGCCGCCAAAGGTTAATTTTAGGTTTCGGGGGTTGGTGCCGGTTTGTTCAATGCATTAAGGAGGAATAAAATTGTCAAGAAGAGGTTCTATTTCAAAACGCGATGTCTTACCAGATCCAATGTACAATTCAAAATTAGTTACACGCCTTATCAATAATATAATGTTAGATGGTAAGCGTGGTGTGTCTCAAAGAATAGTTTACGATGCGTTTGACGTTATAAAAGAAAGAACTTCCACTGAGCCGCTTGAAATTTTTGATAAGGCCATGGAAAATGTGATCCCCGCTCTTGAGGTTAAAGCTCGTCGTGTTGGGGGGGCTACTTATCAAGTTCCTATCGAAGTTTCTCCCGAACGAGGCCAGACATTGGGTCTTCGCTGGATAACCAAATATTCCAGACTGAGAAATGAAAAAACCATGAAAGAGCGACTTGCTAACGAAATACTCGATATTATAAATAGCACGGGGGGATCTTTCAAAAAACGAGAGGATACTCACAAAATGGCAGAAGCAAATAAGGCCTTTGCGCATTATCGTTGGTAATTCATGGTTGCTTTAATATGTATTGTTGTACAAATTTATAGTTCAAAAGTTTTTATATTTTTGTCTAAATTTAAAAGATTTTTTGTTAGATTTAAATTGAGATATAGTGATAATCTTTGAAATTGCTTATTTAGAATTGTTTTAATTACGGGCAAAACTACAGTGCGATGTTTTTGTTGTGTTTAGTTTCATTAGTTTGATTGTTTTGTTTTCAAATAAGATTACACTGTGTTGTTTTTTGTGGCAGATTGTTTTGCTTGGTCTTGTTATTTTCGATGTTTAGCTATTTTTGTGTCGAATTGTATTTATTGTATTTAGATTTTATTGATTTTACGATTTTTTAACGTTTAATTAATTTTTATCGCGTATTATTTTCACAATATACCGTTTTGTTAAGTTCTGGATGTTTGGCTGTTGCTTTAATTTCAAAGTCAGATATTTTTTTGATTTTGGAATGTCTGTTTAATTTAAGAAGTGTTATTTTTGTTTTGGTATCCAATTATTTCTTTAGATTTATAAGTATATTTATTTTGATTTTATACAATTAATGTACCTTGAAGTACCTATTGAGTTTTCTGGAATTTTACCGTACAATATGAGAGTAGTTTTTGAAAATTGTTTGTTTAAAATTAGTTCTATGCTTTATGCAGATTTAGAGTAAGGTCACAATTAAACTTAGGGGGCTAAAGGGGCTTTATGAATTATTTGAATAAGAAAACAATAGAAGATGTTGATGTTTATAACAAGCGAGTTTTGATGCGTTGTGATTTTAATGTTCCATTTGACGAAACTGGACAGATATCAGATACCAGAAGAATAACTGAGTCTTTAAAGTCTATTGGTTATTTAACTGATCGCAAGGCAAGAGTTATACTTTGTTCGCACTTAGGCAGGCCAGGTGGAAAATTTAATTCTAAATTTTCACTGAGACCAGTGGCAAATTATCTCTCTGAAATATTAAAAAAAGATGTCAAACTTTCTGGAGATGTGGCTGGTAGCAACTCAAAAAATCTCGCCCTTTCTTTAAACGAAGGGGACGTTATGCTGCTTGAGAATGTGCGTTTTCACAGGGGTGAAGAAAAAAATGACGCCGAATTTTCAAAACAACTTGCTTCACTTGCTGAAGTTTTTATAAATGATGCATTTGGAACAGCGCACAGAGCACATGCTTCTACCGTTGGTGTGACGGAATATTTGCCATCTGCATGTGGATACCTTATGTTGAAGGAAGTATCAACAATAACGAAAGCTTTAAGAGAGCCTAAGCGGCCCTTTGTCGCGATACTTGGAGGAGCAAAAGTATCAGATAAAATAGGAGTTATTCACAGTTTACTTGAAAAGGTTGACACGCTGGTGATAGGTGGCGGCATGGCTTATACCTTTATGAATGCTCTTGGGTATTCAATTGGAACCTCTATATGCGAAAACGATAAAGTTAGCTTGGCCGCTGACATAATGGCTTCCGCCAAAGATAAATTGGTAAAGTTTATAATCCCCGTCGATAATAGAGTTGGTACAGAGTATTCACCAAATACCGAATTTAAAACCGTTCAATCCGATAGCATTCCAGAGGGTTGGATGGGGCTTGACATTGGTCCTAAAACCGAAGTTTTATTCAAGGAAGCTCTAAATGGAGCGGGAACTGTAATATGGAACGGCCCGATGGGAGTTGCGGAGTGGGAAAAATTTTCAAATGGTACATTTGCAGTTATCAAGGCGGTTGTCGAAAGCGATGCATTTTCTATAATTGGCGGTGGCGATTTGGCCGCGGCGGTTAAAAAGCTTGGTTATGCAGAAAAAGTGAGTCATATTTCTACCGGAGGTGGAGCTTCTCTTGCTCTTTTGGAAGGAAAAGATCTACCTGGCTTAACTTGTTTGAGTGATAAATAGGTCTTTGCGTTGGTATGTTTAATTTTGAAATTGGAACAAACACTAAGTATTAAAAACAATTAGAAGTTGATTCTTAATATTTATAAAAATAAATTATATTTTTGCCAACAATAACAAAGATCATCGTGTTTTTGTAGGTGGTTTGATAAATTAAATATTTTTTATATGCCGATTTGGTTGAAGATATAGAGCTAAGTAAGTCTTGAAAATGCCGTGGATGTTCTTTGTGGATTTGGATTTAATAAAATTTTAGATATTTGACAATTTTAAACGATATTATTTTAATGTTTTGAATTCTTTTTGATTGAAAACAAGTTTTTTGTTAACGTGAAAGTGGTTTTGAACATAAAATATTCAAAACCTACTAATATCGCGAGGGGATTTATTGTGCTGAAAAAACCACTTATCATCGGTAATTGGAAAATGAACAAGACCCCTGAAGAATCTGATGATTTTTTACAAAAAGTTCTTGATTACGAAGCAGAAGCGAAACCAAATTGCGAGATTGCTGTTTCTGTGCCATTTATTTGTCTTAGCACCTGTATTGATAAGAGCAAATCTAGCCCTATTAAGATTGGGGCTCAGAATTGTTATTTTGAAGAAAACGGCGCATTCACCGGAGAAATTTCCGCATCAATGCTTTCGAGAATAGGTGCTGATTTTGTAATTTTGGGTCACAGTGAACGCAGGCGATATTTTTCTGAGACCAGCGAGATCATAAATTTAAAAGTGAGATCTGCCATAAAAAACGGTCTCGATGTGGTGATTTGTGTAGGTGAGTCTTTATCTGAAAAAGAAAAATTAATAGCGGATGAAATAATTTTAATGCAAACAAAGATTGCTTTATTTGGTGTTGATATTAATTCTTTATCGAAAGTGTCCATAGCCTATGAACCGCTTTGGGCCATAGGATCGGGAGATATTGAAAAGATTGAAAAAATTAACGAAATGTGCGAGAAAATTCATCGGGTCGTAGATCAAATTTACAATAAAGGTGCCTCTGCAACGATGAAAGTTTTATACGGAGGCTCTGTTAATATTAAAAATTTATCAAAAATTTTGTCCAAAGCCAATACCGATGGAGTTCTTATTGGTAGTGCATCGCTTGTTAGCGATGAGTTTCTAAAAATAATCGAATTTGCATCAAAACATACATAATTTAAGTTTGTCATTTTGTAGTTTTGCTTTTAATATTTAGTGTTGGGTAATGAGAATTATTTGCAAAACAATTTTATACATAAATTTTATTTTTTGCAAAAAATAAAATTATCGATTAGGCTTTAATAGCTTAGTTTCGATTTGGAATTTTTGCTGATGAAACTAGCCAATTAGCCAATTATTTTCAAAATCAATTAAAATTATATCACGAAATAATTGCACAATTATTTAAATGGGGTTTTTTACCTATTGACTATTTTAAAATTATAATTTAAAATTATCTTTAAACAGAATTCGATGCTGTATTTTCTATATTTTTATTCTATTAAACGACAAAATAAAAACTAATGTTATTAACATCACATGTTTAAACGAAGCAATTTATTTAGTAAAGTGTAAATTTATGTATAATTTTCTGTTAAATTATTTTTTAGGAGGCTTTATTTTTTAATGAAAAGTAAAAAAATTGTATCATTATTGGCGGCTACTGTTATGCTTTCGGGCGGAATTAGTCTTTTAGGCGGCTTTGATGGTTATGAAGAAAAGGTTTTTGCCGAAAACACGAAATCACTTTCACAAGGACAAATTGAAGTTTTTTTTGAGAAAGCGAGAAAAATATCGGATATGAATAATGCTTCCGGGAATCTGAAGCTTGCAGTTCGGAAAAATATTTTACCGGCAACGAAAGATGCCGCGGAACTTCAGAAATTGGTAAAACAGATTGAAGTAACTGTGAACCAAATCAAGTCCAACTTCCTTGACCGCCGCGCGGCCCTGGTCGATTATTATTTAGAAAATTTTTTTGGTGTCTTCGAGCGTGTTTTACGGGGTGAAGAAATCAAAGACGAGGATATAAATATTATTAAAAATACTATGGTTTTGATTCATTCAGAATACCCTCAATTATTCCCGCTGCGCGAGATGCGCACAGAAGATAGCGAGGGCGACAAAAAAGTAAGGGAACTGCAAATGGAAGAGATTTTTAAAGAAACACCAATCACTGATACACAGAAGAATGCTTTTTCTGAAGCTAGTTTTTTATTGAGTTTTTTTGAAGAACAATATTGGGCAGATGACTTTATCAGCGGGCTGATAAGCATTGTATCGGATTTTTTGAAAGAGGAACGCAAAAAAGAAGGGGAGGAACCTAGCAGCAGAATTACTTTCGACGAGACTGGCACAGTAAATCCCCTAGATGAATCATCGCTGTCAGACACCTACGAAGAAGAAAAACTCGACGATAGCAAAGGTAAAGAATCCAAAGGTACTCAGACAGACGCTGACGACTCAAAAAATAAATCATCGATGCCGCTGAAAAAAAGCAACAGTAGCGACCCAAGCAAAACCGGTGCTGCTGCAGTTGATCCCAATAAAAAACAAAAATTGAATAATGCTAAAGGAATCGCACCTCTAATGGACACAGAACCTTCAAGCATTAAAGGTAATAATATTGGCGGAAAAGGCGGTGGTTGGAATGATGATATCTTTGGCAAAGCAGGTAAAGTTCCAGGTACAAGCGATAATTTTAATATGAATCAATCATTGTTTTTAGCAATTATTTCCTCAATCACTTCACTTGTCTTCGGAAGTTTTTTGATTTCAAATCTTAAAAAAAGAAAAGGAAGCAATTTGAAGTTACGATAAGAACTATAAACAATTACAATCCATCTCCAAAAAGGGGGTGGATTTGTTTTTATTTTACAAATTCTACAGGTAAAATATATAATAATATATTATTATATAAATATTTTAATTATTTATTGACTTTTATAAGTTTTAATGTTAGAATATAAGTGTAGTAAGTTAAGTATGTGCAATTTCAACAATACTCTATGTATACATCAAATACATAGCAACGTAGCGAGCAAATTTTTCTTTATTTTAAGAAATTTTAGAATTTTAAGCTTGTTTGATTAAATAGTTGTGAGTTTTTGTAACGTCGATGTTGTAATCCCGAATAAGCCGCATATTTTGCTTACTTGAAATTAATTTTTTGGAGGATTTATTTTTATGAAGAGTAAAAGAGTAGTTTCGTTGTTAGCTTTTGCTATGTTGTTTTCTTTTGTGGGATCCTTTGCGGTTAACGAATCTTTTAATGTTAGCGCAGAAGGAGGTACTGGTGAGTCCAAGCAAAAAAAAGAAGTACCTCATGGCAAATCAAAGAAAGTTGATGCCAAGCCAGATGGGCAACCAAAAAATAATCCCGAAGATAAGTCAAAAAAACCCGATGGTAAATCAAAAGAAGAAGTTGAAAATGCAAAAAAAGAAGTTAAAAATAGCAAGATTAACACCGAAAAAGATGGCGACAAAGACGGTGACAAAGATGGCAAGGGTGGCGGAAAATCTGTTCCAGCAACAGCTGACAATTCAAATTCGAGCTTCCTAATTTTTGCAATGGCCTCTTTACTTGCCTCGGTTGTTGGTTTTGGATATTTGTTAAATTCAAATCTTAAGAAAAGAAGAAGTATTTAGATTTAACTAAAATTTAAAAACTAAGCTTTAAGGTTTAAGTTACAAGCCCATTCTGTTTATTGCAGAGTGGGTTTTATTATTGTTTCTTGATAAAAATGCATTGATCAATTAAAGCAACTGCGTTAAAGTTAAATCTGGTCATCGAACACTTGACGTTTGATAATCAAACGGATGTTTTAAACGCAAATAAAATCTTTTATTTTTTCAAATTTTTTCTCCCCTACTCCACTTACATTTTTAATGTCATTTATATCAAGAAATAATCCAAACTCTTCTCTTTTTTTAACTATTCTTTCGGCAATAGATCTACCAATTCCGGGAAGATTTTCCGAAAGATCTTCCACACTCGAAAGGTTAATATTAATTTTTTCTTCCGATTCAAATTCGAGATCTTTTTTTTGTTCAGAATTACATTCATACAACTCTTCTGTATTTTTACCATCTATATATATGATCTCTTCCATATCCGTTTTGGGCGCAAAGAAGGCATTATAAAAAACTGTTGCTGAACATAATATTAAGGCAACCACAACTAAAAAACGTATTTGTTTTCTTTGAGAATCCACAATGAAATCACCACTTTCGCATCAAAAATATCTACCTGGGATTCTAGCATGGTTGTTTTTTGTTTTCAACACATAAAATTTTAGCAGTTACCTTTATTTTCGAAGAATTTGACTGAAAAAATTTAAAACAGTAAAATCTTCATAGTGTTTGTTGGAATCGAATTTGTTGTTTGTTCATTCTAAAGTCAATTAGGAATTTTAAGATTTTCGCAAAATAAATTTAAAATTGAACGAGGGAGAGGGTGCGGTGTTTTTAACTAAATGGGATAAATTGCCTGAAGATATGAAAAATGATAAAGTTCTAAAATATTACCAAAATATAAAAAAAAAGCCCCTTCAGTTAGTAATTAAACGTTTTTTTGATATTGTATTTTCTTTGGTTCTGTGCATATTTCTTACACCGCTTGCCATCTTAATTTCAATTTTTATAAAAATTGATTCTCCTGGTCCAGTTTTTTTTAAACAGAAGAGAGTTGCCAGATATGGAAAAATTTTTATGATTCTTAAATTTCGGACAATGGTTGAAAATGCTGAAAATAAAGGGCCACTCATAACTGTGAATGAAGATAAAAGAATAACTAGAGTTGGCAAAATTATAAGAAGATTTCGTT
Source organism: Oscillospiraceae bacterium (assembly GCA_031268405.1). Lineage (GTDB taxonomy): Bacteria > Bacillota > Clostridia > Oscillospirales > Acutalibacteraceae > JAITRE01. The sequence continues at coordinate 36,335 of JAIRXF010000017.1, forward strand.
TTGATGAACTTCCGCAAATATTTAACGTTTTGATCGGAGACATGAGTTTTGTTGGAACAAGACCCGAAATTCAAAAATATGTTTTGTCTTATACCGACGAAATGAAAGCCACTCTTTTGATGCCTCCGGGAGTGACCTCATTTGCAAGTATAAAATTTGAAAATGAAGAATTTTTAATTAAAAAAAGTGAAGATGTTGATTTTATTTATCTAAACGAAATTTTACCGCAAAAAATGAAATACAATCTTTTATATCTTAAAAATTTTAATTTTTGGTTTGATGTAAAATTAGAATTAAAAACTATTTTTTTGGTTTTAAAGACAATTTTCAATAAATGATTGATTTGAAGCAAAAACACAAAAGCGTTAACCTCTGTATGTGATAATTGTGTTGGTATTTTGATCGAAGTTTTTATCATTTTCTATTCTGAGATTTATCAAGTATTCAAATTTTTCTTTATCGAAAATAATTTTTCCTATATAAAAGTCAATAATACCGTCTTTATTGAATTTCTTTTTAAAAGAAAAGAGGTTATCTTCGCCGTCGATTCCTCCGCCAAGATGAAAGTTTTTAATGCTATTTTTTGAACACCAAACAGCAGATTCAAACAGTATTAAATCGTTAGCTGAAAAGTTCCTGTATTCACTTTTTGTACCACTCAAATGATAATGGGCATGATTTTTACAGTATAGGATAATTGAAGAAGCAATGGTTTTATTTTTATAGTTTGCATAAAAAAATGCAAGATTTTCGCTCATATTTTTAGTCATATATTCGAAATATTCATTATTGAAATAATAGTATTTGTTTGCATCATTCTTGTTCATTGTCTCTAGATATATTTCTATAAATTTATCAAAATCTTCGCCTTTATCTATTTTTATTTTAACACCAAGTTTCTGGGCCTTACGTATTGTATTTCGGCATTTACTGGAGATATTTTTAACGATTTTTTCTTGATTTTCTGTATCAATATATACAGTTTTCTTTAACTTTATAATTTTACAAAACTTTTCAAACCCGCATTGATTTTGTAAAGTGGGATGAAATCTTATAAATAGACTAACAATGTTATTATTTATACAATATGTTGTAAATTTATCAAAAAAATTATCCAAGAATTTATAACTTTTTCTTTGATTTTCGACAAGAAAACCACTATATCCGTATGGAGTGGAAAGATCATAGAATTTATTGTTTTCGATTAAATTTTCAAATTTTCTGCATTTGGAAATATCTTTTTTTAAAGCTACAAGGCAAATTTTTGCTTCTTTCTCTTCATAATAAAATAGCATGGGATCTCCATCACCACATAAAGAACACAACAACGAGTAACAACTTTTAAAATAGATATCATTGTTTTTAAATTTTTCAACAATGCTATCCCATTTATTTTTATTAGATTCTTTGAGAATTATCACGTCAATTTCTATGTTCTGAGTACCTCCTTGAATCGGTTTTATAAAAGAGTTTTACCATTTTTTCAAGATTTTTGGGTTGACCCATGTCTTGCCACAAATCTTCTAAAATTCTATACACGCCCACTTTTTTGTTTGAATCAATACATTTTTTTATTACATCTGTGATGTCTATAGGTTCATTTTTTGTTATAAAATCTAAAAATTCTGGCTCTATTACATAAAATCCAGTGTTTGTAACGAAAGGTATGTTGGGCTTTTCTTCTATACTTCTCACATTGTTTTTTTCGTCAATTTTTATTATGCCATAAGGAAGGTTTATATTTTTTTTCACACAAACGAGAGTTATCATATTTTGTTGTTTTTTGTGATAATCGTAAATTTCAATATAACTTTCATCTATAGTAATGTCGCAATTCGTTATAAAAAAAGTTTTATCTACAACGGATTCAAGAAGTTTTAATCCACCTCCAGTTCCAAGTGGTTCGGCTTCTTCTATGAATTTGATTTTATAATTACTGTTAAGTTCGCTGAAATAAGCTTTAATTAAATTTTTTTTATGGTTAATAATCATATAAAAGTTATCGTAATTAAATTCTCTAAAATTTTCTATTATTCTTTCTGTGATCGTATAATTTCCTATTGGAATAAGGGGTTTTGGCAGAATATTTGAATAATTTTTTAGACGAGATCCTTTTCCTCCCGCCATTATTATCACCGGAGTATCTGATTTTGCCAGGGCGGGAATGCTTTCAAATTTTAAAATTTTATCTATTAATGCAATGGATATTAAATCATGGTTTTCATCCAAAACTGGTAGGCAGTTTATTTTAGATTTTAAGATTATTTCTTTAGATTTTAAAATTTCATGTTTTTTTATATACATAAAATTGTAATTTGCAATTCTGGATGCGGCAATTGAAAGATTATTTGATTTTAATAAATAGCGCCTAATATCGCCATCAGTTAAACTTGCTTTTACTCTATTTTTAAAATCTTTTAAAAAAACAATACCGTGAGTATTCAAATTAATGGCCCTCATTGCTTTGGTAAGATCTTCGTTTTCTGGTATCAAAAAATCTGTTTTTTTCACAGTTACTCCTTCTTTGTCCGATTGTATTTTGGTTTTTAATATGTGATTTTTAATCTGTGGGGCAAATGTAATTAAGTTTTTCTATAATTTTTCCCTTTTTTAAAAAAATTCTTGTAACTCGTTTACCTATCACGCAAATAAGTTCATAATTTATCCTATTGGAAAGGAAAGCAAGTTCATTAATATCAATTTTTTCGTCATTGTCCTGCCCAAAAATTGTAACAATGGAATTTATTGTTACACCGGGAATGTTGCTGATATCTAGAATGAGCTGGTCCATGCAAACCGCACCCACAATTGGCGCTTTTTTGCCACATACCATCATCTTTGCTTTGCTAGAAAGAATTCTTGGGTACCCATCTGCGTATCCAACGGGAACTACCGCCACGACAGTTTCTTGCTTTGCATAGAAAGTTCTGTTATAGCTCACCGCGGAATTTGGCTTTATTTTTTTTATTTGAGAAATAGTTGTTTTCCATTGCATTGCGGGGTGTAATTGTGTATGAGTTTTTATTTTATTAGAAGGCAAAAGACCATAAAGTATTATTCCGGCGCGAACCATATCCATATTCATGTGCGGATAATTAAGAATAGCACCGCTATTGCTGCAATGATTTAGCTTAAATTCAATGCCGTGATCTCTTAATTTTTTTATAGCACTTTTAAAATTATTAAATTGCCATGCGGTGTAATCGTCTGGATTTTTTGAATTGTCGGATTCTGAAAAATGAGTAAACAATCCTTTGGCAATCAGATGTTTTAAATTGAATATTTCTCGAATTTCATTTATCGTGCATTCGTCTTCACTTTCATCTTGATAAACAAGCCCCATTCTATTCATGCCCGTGTCGAGTTTTATGTGAATATTTATATTAAAATCAAGGTACGATGCCTTTTGGGAGAGCTCTTTTGCATATTCTAGCGATGCAACCGTTTGAGTTATTGAATACAACGCAAGTTTGTTAACCATGTTAGGTTGAGTGTGTCCGAGCACAAGTATTGGCAAGTAGACTCCGTTTTTTCTTATTTGTATAGCTTCTTCAAGGTTAGAAACGGCCAACCAATCGGCTCCAAGATTCTGATAAAGTCGCGAGAGAAAACCAGCGCCGTGGCCATACGCATCTGCTTTTACAACACACATTATCTTGCTGTTTTTATTTACGATATTTCTAACATTTCTGTAATTTTTTTCTAATGCATCAGAGTTTATTTCTATCCATGTTCTCTTAAGAAAACTTTCCAAAATTTCCTCCTGACTCATAATATCCCACTTACGCTATTGTACTACAAAAAAAATAATTGTAAAATATTTTGACGAGTGTTAAAATTTACGGGTGAGAGATAATTTTAACTTTGTTGTACCGTGCAACTGCGCTGAATAAAGATTATTATGTATTTTTTATTGTTTGAAGTTTTGTTTAAATGATTACTACCGTGTGCTGTGACAATTTTAATGGGAGTACTTGCTTCTTCTGATAAAGGGTGGTGAGGATTTGTGGGCAAAAAAATAAATACCGAGTATCTGTTTTTACTTTTTACTTTGGTTGTAACCATCACGGGGGTTGTTGTTTTATTTTCCGCTTTTCTTGATCACGATGACAAAATATATGATTCTGCGAGCGAAATTATGGGGGTAAAAATTCAACAAACTGTTTACGGAGATAGCGCACAAAAAGCTTCGAGAGCGGCGGAAAAGCAGATTAATCTACTTTTTTCTCAAGTTTCTTGGCGCAATGATGATTCTCAAGTCAAAAAAATAAATGATGAGTCAGAAAATGAATGGATCAGCACAAGCCCTGGAATTTTGAGTATATTAATTAAAAGTCTAAATGTAGCTCAAGACAGCGAGGGTGCTTTCGACCCCACGATTTTACCACTTTCTGTTGTTTGGCATTTTTATTTGGAAAAAAAGAGTACCCCTAGTATCGAAGAGATTAACGAGGGTTTAAAATACGTTAATTATAAGTACCTTAAAGTAAACAAGGAGGTGTTAAAGGCTAGACTTTTTAACGAGAAGTCGCGCCTAGATTTAGATTCTGTTACAGACGGAGCAGCTTGTAGTGTTGCCATAAAGCAATATCAAGAAAATGGAGCCCCCGCGGGAATTATTCGCGTGGGTAACAGTGTGGGAGTTTATGGTAACAAGAAAGATAATGGACCTTTTAGGGTTAATATTTTGCATCCATTCAAGAGAAGTGAGGGTGTGAATTTTGGCTTTTTAGAAGTGAAAAATACCTGCGTTTCCACTGTTGGTTTTGGCGAAAATAGCTTTTATCAAGATGGTAAATTTTTCCATGAAATTATAAACCCGCTTACTGGATTTCCTGTTGACAACGATCTCGTTTCCGTTACGGTTGTTCATTATGACGGTGTAATTGCAAGTGCGTTGGCTAGAGCTTGTTTTGTTCTAGGAAAAGACAAAGGAATTTTACTTTTGGATAAGTACGAAGCGGGCGGAGTTTTTATTGATGGGCAGAAAAATGTATTTACAACGGAAAACACCAAAGAAACTTTGGACATTGTAAACATTGGTGGACCTGATGGTTTTAATGTTAAGCATTAGCGAGATTGAATTGCAAAAATTTGAAATGATTTGTGTGGGTGATGGCTTATTGAGGATTTGAAAATTTTACTGGATTATGCAAAGATATAGCCGAATGGATTTTAGAAAGGGAAGTGGGCCGTTATGGTGGAAATTGGAGAAAATTCAGAATTTGATAAATTGAAAAATAATTTGCTTCGCGACTCTAAACATGGAAGCAAAATTATGGATGAGAAACAGCTTGAAAATATTGATGTTTTTTGTCAAGAATATAAACATTTTTTGGATAAGGGAAAAACAGAAAGAGAAGTGGTGAAGGAATCACTCGTTTTATCGGAGAAGTTTGGATTTAAAAAATTTGATCACAACATTAATTATAAGGCTGGGGATAAAATTTATCACGTTAACAAAAATAAAGACATTGTTTTTGCAGTTATTGGAAAGAATAAGACGAAAAATGGTGTGAAAGTAGCTGTTGCACACATTGATTCTCCAAGACTCGACCTAAAGCCCAATCCTATTTATGAACTAAATGATATAGCATTATTTAAGACTCATTATTATGGTGGGATAAAGAAATATCAATGGTTTGCGATACCATTAGCTCTTCATGGTACTGTGTTCAAAAAAAATGGGGAAAGCGTAGATATTTGTATTGGAGAGAGCGAAGAAGACCCTCAATTTTGCGTGAGTGATTTATTGCCGCATCTTGGAAGAGAACGCATGAAAAAGTCGATTTCAGAGGTGTTTTTAGGAGAAGATCTCAACATTTTAGTTGGGAGTCGTTTATTGGCTTCTGAAAAAGGTGTTGTTGGTTCTAAAAATGAAATTGGACTCGTTAAATTAAATATTTTAAAAATTTTAAACGAAAATTATGGAATCACAGAAACCGATTTTTTATCGGCAGAATTAGAGGTTGTGCCGGCGTTTAAAGCTAGAGATTTGGGATTTGACAGAAGTATGATAGGAGCTTATGGTCACGATGATAGAGTATGTGCTTACGTTTCGTTGATGGGTATTTTGAATTGCGAAGACGTAGAAGATACCGTTATAACTGTTTTAGTTGATAAAGAAGAGGTTGGTAGCGGGGGAAATACCGGTATGAATTCATCGTTTTTTAGATACTTTATAGAAGATTTGGCGAAGCAAGACGGAGTAGAAGCAAGACATGTTCTTTCTAATTCAAAATGTTTTTCAATGGACGTGAATGCGGCTTTTGATCCAAATTTTCCCTCATATTATGAAATAAACAATAGTTGCCATTTGAACCGAGGGGTTGTGGTCACCAAATATACAGGAACGGGTGGTAAAAGTGGTAGTTCCGATGCTTCTGCCGAATTTATGGCTCAAGTTAGATGTTTGCTTGATAAAAATAATGTGATTTGGCAAACGGGAGAATTGGGCAAGGTTGATGGCGGCGGCGGCGGCACGGTTGCCAAATTTGTTGCGAATCTAAACCTAGAAGTTGTAGATGTTGGAGTTCCCGTTCTTTCTATGCATTCTCCTTTTGAGATTGTTTCAAAAATAGATGTTTACTCAGCGTTTTTAGCCTCGAAAGCCTTTTTTAAAAACTTCTAAAATTGCCAACAACTTTATCGGTTGAATTCGATACAAAAATAGGACGTTTGAATTTTTTTGCATATAAATATTTATATTACAGGTAGTTTTTATTAAATTTTTGTTGGAGTGGGTAGTGAATTACGAATCACGTTGATAAGAGCTACCCAGAGGTTTTTTGGCTTGATTACTTTTAAATGCTGCGTTGACAAGTTTTTATATTTTATTGTACAATCATTTAATATTAATTTTATTGCAGACGATTAAATTTTGTGTTTGCGAGAGTGCTGGAATCGGCAGACAGGCACGCTTGAGGGGCGTGTGGAGAATTCTTCGTATGGGTTCAAGTCCCATCTCTCGCACCAGAATCAACACCAATATGATATTGACTTCCCATAAAACTGAAGTAGCCTTCCATTTTAGCAAAAAAATGTTTTATATTTTTAATCAGCCCAGTTTCTAGCTGCTTTTTGGAGTGTTCGTTTCCGATTTCCACGAAATTAAAAACGCACCATCTTTAGCTGCGGATTCTGATTGGTTCTTGTATTTTTCCGATAAAGTTAAATCAAAATTTGTTTAATTCAACAAAAATTTTTGGTATGATTTATTTTCTGGGTGATATTAAAACAGTTTTAATACAATTGAATTTTTTTGGTCATTTTTATATAAAATTCGTGTTCTAAATCACCATTTTTTGCAAAAATTTCTTAATTGTGGAACAATTAGATTATTCAATGTTGGGTTTGTTCACAATCCATATTTATAAAAAAATAAAATTAAAAATACAATCTTCAATGAAAGTTTGCAATAAAAACTAAAATGCGTAGTTTCGCAGATTGAAAGGGTTATACTGATGGTTTAAAACAAAGAAGAGAAGGGATTTTTTATGGTTTGCTGCGAAAAATTCACATTTGATAAGATGGTGCGTAAACTGTCAATGGTAAAATCCCAAAATATAGATTCGTATCTTTTATCAGCAATATATTATTGTTTGACGGGCCGAAAAGGAACATGGGTTTACCTTAACAAAAGCAGCTTTGTTGTTGTTATTAAACACCCCAATATCAGTAAATCTTTAATAATATTCCCTGAGGTTTGTGACAGTTCAGATTTCTCATTAACAACAGAAATAATTCAAGAAATTAACAATGGAGAAAATGAAATTTATCTTTGCAGATATACTGATTTGGACTTTGTTAAATTAAATTCTCAATTAACTGGCAATTTAGTGTTTAAAAGGATTATAGAAGAGACTTTAGATTGGAAATATCCCTTGCGCATACTTGATACAAAAATTGTATCTGAATTAGCAGGTCGCCGCTTCATGAAAATTCGCAATATGTGTGTAAGGGCGGGTAAAGAAGTAGACATAATTCCTATCGAAGGGAAAAATCAGTTAAATTCAATGAGATCGGTTTTGAAACTTTGGGAAGAAAAATTTGTATCGACGGGCAAAGAAATTGAAGACACATTTGGTTTTTATAATGAACTTTTTAGTTTACTGGAAGAAGAATTTGAAGTAAGCGGCTTGTGTTTTATAAAACAAGGACAACCTATGGGTTTTACTATTTGGGATGTTTCTTGCAACAATGTAGCAAATTTGTTTGTAAACCTATCCAACCCAACAACAAGAGGGGCATCTGATTTTCAATTGGTTAATACCTGTAGATATCTTCAAAAACAAGGCATACAATTGTTAAATACCGGAGGTTCCGAAACAGATAGTTTGGATTTCTTCAAAAATAAGTACAAACCTGCTATTAGTCATGAGGTTTTTACCTATAAGTTAGTAAACTAAGATGGAGGAAAACAAATGGGTGAGTTTGAAAGTGCGCTAAATCTTTTTGAGAATAAAATTAAATCTTTGCGTACCAAAGTTCCGTTGAAAACATTTAATAAAAACAAACTTGCGAAGCTAGAAATAAACAAGTTTTATTTCGAAGATAAAGAAGTTGACAGAGTTATGGTTGTGTTGCGAGCAGCTGGTTGTGAACACTACAAGAAAACCGGCGGTTGTTCGATGTGCTCGCATTTTAACGGAACTATTTTAGATGGCTCAATATCTAATGAAAACTATATTAGTCAATGGAATTCCGTAATAGATGGTTCTTGTTTAGAAAAACCAATTGAAAATTTTAATTTGGATAATTACCCTATAGTTTGTCTTTACAATTTGGGAAGTTTATTAAACCGAAATGAAATAGCAATAGGTGCTGTTAAGTATATTTTTTTAAGTCTTAATAAATTCAAGAAAATAAGAAAAGTTATTATTGAATCTCGCGTGGAGTACGTGAACAGGGAAATTCTTGCCGCAATAAACGAGTACTATGATGGGTTGGTAGAAGTAGGGGTAGGCGTCGAATCAACCGACAAAACAATTCGCCAACTTTGCCACCATAAAGGGCTGGAAGATCTTGAGATTGTGAAAAAAGCGGTTGATATTTTGCATGAATTTGGTTACAAAGCACTAGCTTATGTGAATTTTAAACCTTGCTTCTTAACTGAGCAAGAATCGATTAACGATGCAATAAAAACCGGCGTTGATTGTTTTAACCTTGGATTTGATGCTATATCTATTGAACCTACGTCATTGCAAGAATACTCGCTTGTCAGCTTTCTTAATACTATTGGTTATTATAGAGTTCCGTGGCTATGGAGCTTGCAAAATATCGTTAAAGGTATATATGACAAAACAAAAAAACAAAAATTAGATATTCGGCTCGGTGGATATTTTGACGAGCAAGTTTTAAGCGGTAGTCAGGGTGAAGGTTTCGTAGGAAGGAATGAAATTTTTCCGTATCAGAATTCAGCGAATTGCAAAAATTGCTCGCCCGAATTTATTGAAAACATTAAAAGATTTAATGTTACTTATAACATAAATGATTTATGTAATATTAATAAATGCGAAACATGTTACAAAGATTGGGAAGATGCTTGTAAGGTAAAAGACAGGCGAAGTATTTCTCAGAGAGCTCTTGATATATTGGGAAATTCTGACAATTAAAAAGAGGAACAAATTTATACCCGCTAACTCGCTGCACTTTAATAAAGGAGTAAAACAAATGCTTGCTGAAAGTTTTGTATTAAAGGCTAATTTATTTGAAAATGGAATTAGCATTTCGGAAGGTGCGAAAAAATTTCTGAATTCTAAATCGGATATCTGGTTTATGGACAATAGTTACATTACATGTACTGGAGTTTCAATGCATTTTGATGATCAATATATTACTGTTAGTGTTCGTCCAGAATCAAAATATAAACTTGTTGAAAATAATGAAAAGATTTTTATTTCAGAAAATGAAAAAAATCTTTTTGAGGCAACTTTAATTTTTCCTCCCAATTATATGAAGGGAGATATCTTTATTGGAGGCAAAAAAATAACAAAATATGTAAATACCTATACGGATCGTATTCGCATTCAAGCTATGCATGGATGTGCAAATAGTTGCAAATTTTGCAACGCAAAAGAAAGTGGTTATAATTTTAATGACATTGAAGGCCTTGATGAAGCGTTTCAAATCGCCTTAGCTCAAAGCAATGCGTCTCATTCATTTATATCAACTAACAATGTTAAAGATGAAGATGGATTAAAAAAATTAACAGAAATTATTGAATATTTTGGCAAAAAATATTGTGATATGGGTTTAGACCTCATGACTTCACCGCGTGGATTTACAAGTTATACCGATTCAAGCCAATATGCACCATATTTAAACCATATTAAAGATAACGGAATTCAAGGAATCGCTGTAGACATAGAATTAAATAATTCTGACAAATTTAAGTATTATTGCCCCGAAAAATTTCTTATTGGTCAAGAAAATTATTTTAGATTTATTGAACAAGCTGTAGAAATTTTTGGGGTAAATCATGTTCGTTCTGTATTAATCGTTGGGCTTGAATCTTTGGAAGAAACTTTAAAAGGAGTAGAAAAATTAGCACAACGTGGCTGTAATCCTGTACTTTCGCCGTTATTCCCGTATGGCGAGGCAAATATTCCTCCAAATGCAGAATTGTTTATTTTGGCAAAAACGAAAAGTGAGAAAATTTGTGAAAAATATGGAATTAAAATGGGGCCTTTATGCGGTCCGTGTGTTCATAATACACTTTAGGAATGAATAATATGAAAAAAATTTATGTAGGGCCAAAGCAAACAACTATTGAAAACAGTGATTTTTTCAACGATTCTATCACGCTGTTTAAAGATAAAGCAAATTTTGATTATTGGAATCCAGATACAAATCCTTTGCAAATTTTACTGTACAATGAAAGAATTGCAAAATTAACCGAATCAACAGAAATAATGGCGCATAATCCTAGACTTGTAAATGAATGTGTTTTACCCGAATATGTACATCAAATTTGCAAAAATTCGATGCCACTTCTTGAAATTTTAGATGACAAAAATCAAACGCATAAACTTATGCAAAATATTGTTCCTATGTTGGATTATTACATAATTAGGGGGCAAGATTTTGATTACTGCAAACTATGCGATATTTCAAAAGAATTGGTTGTACAGCTTCCTGTAGGAAGTGGTGGCTCGAAAACATATCTTGTTAACAACAATAATTATAAACAAATTAAGTTAATTTCTGACTGCGAGTATTCGTTGTCGGCATATCAGCGTGATAATGTATCATACAACATCCATTGTGTAATAAATTCCGAGCAAATTGAAATTTTTGCTCCCTCAAAACAAGAACTGGAAATTTCAAATATTATTGAGTACATGGGCAATGATTTTGAAATTGATATTTCGAATGATGTCAAAAATAAACTAATTCAGTATTCTACAAATATATGCAAAAAAATACAATCTATGGGTTATCTGGGTGTGGTTGGAATTGATTTTATCTATGCAAACGGTGAGCTATATTTCATAGAAATTAATCCTCGTTTTCAAGGTTCGTCGCGTCAATTGGATGCTCTGTTAAAAGAAAGTAATTTGCCATCAATTTTTGACTATAACTATCGTGCTTTTAATGTCAAAGAAATGCCCATCGCAAAAGATATGTTGCTATCTATTTTTTAATTTGTATTACGGAGGGTATAAACATGTGTGCGTTGAAAAGAAGTCAATTAAAAATTGGAGCTATCATTAAACCCGACGGATTTCCGGAGGGGAAAATTGCCACCGTGGAAAATTGTTCATTAGAAAATTTTGTTGATGGTGATAGCAAAAAAGAATGGCCTTGCTGGACGGTTATGACCAATGTACCAAAACCACTGCATAAATATTTGATAGTTGATTGGGGCAAAGAAGATGGAGTAATTATTTGGACAAAATCAAATATGGATTTTGCTCCAATTGGATCAAAGCTTTTGAGAGAACGCAGTGGCCTTGAAGAAATGAAAAATATTTATGGCGATGAACCAGAGAATTATATTTATTCTTTGGTTACCTATGTTTTAGATTACGAATATGAAAATTTCAATAAATTCTATTGTATTGAACGTTTACGTGATCAAAAAATTTTCCGATACGAGGGTCAGAAAATAAATATAGATGAGGAAAATTAGGTCTGTTGAGTTTAACAAAAGAGAGGTTTACTATGAAAAAAATTAAAAAAATATTGATTTTGGTTTTAATTGCTTTTTGCTTTTTTACAAATCACACGATTCATACATTCGCTTTAAAAATTAATGTCGATGAATTCATTAATCAACAAAAAATAGTAGAATGGCGTCGGCATTTTCATATGTTTCCCGAGTTGTCGTTTCAAGAATACGAAACTACAAAATATATAATAGAACAACTTTCTAATTATCCTGAATTAGATATTCTAAGACCGACCAAAACTGGACTTATAGCTGTTATTAAAGGCGAAAAACCAGGAAAAGTAGTTGCTCTGAGAGCAGATATTGATGCTTTACCAATACAAGAAGAAACGGATGTGGAATTTAAATCTAAAAATCCAGGCATTATGCACGCTTGTGGGCATGATTGTCATGCGGCAATGCTACTTGGCGCGATAGATGTTTTGTATAGAATTAAGAATGAATTATCAGGTACGATTAAATTTATTTTTCAACACGCAGAGGAAGATGGGCGAAGTGGCGGTGCAGAAGAATTTGTAAAATCCGGATTTTTAAATGATGTAGAAGCATTTTATGGTTCGCACGTATTCCCTGAATTTTCTGTTGGCGTAGTATTGGCAGGAAGTGGCCCTGTTTGGGCTAGTTCCGATGCTTTTAATATAGAAGTTATTGGAAAGGGTGGTCATGCTGCATATCCAGAAAAAGCTGTAAATCCGATAATAATTGGCGCAGAAATTGTACGAGCTTTAAATCTTATTATTTCAAATGATGTTATTGCAAATGAAAGTGCGGTGGTGACTGTTGGCTCGTTTCATGCAGGCACCATGTCCAATATTATTCCAAATTCCTGTGAAATTAAAGGTATTGTTAGAGCACATCAACCTCGCGTAAGAGAATTTATAGAACAAAAAATAAAATTATTGCTTGATGACGTAGATACTTCTTATGGAACAAAATGCAAGCTCACTTATAGTTATGGGTATTCGGCTGTAATCAATGATGAAAATCTTTACCACTTACTTAAAAAGATAGCTACAGAATACCTGCCCAATATCAAAATAGAAGAGATGAATCCCACAATGTATGCTGAAGATTTTTCAGCATATCGCGCTATTGCTCCTTCATTTTTCGCTTGCATTGGATCAAAACCGGATTCTGACGAATATTTTGAACTTCACCATTCTCGTTTTAATATAAATGAAAAAGTTTTAGCAATTGGTACGGCGTTATATGTTGAATTTGCTCTTAGTGCAACCATAAGAAGCGAAAATATTTTTTAATAAAATAAGTTGGAAGTGGAAATTTGAATACAAGACTTAAAAAATTAATTTCATATTACAAACCATACAGGAAGACACTTATTCTGGATTTGTTGTTTTCAGTCTTTTCTGCACTGATTGCGATATCTATACCAATAATATGTCACTATATAACAGGCCATGCAATATTTTTGGAAAAATCCAAGGCAACCCAAATGATTTTTTACCTGGCCATATTGATGGTCTTGCTTTATATTATTTTTTTCTTATGCAAAAGGTATATGGAATATAAGGGTAAAATGTTTGCTTCGAAAATAGAAATAGATATTGAGACTGATTTATTTAAACACTTTCAAAGTCAAGATTTTAGTTTTTATGATGAGCAAAAAGTTGGAAAATTAATGTCACATATTACTACTGATGCTTATAACTTGACAAATGTCATAAAATCCACACCAGAAATTGTGCTAAATGTTATTATTAGATTTTTAGCAGTTTTTACATTTTTGTTTTTTTACAACAAGGTGTTTGGATTTGTATTATTGGGTGCTTTTATTTTAAATTTTATTTTTATGTGGTATGTTTTGCCCAAGGTTCAAAAAGCAAATAAATATTCACGAGAAGTGTTTTCAAATATTTCGTCCGATCTAGAAGAAAATTTATCTGGAATAAGAACAATCAAGTCATTTGCGAATGAACAAATTGAAATTTCTAAGTTTAGTAATAATAGCAAAACATATCTTAATGCAAAAGATAAAATTTATAGCATTCACAGTGTGTTTTATTCTGGATTGTTATTATTTGTTATAAGTATTGCACCAATAATTACAGTTGTCGGAGCACTTTTTATAATAAATGATCTCCTGACACTCAGTGATGTAATTGCATTTATACTTTATATTGGCGTTCTCGAAAGCCCGCTTTGGGATATTGTAAACTTAAATGAATTTGTAAGAGAGGGGATTATTGGTTTTAATAGAATTATTGATATGTTAGAAGTTAAACCTCAAATCACTGAATCAATAAATGCGGTAAACTTAGAAAATGTAAGCGGAAATATTGAGTTTAAGGATGTATTTTTTAAATATGAAAAAACAAATAAAAATATTTTTGAAAAATTAAGCTTGAAAATAAATTCAGGCGAGTATATTGCCATAGTTGGTTCATCTGGCGTCGGTAAATCTACATTCGGTAATTTAATTCCACGTTTTTACGATGTTTTCAGCGGCGAAATTTTAATCGACGGAGTTAATGTTAAAGAAATAAAATTAGCTAATTTGCGCCAGAATATTGGGTTTGTACATCAGGATACATTTTTATTTTCAGGAACTATAATAGAAAATATTCGTTATGGTAAACCTGATGCTACCGATGAAGAAGTAGTTGAAGCTGCAAAAAATGTTTATGCTCACGATTTTATTATGAACTTTGTCAATGGCTATGATACGCAAATAGGAACCAGGGGTTTAAAACTTTCCGGTGGACAAAAGCAACGGTTAGCAATTGCACGAGTATTTTTAAAAAATCCGCCCATTCTAATTTTTGATGAAGCAACATCAAGTCTTGACAATGAAAGCGAAAGATATATACAAAAGTCTATGGAAAAATTGGCTATTGGACGAACAACAATTGTTATAGCGCACAGATTATCAACAATAAAAAACGCAAAAAGAATATTAGTTCTGGCAAATGGCGAAATTGTCGAGGAGGGAACGCATGCAGAACTGCTCTCTAAAAATGGTGCGTATGCTGAGTTTTACAGTCTTTTATAAGCACTATTTTATTTGTTTGGCTTAAAAATCTAAGAAATTAACTTAAAAGGGTGAAAAATGAGCATTTTTGGTTTTACGTCGGGCTTCATTGTTCCCATTTTGTGTTTCTTCATAAGTTTGATTTTTAAAACTGATCTTTCTCATTTTTAATCGCTAAATGATGCGATTTTGTTTTGCAACCTTTCATTTCGATATAAGCTGGTAAATAGTTGATAATTTCGAGTAATTCAGCTTTGTAATCAGAATTTAATTTTTCAAATTTTTGTTCTGATAGCAAAATGTTTTTAAACTCGCCTAGTTTTTCTTTAGTATTGCGTTAGCAATACTTTTTTTATATTTGTTAATATGAAAATCGATAATTGTGTAAACCCTATATTTTTCACAAAGTCTTATAATATCAGGCATGATATTGTTTAGCTCGTAATGATCAAAACTTGCGAATTTGTTTTTACCGCTTTTTATCTTTTTAACTACTGTAATTGCGCCACGCGCCAGGATTTTAATTTGTATTTGGGATTTTTAGAGCTTGGTTTATTGTTGATGGCAAAGCTATTTAATAGTTTTGTATAAAGACGCAAATCCAGCAGGCAGAGATGTTTTGCGCGTGCGCAATTAAAAGTTTGTGCTGAGTGTGGTTCGAAGCACGGCTCTTGTGGCATTTGTTTTAAGAATAGCAACTCCTTGCCTTAGCATATTTATCTTTATAATCTTTTTATAATTTAAATCGAAAATGTAGATTCGTGATGCTAAAATTTCTTGCTAAAATTATAAGTAATGTTTACGCTTTCTTCTAAACGAATTAATAAAAAAATATTTTCAGCAAAGAATAAGCACAGATAGATTTTATTTACGCAGAATTTCTTAAATTATTCTGGGGAGCCTTATTAAAAATAAGAATGTTGAGGAGCTTTTGGATTTTATGAGCAAACTTTTACTTTCTCTTCTAATACTTGGTGGACTTAATATGGGGTCAGTGGGTTTATTTCAGTTTGACTTTATAACCTGGTCACTTGGTGGTCCTGATGCTCTTGCTAGCCGAATCGCACAAACATTTCTTGCAGCATGTGCCATTTGGTGTCTCTCTTTTTTATTTCCAAGTGAAAAAGGGAATTATACAAAGGTTCATAGAAGACGCTAATTTTAACGTCAGTTTCTTAAGATGATTTTATATTAAAAATAAAGCAAACGGACACACAAACAACAAAAAGAGGTAAAAAATGAAAATTAAGTTTGCAATATTAATGATGTTGATTTTTTTTATTTCTGGATGTACAAATCAAAGGCAACTTCACGATCGACTCATAGTTCAAGGAATTGGCATAGATCACGAAAAAGATAGTTATAAAGTCACCGTTGATATTTTTGATGTTGATTCTTCCGAAGAAGAAATGGCGCCCAAAATAGTTGAATCTGAAGGTTCGAGTGTGTTAGAAGCTCTTTCAAACATGAACAATCAAACGGGAGAGCAATTGTTGTATTCTCAAAATTTTGTCATTTTAATAGGAAAAGAAACAGCAGAACGAGGAGTAAATGAAATAATAGATTTTTTTGTGAGGCACCACGAAGCAAGACCAAGTGTATCAATATTTTCTGTAGATGGCCTTGCCAGTGAAGCCATGAAATGCAACGTGGGCGGCAAAACAATAACTTCCCAAAACATTGAAGACATAGCAAAAGCTGATTCTTTGAATGCAGAAATCATTGGTTCAAATGTTTTAAAATTTGTATCTGCCACGCAAAACCCAACTTCGGATCCAAAAACGTTGAGTTTAAAACTTGAGAAATCCAAAGAAAAAACTATTTTAAAATCGGGTGGGCTTGCCATATTTTCAAAAGATAAACTCAGTGGTTTTTTGGATCAAGATGAAACCATAGGTGCCTTGTTAATCAGCAGTAAAGTTAAGGATACCGTCAAAGTTGTGGAAATCCCCGACATAGGCAAGGTCACTTTTAGTGTTTCTGATTCTTCCAGTAAAATCGATGTTAATGTTCATAAATCGATGCTAATGTGCGATATACAGGCCAATGTAAATGCTGATATATATGAATTTGATAACAAGGGAAATACTGGCAAAAAATTAGAAGATTATTCTGATATTCTTCAAAGCAATTTAGCTAAAAATCTTGAATTTTCAATATGGAAGGCAATTAACAAAGTTGTGATAGAATATCAAAGCGATGCATTTTGTATAGGCCAAAGATTTTTTAAAAATGATCCTCAAAACTTTAAAGAGTTTTCGAAGGATTGGAAAGAAAATATGAAAAAAGCCAGGTATTTTGTGAAAGTTTCGGTAAAACTTCAAAAGACGGGGAAAGAAATTTAATTTTTTGTGAAATTAGGCAATTTAAAGTTAAAAGCCTATAAAATTCAAGAAAATTTGATTTCAAGTGGGTACACTTATAAGATTATAAAATTTTTTAAAGATTCATCTTAAAATATTTATTTTTAATTATCTTATTAATATTGTTGTTTTAACATTTGCAAAAGCATAAAAACTCACGAATTTTTAATATATTAAACTTTTATTATAAAAATTTTTGTATATTTGGTAAGTTCTATCCCGTTATGTTATTTACACAACAGAACTTTTGTGCTAAAATTAAAAGTATGTTTCATTAAACACAAAGGATGTTATCACAAAAATAAATGCGAATTTTGCTTTTAAAAACAGAAGGAGAAAAATGAGTCAAATATTATTTAAAGAGTTGTTACTGTCGCCCGAAATGCAACTTGCCATTGATGCAATGGGTTTTGAAGAGGCGACAGAAATACAAGAAAAGGCAATACCAATTATACTTGGAGGGCATGATGTACTTGGAAAATCTCAAACAGGAACAGGTAAAACCCTAGCGTTTTCTATACCCGCACTTGAAATTATGAATAAAGATAATCTTGATAAAGTGCAGGTTCTAATTTTATGTCCAACCCGGGAACTTGCCCTGCAAGTTGCGAATGAAATAATACGTTTAGCGAAATTTAAAAAAGAAATTCGTATTGTTGATGTTTATGGGGGAGTTCCAATAGAAAGGCAGATAACAAAACTTAAAACTGCAAACGTGGTAGTTGGTACCCCTGGGCGTATAGTGGATCATTTAAAAAGAAAAACTTTAAAGCTTAATGATCTTAAAATGATAGTTTTAGATGAAGCTGATGAAATGTTAAGTATGGGATTCAGGGATGATATAGAACTAATACTAAAAAGTGCGCCGGTACAAAGGCAAACGGTATTATTTTCGGCGACTATGCCTCCAGAAATTTTAAGACTTACCAAAAAATTTCAAAAAAACCCAAAACTCGTAGAAGTCAACAGAAAACAAGCAACTCTTGAAAATATTTGCCAATACTATTGCAATGTGCCTTTTGGCAGAAAAACCAGTGCTTTGAAGCTGATTATGCTTTATTATAACCCTGAACTTACAATAGTTTTTTGCAATACAAAAAGAATGGTAGATACTGTGGCTGATTATTTAAGGGCCAACGGATTTAAAGCGATTGGTTTGCATGGCGATATGCAACAGAATCAACGCACAAATGTAATGAATTCATTTAAATCCAATCAAACAAGAATTTTAGTGGCGACTGATGTTGCTGCTAGAGGTATCGACGTAAATAATGTTAATTGCGTAATAAATTTCGATATCCCACAAAATTTTGAATACTATGTGCACCGTATTGGCAGAACTGGTAGAGCAGGGAAATCTGGAGAAGCCATAACTATTTGTAGTAGAAGAATTCAAACCGAGGCTCTTTTTAGAATTTGCAGGCTTACTAAGTCTAAAGTCGTAGAAAAGAAGCTCCCCAGAGTCGAAGATATTATGGAAAAGCGATATCGCGACAATGTAGATTTTATTGAGAACAAAGTAAAAGAAGAACACAAAGCGAATTTGTATCATAACATGGTGAAAGAATTGGAAAGCAAGGGGCATAATGCTTTTGATATTGCAGCAGTGGCGCTTGAAATTTGTTTTAGCGAAAAAGATAAAGTAATTAAAGATATTAAAACAATGAGTGTAAATCCAGTTCCGAATCGAAGTTCTTTGAATCAAAGAGGATTTTCTAAAATTTTTGTAAATGTGGGTAAGATCCACGGTATAGATTATAATACAATTGTAAAGTCCATTGTGAATGCTACGAAGATAAATGAAAAAGAACTAGGAAGGGTGGATATCTTAGAGAGAAAAACTTTCGTAGAAATCCCAAAAGCGAAAGCCATGATAATATCTAGGCAACTAAGAAATTTTAAAGTAAACACAAAAATAGCGAGCGCTACATTGTATAAACCACAGGCAAGTCGTCGGTATTAATAAATTTGGTACCCCTGACCGGACTCGAACCGATATCTAAGTCTTAGGAGGACCTTGTTCTATCCTTTGAACTACAGAGGCGTTTACAATTTCTGTATACAAACTCGCGATTGATACTACTAATTATCAAATATTTGTTCTAAAATGTCAATATTGAATTCGTGTTTTGCATCAGACTTAAAATGCGACAATTGTTGGAGGTATTGATGAAAATTTTAGCTATTAATGTTGGAAGTTCCACTTTAAAATACAGACTTATAGATATGAGCAGCGAGATTATAATCGCAAAGGGCATGTGTTGCGGGATAGGTTCTTGCAATGGAACGGTGTCATACGAGAATCGAGAGTCAAGTAAAATAAAAATCACTTGCAAATTAAGCGGATATGAAGAAGTTTTAAGAAAGATTTGTAATATTTTATTGGATAAAAAAATTGGCATAATTTCATCTTTAGAAGAGATTTTTGCGGTGGGTCACAGAATAGTTCATGGAGGAGCAATTTTTAAACAGTCGGTTCTGATTGATTCTCGGGTTATAAAAAAAATAGAGAGTCTTTCTTGCCTTGCTCCGTTACATAATAAAGTTCAAGCGGAGGCTATTAAAGCGTGTCAAAAAGTATTTGGCAACGAGAAAAAAGAAGTGGCGGTTTTTGATACGGCTTTTCACAGCACGATGCCGCCCAGTGCTTATACGTTTCCCATTCCTTACGAATATTGTGAAAAATACAAGATAAGACGATATGGATTCCATGGATTGTCTCACAAGTTTGTGAGTGAAAAATATGCCAAAATAACAGGTAAAGACATAAAGAGACTTAAGTTGATAACATGCCATTTAGGAAGTGGTTCATCTGTTGCTGCTATAGAAAATTCTTGTGTTGTTGATACAAGTATGGGATTTACTCCGCTTGATGGACTAATGATGGCAACACGATCCGGCTCGATTGACCCTTCAATTGTTACGTTTTTGCAAAAAGAAAAAAATATTTCTGCAGACCAAGTGAATGAAATACTCAATAAAAAATCCGGGTTTTTAGGTATTTCTGGTATATCCGACGATGCAAGAAATGTAAGACGGGAAGCAAACAATGGCGATAAAAGAGCTATTCTTGCTTGCGAAATGCTAAAGCATCAATTAGTCAAATTAATAGGTGGATATATATCTGTTATGAACGGGTGTGATGGCATAATTTTTACGGCCGGAATTGGAGAAAATCATTGGATTTTAAGGCATAATGTTTTAAGGCATTTTGCGTATTTGGGTTTAAAAATAGATGAATCATTAAATAAAAATACAATCACGAGAAAACAGGGGAGAATTTCTACCCATGATTCTGAAATAGATGTTTTTGTGATACCAACCAACGAAGAGCTTATGGTGGCAAGAGATACTCAAAAGGTGGCCAAACTTAACACTAAGACAACAGATACTGCGTAATTATGGATACTGCAGATATCTAAAAAAGCGTCGTTAGATTTTATTGTTGACTAATTCTGTATTTTATGTGATTATGAAAGTTTATTTAGATTCATAGAAGTTATTAAATTTGATCATAACTAATCTTTGATGTTTAATATTACATTGGTTGCAAGAGTTTTAACATTGAGTTAAAATCATAATTGTGTGCGAAGGTTTGTAAGGTTAAAGTGGGGGAAGATATGATATCAGCGGGTGATTTTAGAAATGGCATAACCTTTGAAATGGATGGCAACATTTATTCCATTATTGAATTTCAGCACGTTAAACCCGGAAAGGGCTCACCGTTTGTAAGGGCTAAAATTAGAAATGTTGTCACCGGGAGTGTTGTTGAAAAGACTTTTAATCCTAGTGAAAAATTTCCATCAGCTTTTATAGAGCGAAAGGATATGCAATACCTGTATAATGACGGAGATTTATATTATTTTATGGACAATGAGACTTACGAACAATTACCAATAAGTAAAAGTGTGCTGGGCGATAATTTTAAATTTGTGAAAGAGAATATGGAATGCAGAATTTTGTCATATAAAGACAATATATTTGGCGTAGAGCCACCGTTTTTTGTTAAACTTAAAATAATAAAAACAGATCCCGGTTTTAAGGGCAACACCGCAACAAATACCACAAAACCCGCCACTTTAGAAACCGGCGCGGTGGTTCAGGTTCCGCTCTTTATAGAAGAAGATGAAATTATCAAGGTTGACACAAGAACAGGCGAATACATGGAAAGGGCGTGAAGACAATATTATTTTGCAGCATTTATTGAACCACTACTAACGCAGATGAATGTTTGCGCGACGCAGGGTGCAAATGCAATAAAATATAAGAGGTAACTAAAATGTGTTAGTTTGAGCGTTTTGGGGCTTTTAATAGAGGTTTTATTATAAAGGATGTGACCAAAATTACCCTGCAAAGAAAGAGCATAATAATAAAGGGAGCCCGTGAGCACAATCTTAAAAATATCGATGTTGAAATACCAAGGGACAAGCTTGTTGTTATTACTGGTTTGTCGGGATCTGGTAAATCGTCGCTCGCATTTGACACAATTTACGCTGAGGGTCAAAGAAGATATGTCGAGAGCCTTTCTTCTTATGTGAGGCAGTTTCTTGGACAATTTAAAAAACCTGATGTAGATTCAATAAAAGGTCTTTCCCCCGCTATTTCGATAGATCAAAAAACCACTCATGATAATTCTCGTTCCACTGTTGGTACCGTAACGGAAATTTATGATTACCTGAGATTGTTATGGGCGAAGGTGGGAACCCCCCATTGCCATGTGTGTGGACGCGAGATATCTTCACAGACAATAGATCAAATCGTTGACAAAATAATGGTATTACCCCACGAGACTAAAATACAAATTTTAGCTCCGATAATAGTCTCTAAAAAAGGCGAACACATCAAAGAGCTTGAGAGAATTAAAAAAGAGGGCTATGTAAGATTAAGGGTCGACGGGAAAATTAGAGATATTCAAGAAAATATAATTCTCGAAAAAAATAAAGCTCACAATATAGAAGTTGTTGTCGACAGACTTGTAATTAACGAAAATATTTGTTCGAGATTGACTGAGTCTTGCGAAACTTCTTTAGCGCTTTCAGGTGGAACAATTATAATAAGTTTGATGAACGGCGATAATGAAGATCTAAATTTTAGTCAGAATTTTGCGTGCCCTGAACACAATACAAGCATTAGGGAACTTTCGCCAAAAATGTTTTCCTTTAATAATCCGCTAGGTGCTTGCAAAAAATGTACTGGGCTTGGAGTTTCTTCGAGAATTGACGAGAATCTTTTATTTTCCAATAAGTCTTTATCAATTGAAGAGGGAGCTTTGAAAGTTGACAGATGGATTGGTGGTTCTCAAATTTTCAGTCAAATTCCCTCGAAATATAAACATCTACTGAAAAAGCCTATAAAATCTCTTAATGAAAGTCAATTAAATTTTATTTTGCATGGAGATTATTATCTTGAATTTGAAGGATTGATTTCCAATTTACAACGAAGACTTAAACAGACAAAAAGTTCTTGGATTAAAGAATCAATCAATTCACTTATGATTTCTAGCCCTTGCGAGGAGTGCAATGGTAAAAAACTTTCTAAGGAAAGTTTAGCTGTGACCGTCGGTGATTTAAATATAGCTGATTTTTGCGATAAATCAGTGGATGACGCGCTTAAATTTGTGGCGTCATTGAATCTTACGGGATCAAAACACATAATTTCAGAAAATATTTTGAAAGAAATTAAATCTCGCTTAGAATTTTTGAGAGACGTGGGTCTTTCATATTTGACGCTTTCGCGTTCATCGGGCACGCTTTCGGGTGGAGAGAGTCAAAGAATAAGGCTTGCAAGTTCTATTGGATCCTTATTAATGGGCGTTACTTATATACTTGATGAGCCAAGCATAGGATTGCATCAATCGGATAATAAAAAGTTGATAAAAATTTTAAAGCATTTGCGTGATCTTGGAAATACTGTTATTGTCGTTGAACATGACGATGAGATGATGTATCAATCAGATTTTGTGTTAGACATTGGGCCAAAAGCCGGCGCGGATGGTGGTAATTTATTGTGCGCTGGAGACATAAATCGAATAAAATCTTGCAAAGAATCTATAACTGGAAGGTTTTTGAGTGGAAAGGAAACTATAAAAATTCCAGAATTTCGCAGAAAAGGAATCGGGAAAAGCCTTAAAATTTTTGGTGCTTGTGAAAATAATTTAAAAAATATTGATGTGAATATTCCACTTGGAACTCTTACGTGCGTTACTGGCGTTTCGGGTTCGGGTAAATCTTCACTTGTAAACGAAATAATTTACAAGCATCTGGCTTCTAAATTAAATGGAGCAAAAACTACGCCGGGAGTTTTCAAAAGTTTTGAAGGGCTTGAAAATCTCGACAAAATAATAAACATAAGTCAGTCGCCTATAGGCAGAACCCCTAGATCGAATCCTGTTACTTACACAGGTGCGTTTACAGATATTAGAGATTTATTTTCCACAACAAAAGATGCTAAAACACGGGGTTTTTCAAGTTCTAGATTTTCTTTTAACGTATCGGGAGGCAGATGCGAATCGTGCAAGGGGGGCGGAGTTAAAAAAATTGAAATGCTTTTTTTGCCCGACGTATATGTGGAATGTGAAGTTTGCGAAGGAAAAAGATACAATCGTGAAATTTTAGATATAAAATATAAGGGAAAAAACATATACGATATTCTTGAATTGTCTTGCGAAGAAGCATTTTCTTTTTTTGAAAATCTACCCAAAATTGCCAAAAAACTTAAATGTTTGTGTGATGTTGGAGTTGGATATATTAAATTGGGTCAATCTTCAACAACTCTTTCCGGAGGAGAGGCGCAGCGAATAAAATTGGCAACAGAACTTTGTAAGCATTCAACCGGAAAAACCCTATATATACTCGACGAGCCTACTACGGGTTTGCACATTGCAGATGTGAAGCGGCTTATTTTTATTTTGCAAAAATTAGTTACTGATAAAAACACTGTAATTGTTATAGAACACAACCTTGATTTTATCAAAACTGCAGATCATGTAATAGATCTTGGCCCTCAAGGCGGAGATAAGGGTGGCGAAATCTTAATAACTGGTACACCAGAAGAAGTTGCGTTTTGCAAGGATTCTCTTACTGGTAAATTTTTAAAAAAATTTTTTTAATGTTTATATGATTGATAACTTAAAATTCTTATGAAATTTTAATTATTCATTGTGTTTAAAGGTAAATTTCGATAATAAAAATCAATAAACAGTTAATGTTGATAATTTAGAAACAATGTGTTAACATGGTTACATTACCGTAATAATTTACTCACGCAGGAGTGATGGAAGAGGTTTTGGATTTTATGAAGACACGCTATAAAATTTTGTCTGCAGCTTTGTTTGCGGCATTATTTTCTGCAAGTTTGTTGGATGGTAGTTTTTTTGCATTTGATAATTCTGAAAAAGGTTACAATTCTATTTATTCTGTGAAACAAAAAATAGAACAAAATAAAGCATCTAAAAGGGAATTTGAACGCCGAAGAGATGAATTAACAGGAGGCATAAATGATATAAGTTCACAGGTTTTTAAGTTAGAAGATCTATTAGAATCCAATCAGCGAGAACTTGAAAGTCTTAAAAAAAATGAGGAAAATAACAAAGGCATTCTTCGCAAAATTGTGAAAACAGCAGAGCTTATAGATAATTCGGGGTATGATTTGTGCTGTACCGGCGAGAGTTTTGGTTTGGGAGGTAGTAACAGAGAAGGCGATGGAGATGTGGTGATATTAGCGGCAAATGTTAGAGAAAAACTCGAAGAAATTAAAAAAAACTACCATAATCGCAAAAAAGCTGCCGATGAAATTTCAAAAAAACAGCTGGAAGTCAACCGTAAAAGAGAAGATATAGAAAAAAAGCAACGTGAACTTGAACGGTTAGAAGAGACAAATGCCTCTGAACTACGTGAATTAAACGAAGAGTACGAGAAACAAAAAAATAAAAATATTGCTCCTCCCGAAGTGAATAAAACAAAAGGAGCGGTGCAAGAAATTTCTCATGAGAACAATCTAAATCGTGGAAGCAACGGTGATTTTATTTGGCCTTGCCGTTGTAAAACTGTTTTACAGAGATTTAAAGGTTTTTCTCACAGAGGTATAGATATAAGCGGAAGTGAAAAAGACATTATTTGTTCTGTGTGTGACGGTGTTGTGGACCAGGTTAATGTTGGTGGTTACGGAGGCGGCTGGGGTAGTTTTGTTCTTATAAAAACAGAAGTGGGTGGCGAAAAAATTACTATAAGATATGCTCATCTTAGCGAAGTGAGTGTTAGAAAAGGAGAGTTTGTTAAAAAAGGGGGGCAAATCGGGCTTATGGGTAGAACCGGGCGTGCTACTTGCGTGCATTTGCACATTGAAATTACAAGAAATGGAACACACGAAGATCCGATGCGATGGCTTGGGATTTAAAGCTAAAAAGTGCAGCATGCGAAGGATACCGGTAAATAACTGTAGATTAAAATAAAAATAGGTAATTGAGAGAATTTACTGATTTTTGAAGTTAAATATTTATGGCAAAACAAGAACTTTGTAACTTTATAAGTTATTTAAAATAAAATTTGAACTTATATAAAGGGGAATTTATAAGCTTGAATACTTTGAAGCGGAAAATTTGGTACGTATTTCTTGTAATCTTTGTGTTATTTTTTATTGTTGGTACTGTGTTTGTTTGTATGTTTGGTCCAAAGATTTATGCAAAACTTAGAAATCTTACAAGAGGCAGTATAGTTTGGGGAGTTCCCGACAAAGAACAAAGATTCAGCGATACCGATATACCAATAGTTATTACTACAGATGATGCTTACACTCTTCAGACTGTTGTTATGCTCACGTCCTTACTAGAGAGTTCAAATGATGAAAATTTTTACAAAATAGATATTTTGATTCCGAGCGAATTTTCCAAAGAAAATAAAGAAAAAGTTTCAAATTTGCAAAATAGTTACAAAAATTGCGATATAGAATTTATAGACATGAAAGACTGTTTTAAAAATTCCTTTATTTCTAAACATTTTAGTGAAGTTGTTTATTACAGACTTAGAATACCAACTGTTTTGGAAACAAGAAAAAGGTGTATTTACGTAGACGTCGATACTATTGTCGAGAAAGATTTATTAGAGCTTTATAGATATGATATGGGGAACAATTGGGTAGCTGGTGTTGCAGATTCTGGTAGGAGTGTTTTTTATAAAAATGAGGAAGAAAGAAAAAAAAGAGAAGATTATAAAAAAAGCATAGATCTAAAGAGTTTTGACCAATATATCAATTCTGGTGTTTTACTTTTAAATTTAGAAGCTATCAGAGAAGATAAAGTGGAAGATAAATTTAAAACTTTTCTTGAAACACACAGAGATCCTATGCAGCACGATCAGAGCACTATAAATTCTTCATGTTATGGGAAAATTTGTTCTTTGCCATTTAAATATAATGCCCAGATGTATATGTTTTTTGATCAAGAAGAAAACAAATTTTCTTCACTTTTTAGTGAAAAAGATTGGAACGAGGGTTGGAACGATTCTGTGATTATACATTACGCTGGGGAAAAGCCATGGTCTGATCCGTCTACCTATAGAATAGAGAGATGGTGGAATTTTGCAAGAAAAACTCCTTACTGGAAGGAAATTCTCAAGAAGTTTAGAACAACAAAATAGATAGTGCGAGAAAAAGTTCAGGACAATAAAATAAAGATTGCGATAATTTTAGTTCTATGAGTTACGTGTAACATAAGGAGTTTTAAATTAAAATAAAACTCCTTTTAAGATGTCATGCACAGAGCTGCTGCCATAACTCCGCGTTTTTCACCCATAGCTCTATGCGAGAAAAGCATGTCACTAAAACAATGTGTGCAAATATCTGAAACATAAATATTTTCAGGTTTAATACCTGATCTTTTTAAAATTTCTTCGTTGGCTTTTTTTAAAGAGAGCATATACCTGTTATTGTTTTTTTCTGATTTTATAAAACAAGACTCAATAATCCAAGGTTTATTTCTAAATTTTTCATAAACAGCGTCGTCAACTTCGTAACATTTTTGTGAAATCGTTGGGCCGATGGCGCAAATTATATCTTCGGGATTACATAAAAATTCTGTGTGCATCTTAACAATAATTTTTGAAGCAATCTCCTTAGCTGTGCCTTTGAATCCAGAATGAGCCAGTGCAATGATTTTTTTTAATGGATCAAAAAAGAAAATGGGGGTACAATCGGCGTGATAGGTAATAAGGGTCAAGTTATTTTGATCTGTAATTAATCCATCGGCATTTTGAATTTGCCTATTTTTACTGCTAATCGTATTATCCCTTTTATCTTTATTTGTAACAATCATCACAGTATCGCTATGAACTTGGCGAGCAGAAAATAAACTTTCGAATTTTACACCAACAGCTTGTGAAAATTTACGATAATTTTGGATGATATTTTCCATTGTTTCGCTGCCAAAAAATCTGAAATTCATGGATTCAAATTCATTACTGCTAACTCCGCCGAGTCTTGTAGAAAAACCATGACGAAGTAGTTTATGTTTTTCAAAAATAGGAAAAGTGAAAAAGGGAACGGCTTTTTTTACGCTAAGTTCTGTATTGTTACTTTTAAAAATCATTTTATCAAAACCTTAAAAATATATTTCTTACCTTATTATGCTAGTAAAGTTTGTGTATTTTTTCAAGAGATTAATATTTGGCGATGCACCGCGAGTTCGTTATGTCTATAAAAAATATTTACAAAACGCATAAATATGATACAATCAGATAAACAAATGGTTAAAACTAATTAGTGAATCACATTAATGATAAATTGGATGAAACGATATTTTGCAGAAAATGTAAAATTATCACAAACGATTTTAAACGTTATTGTGTAAAATAGTTTTAATATTATAAAGCTCACAAAAAGCTTGTTCTTGATCAATTAAGAACAAGCTTTTTGCGTTGTAGCTAGAAATTTAAGTTGCGCACACAATTATTTTTTAAAATTTTGGGCACTTAAATACGCTGCGAAATAGAAAGAATTTTTGCATATCAACACAGTCTTAATGTTTTTGTAGGTTTGCAAATTGTTGTTTTTTAGTGTAAAATCAAGAAATAGGTTAGAGTTTATTTAAGATGAGTCAAAAGGAAGTGGAAATCAAAATGGCTTTTAAATTTAAAGCCGGGGTGATTTGGAGTTTCATTTGCGTTTTGTGTATCGCCATTCTTTTTATATTTTTTTTAAACAAATATAAAGAAAATGAAAATACAATAGTGATTTATCATACAAATGATATGCACGGCGCACTAAACAGTATGTATAATGAAAACGGTACGTTGGTAAGAATTGGAGCAGATATTGTAAAAACGCTAAAAGATAATACAAAAAACTCAATTTTATTAGATGCTGGAGATTCTACTCAGGGTACATCACTTGCCTCCAATAGTAAGGGGTTAAAAATATATGAGATCATGAAAGCCGCCGGTTGGGATTTTATGGCACTTGGAAATCACGAATTTGATTATGGATCTGAAAATTTGTTATCAAATGTATCCAAAGCAAATGTTACACCGATTGTTTCAAACATTTATAATTCTGATGGCAGTGTTTTCTTGGGAAGCAATAACGAAAATAAGCGAAGTGTAATTAAGGAAATAGCGGGTAAAAAGATAGGAATTTTAGGCATAACAACAACAGAGACAGTACATAGTACGCGAAAAGACAACATAAAAAACTTGATATTCGAAGAAGAGATTGAGGCTGCTAAGAGGCAGGTAAATGAGTTGAAAAAGCAAAATGTTGACCTTATTGTTGCTATTACTCACGTTGGAAATAATAAAATCGCCAAAAATGTCGATGGTATACATATTGTTATTGATGGGCATAGTCACGAGATCTATTCTAAGGTTTGCGGCAATGTTTTTGTTGGACAAGCAGGATCATCATCTTCCAATATAGGTAAATTTACAATTAGATTTTCACAAGATGGTACTCATATTTCTCATAAAATTATAAAGCCTGAAAAACTCTACGATCCTTTGAATCCAGAATCGCTTAAAATATTGCCAGATTCTAAAATCAAAAAGATGTGTGATGAGGAATTAAAAGATATAGAAAAGAAGCAAAGTACTGTTGCTGGATATACATCTTGCACTCTTTTTGGAGGCAATGTAAATGGGTTGAGTGTGAGCAGACTTTTCGAAACTAATTTAGGGAATTTAGTTGCAGATGCAATCCTTTTTGAAGCTCAAAGAATAATAAATTTACACGAGATGGAATTCGAACATGTGGTTGCCTTGGTAAATGGAGGCACTATAAGAAAAAGTATACCGATTGGAAATATAACTACGGGAAAAATTTCAGAAGTGCTGCCCTTTAAAGATAAAGTTGCTTTTAAGGTAATTACACCGCAAAAATTATACGAAGTTTTAGAGAATGGCGTTAAAAACATGTACGCCGACGATAAAAAATTTAACAACGAAGATACGGCAATTTTAAATGTATCGGGCATGCGTGTGGAGGTAAATTTAAATGGATTAGATGTTAAATTTAATAAGAATGGAAATAAAATCAAAAGAAATGGTTCAAAAGTAGAAAAAATCGTCCTCACAAATTCAAACGGCACAGACGGGAAAACTTTAAACAGAAATGATGATCATACCCAAATAATTGTTTGCACCCCCGAGTTTACCGCAAATGGCGGTGACTACTATATTGCACTGAGAGATGCTAGAATTTTAGAACATACTGATTTTACAATTTGCGATATAACAACAAAATACATAGAGTATCTTGGAACAATTAAAAATGTGCAAGATCAATATTGTGCTAATAAAACCCGCGTAAAAATTCTAAACAGATTGTTTGGCCAAACGTACAAGGCCAACATAGAATTAAAAAGTGGTTCAAATTTACTCACTAATTCAAAAGTAAAAGTCAGGATAGATGATCAAAATGAATTTTTAACAACCACAGATGAAAAAGGAAACGTTTTAATAGATGATTTGAAAAGTGGACCGCATTCTGTAGCTGTTTTGCAAAATGAAAAACATTTTGACGCCTATTTTAACAATATGCTAGGTATAACAAATGCAAAGTTTTGTTTAGAATCAGACAAAATTATGTTATGTAGCAAAGGCGTTGGCGAAATCAATAGAGCAATTTTTACAGGTTCTTCTAAAATATTTTGGTGGCTGAATTCACAAAATATGATTTTCAAAAATATAAGTATATTTAAATTATTCGAAAAATTTTAATAAAGTGTTATTATACCAGCCTTAAAAGTTCTATAATTAGTAAGTTTTGGCATAAATTTAATTGAAATAAATACATAAGAAGAGTATTTTAGCTGTTTAACTTATTTGATGAGATAAGGGGTTATTATGTGTGGAATAGCTGGCTGGGTTGATTATAACCAAAATCTGAACGAAAAATTAGCAATTATTAATAAAATGTCTGAAACCATCTCTTCAAGAGGGCCGGATGAAAATAATATTTATAGCGAAACTCATGTTCTTCTCGCACACAGAAGATTGGTTGTTGTGGATCCCTTAGGGGGTGGGCAACCAATGCGTTTTAAAAGAGGAAACGAAAGTTATGTTTTAGCTTATAATGGCGAAATTTACAATACAAAAGAAGTAAGAAACGAACTAATTTTATCTGGTTTTAAATTCAATGGTTATTCCGATACGGAAGTGATATTGAAATCTTATGTACATTGGAAAGAAAGTTGTGTTGAGCATTTTAACGGAATTTTTGCCTTTGCTGTCTGGATTAAACATGAACAAAAATTGTTTTTAGCTAGAGATAGAATGGGCGTAAAGCCGTTGTTTTTCTTTTTATATAACGGCGGGATTGTTTTTGGTTCCCAAATAAAAACTTTGCTTGCAAATCCATTAATAAAACCGATTATAAAAGAAGAGGGGCTTAAAGAAATATTTTTATTGGGGCCTGCAAGAACAAGTGGTCAAGGAGTAATTTACGGAATAAAAGAACTGAAAAGAGCACAATATTTAAATTTTTCGAATTCAAATTTTACAAATAGAACGTATTGGTTTCTGAGAGCTCGAGAATTTTCAGATACCAAAGAAGAGGCGGTTAACAAAACTAGATTTTTAATCTTTAATGCAATAAAAAAGCAGTTGGTGGCTGATGTGCCACTTTGTTGCTTTTTGTCTGGCGGGCTTGATTCAAGTATAATTTCTAAGGTAACTTCAGATTATTACAAGAAGGAGCTTAAAAAGAGGCTTACGACTTATTCTGTTGATTACTTAAACAGCAAAAAGTATTTTACAAAAAATTTATTTCAACCAAATTCTGACAATAAATATATAAAAATAATGTCAAAATTCATAAATTCTGATCATAAAAATATCATAATAAATGAAAAAGATTTAGTTGATGCGTTAGATGAAGCTGTAATTGCAAGAGATCTTCCGGGAATGGCTGATATAGATTCCTCTTTATTACTTTTTTGCAGAGAAATTAAAAAACGGTTTACGGTTGCTCTTTCTGGTGAATGTGCCGATGAGATTTTTGGAGGATATCCTTGGTATCATGATGAAAAATTATTATTTTCGGATTGTTTTCCGTGGTCTAAATCGATAGAACTGCGCAAAAACATAGTTAAAGACGGTGTGTTTTCAAACCCTGAAGATTACATAAAAACGCGCTATTTTGATACCATTTCAAATGTCGATAAACTTTCTGGAGATTCAAAATTAGATGGACGCATCAGAGAAATGTTTGTTTTAAATTTAGATTGGTTTATGCAAGTACTTTTAGACAGAAAAGATAGAATGAGCATGTATAGCGGGCTCGAAGTTAGGGTTCCGTTTTGCGATCATGAAATTGTGGAGTATGCATATAATATGCCTTGGAAGATAAAATCACTCGGAGGTAGAGAAAAGGGCATAGTCAGAGAATCAATGAGTGGATTTCTACCCGATGATATTTTGGAAAGAAAAAAGAGTCCATATCCAAAAACACATAACCCAATTTATATGAAAATTATAAGCAAGAAAGTTCGTTTAATTTTAGAAGAAAAAAATTCTGTACTTAATCAAATTATAAAACGTGACGAGATTATGAGAATTGCAGAAAACCCCGATGCAATTTTTACTCCCTGGTATGGCCAATTGATGGGATCCGCACAAATGCTTGCATATATAGTTCAGCTTGATACTTGGTTTAAAAAATACAACATAGATATCGAATGAGCAAATTTTTTGTTATAGCTAATTAATTTTTAAATATTGTGTTGTGCACATGTTTTAGCATTAATTAGCTTTTTAAAACTTAAAGAATTTTTATCCAGTTAAGTATTTTGCTATATATGCTAGTGAGTTGTTTTTTATTTTTGGGGAAAAGATCTGTTATTTTAAAATTATTTGGATAAAATAAAAAGAGAATTTGAAATCAGGGAGAGAGGAATAATGATATGAAAGATGATATAACAGCTTTTCAAGAGTTTTTAAGTGTGAATTTGGAATTGCAAAAGGAAGTTGAGTTTTTGAGAAGCAAATATGATCCAGGAGTTTTAAGTGTAAAAGATACCTGCGAGTTTTTAAGAAATGATTTAATACCATTTGCTAGATCAAAAGGCTACAATTTTACTGTAGAAGATTACATTAATCACGAAATAGAGGAAGAACAGAGCCTCTTACATGAAGATTTTATGAATGTTAGCGGTGGTCTTCCTCCGTTTAAACTAAGCTACATGCTCCTCATTGCGACCAGTATTGTTTTGGGAGGTAGCGCTGGAGCTGTTTGGAGTCGAAATTCAAAACCAAAAGTGAGTTATAAAAACTATTCCGAGAAAAAATCAAAACCAAATACTTACGAATCTGAGGATCAAGAAGAGGATTCAAAAGACGAAGAGGATGAGGCTTCGTTAAAAGAAAATCCTTCTAAAGATGTGCAAAATTCCCCTGTTTTGAGTACACCTCGTTTGGGCGAGATAAATCCCTTTGAACGCCCACAACCACAACAAGCACCTCATTTTCAGCAGCGACAGCCATATATTGCAAACGCACAGCCTTTTCAAAGTCGCAAAAATGTTCCTCCCAAACAACACAATGCTACCCCAGGCGGTGCCGTTGCTTCTTCTTCATCACCATCGCCGTCCAAGTCAGTTGCATCTGCTCCGAGTTCTCCCAACAAAACCGCATCAAAATCCGTTGTCGAAAGAGTAATCGAAGGGTACTTGCAGAAAAAAAACGGCTATGAAGATGCATTAAAACAAATAAGCAACGGTAAAAAAGAAACCCATTGGATGTGGTACATTTTTCCTCAACTTTCGGGTTTAGGGGAAAGTGATATATCAAAATCGTACGGCCTCACACTTGAAGACGCAAAGAAACTCCTTAGTGACAATCGTTTCCGGGATAAATATTTTGTTTTGATGGATTCGGTGAAATACAACCGTGTTAACCAAGGTATTGATCTAAAAAACATGTTCTGTAATGACAGACTAAAATTTTTATCTTCCTTGGCGTTGTTTTATTTCGCTATGATTGTTACGGAAGGTCCAGAGAAAGTTCCCCAGCCAATGAGAATTTTAGTGAAATTGAATATTACGGACAGCGTTGCCCTCAAACAATTTAATGTTACTTACGAGAAGTTGAAGGCTGAAAATAATTGGAACGGAAGTTATGCCCAACAAGTTTGGGATTATTTCCGCGATTCGGCGTGTTCTGCGTGACGGGCGCTGGATTTTGTTTATTTTTTGAATCGGTGAGCTCCCTTTTAGTTCTAACAAATTTTTTAATGTTTTCTCTGATTAATGTGTTTTTATTCATGTTGCATAAAAATGCTATTCTCAAATCCGACGAATGACATTCATTTTTAGCTTGGTTCTATTGTAAAAGTGGCAAATGCTATTGTTAGTAATTTTTATATAGATTTTAATTGCGTGCATTATTAAAAATTCGAAAAGCGATTGATCCGGGGCAGATAAAGATAAGCAAAGCAGTGGTTGCAATTAACAAATTTACAAAGCATTTTTTGTTGCTATACATGTTGCAAATTTACATTTTTAAACAAAGTTTAGTGTTTCAAGTGGGCAATTTTTAAAAACAAAATGTTTTTTTAAAGGTGTTCATATGCAATAAAATTGCGTTGGAATATACTAATTTTATGCATTGAAACAAATAAAAAAATCTCAAAATTCAAATACAAGTATTAGAGCGCTTAACGGCTTCATATTCAGTCTTTTGAAATCATATTTAATTAATATTAAGTTGGTACCGATGGCCGGACTTGAACCGGCATGGATTGTGTCCGTCGCATTTTGAGTGCGATGCGTCTGCCATTCCGCCACATCGGCCCATATTGGGAATTCTGAATTTATCAAAGAAGCTATTAAATTATGAGAACAAAAGGTTTATAACTGCCCATTAAAAATAAAAATGCTTTTATTCTGATGATGAAAAGATAAATATATCACAGTTAAGTTTATATTGGTTTATAAAAAAATTCAAGTTAAATTTCAGAGCCGCCATGAAGATTTTGTTTGTTGTTATGTCTGATTATTCGCAAAATTATTAATTATTTAAGATAAAAGGATTATAAGATTTGTACCACTTAAATAAGAAATTAAATTTCTAAAATAACAAGCGGTACCACAATACTTTAATGTAAGCGTGCTTAATTATTGCTAAATATGCGCGGTTGTTTACATCTTACACATTCATTATTATTGGTAAAACCATGGGATTACGTTTAGTATTTTTATGGAAAAATTTCGAAAGGTCATCCCTTAATTTCGCTTTTAGTACTCCACGCTCTCTTGTGCCGCGATTTGCAAAAGAATTAAAAATTTCCATAGCCCTGACTCTTGCACCGTTCATAAGCGTCTCGGATTCTCGAACGAACACAAAACCTCTGGAAAAAATTTCTGGACCAGAAATTAAAGTTCCGTAAGAATTCATGGCAGCAATTACAACTATCAAGCCGTTTTCCGCTAAATGTCTGCGCTCTTTTAAAACCAAATTGCCAACATCTCCTACTCCAGAGCCATCTACAAAAACCTTGCCAGTTGGTACGGTTCCTATTTGTTTTATAAAATCTTCGTTTATTTCAACAAGAGAACCTACGTCTCCAATAAGAATTCTAGACTCTAAAATCCCCATGGATTTTGCAAGATTTGCATGTCGTCGCAAATGTTTTTGTTCACCATGAACTGGCAAGAAATACTTGGGTTTTACCAGACCTTGAATGATTTTTAATTCTTCTTGACAAGCGTGTCCAGATACATGAACTTCGTACATTGATTCGTAGACAACGTGACAACCAAGTTTAACCAAATCGTTTATGACGGCTCCTATTGTTTTTTCATTTCCGGGAATGGGGTTTGCGGAAATTATAACAAAATCTTCCGGACCAGCTTCAACTTTTCTATGATCAGAAGATGCCATTCTCGCAAGTGCAGACATAGGTTCGCCTTGACTGCCGGTGGTGATTAAGACAATTTTATCTTTTGGATATTGCCTTAAAAGATCTATGTCGATTATTACGCTTTTAGGAATATCCAGGTATCCCAATTCTTCGGCGATGGTCATGTAATTTATTATGCTTCTTCCAGAAAAAGCAACTTTTCTGCCGTAGCGAACAGCGCATTTAATGATTTGTAGTAATCTGCTGATATTGGAGGCAAATGAAGCGATTATAATTCTCTTGTTTTTTGCCTCATTAAAAAGATTTTCGAACGATGCCATCACTTTTTGTTCTGTCATGGTATATCCAGGTCTTTCCACATTGGTAGAATCCGCGAAAAGGGCCAAAACCCCTTGTTGGCCAAGTTTAGAAAATTTCCCTAAATCAATCATCGGTTCATTAAGCGGAGTGCAATCTATTTTAAAATCCCCCGTGTGCACCAACAAACCGGCGGGGGAATAAATAGCGACTCCCACGGCGTCGGGGATTGAATGGTTTACATGAATAAACTCAACAGACATGCAGCCAAGGTTTACCTTTTGACCAGTTTTTACGGTATTTAGCCTAGCATTTCTTAGCAACCCAAATTCTTTGAGTTTTGCGCCTATTAAAGCTGTGGTCAATCTTGTTGCGTATATCGGAATATTTACGTGTTCAAGCAGGTAAGGGATCGATCCTATATGGTCTTCATGTCCGTGCGTTATTATTAACCCCTTAATTTTACTTTTATTTTTTATAACATAGGAAAAATCAGGTATTACAAGGTCAACTCCGAGCATTTCATCGTCCGGAAACGCCATTCCACAATCAAGTAAAAACATATCATTTCCACATTCAAACATGGTAATATTTTTACCGATCTCATTTAATCCGCCTAAAAACGCCACTTTAATTGACGGCCTTTTTTTTATGGACGAAAAATTTCCGCTGCCACGATTGTTCAAAGAGTTTAATTTTTTGTCGGATGTGCGTGTAGTTTTGTGTTTTGATAATCTAGTTGTTTCTTTAAATTTAGAATTTTGTTGATTCCTTTCAGTTTTTAAATGCATCGAAGGTGATGGTATTTTAGTTGTGCTGATTGATTTAGGAATTTTTTTTATTTCTCCAGAGGAAGAATTGCTGTTTGTGCGTGGTTTTTCACCGTTGAAAGAAGTATTATCAGTTTTTTTATCAAATTCTGTTGACACCAAATTACCTCCATTTGCCTTTTAAAGCTGTTATTTATAAAATTAAATTTATAATATTATCAAACTGTTTAAAATATCAAAAAACTCTCCGACTTACAATTGCTTACAAAGGACTATTGTTTTTGCTTGCTTTTAAGATTGACTTATATAGAATAAATTTATAATTTTAATTTAAATTAAACACATTTATATTGATATTTTTGAACATTAGTAAAATTCAGAAACAACGAAATACTTTTGCAAATTTTAAAGATTAAAAGCAAAGATTTTGCAAGATTTTTTAAGAAATTTAAAAACACATATATTTTTGCAACTGTTGAGATGGTATTAATTTAAAAATAATTTAATCCTAACGAATAAAACCCGGCAAGATTTTAAAAATTTAGCTAATTAAAATTTAAAAATTTTCTATTTTGTACTACGTAGATCATTCCAGAAATCAAAGTGATAATTGCCACGTGCCAAATTGCCAAATTCAAAAAAAACGAATCTAGGATTCCAAAATGTTTTAAAAGAAGTGTTAATAACACGAAAGAAATCTGAGCAACTGTTTTTATTTTGCCCCAAAAATTTGCACATATTATTTTTTTTTCTTCTCGAACTAGTGCTAATCTTAAGGATGTCACGATAAACTCGCGAGATAAAATGATGATGACGGGAACGCAATTTATTATCTTGAGTTCTATAAAACACAGAAATGCCGACAGAGTTAAGATTTTATCTGCGATTGGATCTGCGAATTTACCAAAGTCGGTGACCTGAAAATACTTTCTTGCCAATATTCCGTCTAAATGGTCGGTAATTCCAGCTATTAAAAAAATTATGCCCGCCCAAAGAAAATTAGAAGGAATGTTGCTTTCGAGTAACAGCCAGACAAAAATTGGCACAAGAAAAACTCTCGAGACAGTTAATTTATTGGGCATATTCATTTGTGACCCCTAAAGGTGAGATTTTTAGACTGCAATAAAACGAATATAAAAACAAATACGGTGTTTTAGCAATTTTCTGGCAAGAATTCTACCACAACTTCTCGAATCTCATCCCAAGTATAGCCGCATCCACCCAAAAATCGAACGGCACGTCTTAGAATTTTCTCATTTTTGCGAAACTCGGGATATTTTGATTCTAAGATTTTTGAAATTTCTTTAGTGGGATTTTTATTTGCAAATTTTGAAATACAACCAGCCAAGTCTTCATCAACGCCCTTTTTAATTAACTCGCGTTCAATTCTAGAACTCGAAAATCCTCTTTTTTCAACAAGTTCAGCAGCATATCTCTTTGAAAGTTCAAAATCATTTATAAGTCCAAGTTCCTCCAAACGAGATAAAACTTTACAAGAAACTTTTTCTCCATATTCTTTTTTTAGCTCTTGAAACAAATTGGCCCTGAAATATGCCTTGAAAGAAAGCATTGCCAAAGCTTTTTGTTTAGCTTTTGAAACAGCAATCTCATTATTAATATCAAGCGACTGATGGTGTTTTGTATCGACAATATCCACAAAAATTGCCCTCCTTGGTAGACAATATAATCAATCTCATGCTAGCAATTACCAAAACCCACTCTAAGCATTGTATATCTTAAAGCGATTAAAATCAATACGCCAACCCGATAACGGCCTTAAAATACCATTGGTATTTTATTGTCTAATTCTTAACCGAGCGTTAGATAGGGTTTAAATTTTTACGAATTCTCAGGTTTTACAAGCAAGAAAATAATAGAGACAATTATAAATATTGTATAATCTTATGCACACGATAGAACTATTTATTCTCATTTAAAGTTATAAATTGCCCGAAAATAAACAAGTGATATTTTATTGTCAAAATCACAGAATAAGTGGTTCGGAATTTTGAAAGATTTGAATTTATACAGAGGATTTTAAAATAAACATAAAATTAATCGAATGCGTCTGTCTGGCTAGAGACGGGGGGAGCTTTTTTGATAGATAAATGTATTTTTTGGGGAATTTTAAAACTATTACAACGTAATATAGCACAAAGTTTAAGAAAAAAAGTTTGTGTGATTTTTCAAATAATCTTCGAATTTATTTTTATATCCGTTAATAATGAGTTCGTCGGGAAAATCTATTTCTTTTAGCATTTCCAATGCGAGGTTGACGTTGCCCACTTGAGTTGAAAAGTGTGAGTCGGAATTTACAATCACGTAAGCCCCGTGTTTTTTGCAAATTAATGCAATTTTTTTACAATTTTCTATCGAGCCTTTTCTTACCCTGAAAGAGCCGTTATTTATTTCTACTAATTTTCCGTTACTGGCAAATTCGGGTATGACCTTCTCGTAATCGTATTTATAACGTTCTTCTCCGCTGTGACCTATAACATTAACAAAAGGATTTTTTGCCACATTGAGCCAGGCGTTTGTGCAAGCGTCAACGTCATGTATTGGCTTTAAAGTTTCTGGATGCATAGATGCAACTATCCAATTAAGACGAGAAAATACCAAGTTGGATGCGTCTAAGTTGCCGTCGTAATCCCAAATATTTGCTTCCATACCTTTTAAAACATATACTCCATCTATGATTTTTGGTATAACCCAGAGATTTTCAAAATACCAATCACCGGGAGAATTAGGGGTGGTTCTGCCGTGATCGGTTATTCCCACGGCCCAGAGTTTTTTCTTTGCAGCAGCTGCTACCATTTCAAGCACCGAGCAATAAGCATGTCCGGATGCGCTTGTATGACAATGTGTGTCGGCTATAATTTTCATAGATCCTTCCTTTTCATGTGATATTAAATTAATTGATGCTGATTGTTATTTTTTGTCTAGAAATTACTGTTGTTTTTATTTAATCAATTCTCCTTCCCGCAATGATTGTTATATTTCATCCAAAGACCTATTCTTCGTCTTTATCTTTATCATCTTTGTAGCCCATGCCGAGGTTTGACAGAAGTTCTTTTGCTGCATTTTGACCTATTTTCCTTTGTCTTAAATTCATTGCAATTACCTCTATAATTATTGCTAAATTTCTTCCCGGCCTTACTGGTATTCTAAGAAAAGAAACATCAATACCCAAAATACTTGTATATTTATCAACTATTCCCATTCTATCATGAGTTTTTGATTGACTCCAATTTTCCCACTCTTCAAGTTGAATTACCGCGTCTATTTTTTCTACACTTTTAACAGAACCCATGCCAAAAATACTGCGAGTATTTATAATGCCAATTCCACGCAATTCCATAAAATATTTTATATTAGATGGAGAAGTGCCAATTAGTGTTTTGCTTGAAACTCTTCGAATTTCTACAACATCATCGGCTACTAGTCGATGCCCCCGTTTTATAAGCTCGACGGCCGTCTCGCTCTTGCCAATACCACTGTCTCCCGTTATTAATAAACCCTCTCCATATACTTCAACAAGAACGCCGTGTCGAGTTATTCGAGGTGCTAATTCTAGATTCAAATATGAAATTAACGTTGTAACAAAAGCAGAGGTTTCATTCGGCGTACTGAGAACATGAACTGAATGTGTTTTTGCGGAACTTATTATCTCTTTGTGTGGGTTTATGGTGCACGTCATTATTATTGCGGGGGGA
Source organism: Oscillospiraceae bacterium (assembly GCA_031268405.1). Lineage (GTDB taxonomy): Bacteria > Bacillota > Clostridia > Oscillospirales > Acutalibacteraceae > JAITRE01. Next base: position 76,981 of record JAIRXF010000017.1, read on the forward strand.
TTTAAAGCAAGTAATTTATCGACGGCGTCAAACCTTTTTAGAGCTTCAAGTTTTTCAAGATATACGTGCTCTGCAGTTCCAAAGATTAGAATTTTGTTTTTATCAAAAAAATCTAAAAAACCAGTTAATTCTAGTCCGGGAACACTAGCATTATTAGATGATATGAGTATTTGATTAGGGTCGGTAGGGGATAACAATACTTTTAAAGAAAGATCTTTTATAAGCTTAACCAAGCTTACGGCAAAATTATTGGGCATATTCACACCTATCTAACCAGTCTTTTCGTGAGTAAAATTTTTAAAAAGAATTGCATTGATTTGATTTTGTTAAAATTTAAATCTTTGTAAGAACAACGAATTAAGTGATTTTCAACAAAAACTTGAAGTTTTCAATTGATTTAACAAAGTCCTAAAATATTCTGGCAAATCACTTTTGATACATATGTATCTCCCTGTTGAGGGATGCACAAATCCTATAGTTTTGGCGTGAAGACACTGACCGTTCAGGGTTTTGCAAATTTCTTTTGGAGAACCGTAAAGAAAATCACCAACTATAGGGTGTTTAATGTTTGCCATATGAACGCGTATCTGGTGTGTGCGTCCTGTTTCTAATTTTAAGGAAACATGACTAAAATTTTTAAAGTTCTGAATAACTCTAAAGTGTGTAATTGCATTTTTTGAATTTTTAAGAGTGACTCGCATTCTTTTTCTATTATTGTGATCCCGACCAATAGGAGCAATTATTTTTCCAAACGGTTTCTTTATATTGCCATTAACTATGGTTTCGTATTCGCGCAAAAACGAATGTTGTTTTATTTGCTCTGCCAATTTTATGTGGGTATGATCATTTTTGGCAACTATTAAAAGCCCACTTGTATCCTTATCGATGCGATGTACTATTCCAAGTCTTAAATTCCCAGATATTTTGGAAAGAGAATCTTTACAATGAAATATTAAAGCATTCACAAGAGTGCCGCAACGGTGGCCAGCGGCCGGGTGAACTACCATTCCACGCGGCTTATTAACCACTAAAAGATCATCATCTTCGTAAAAAATATCAAGAGCTATATTTTCAGCTTCGGCCGTGGGTAACTCTTGTTTGGGAAGCGAAAAAATTATTTTATCGTTAGTATGAACTTTATGACTTTTAGAAAAAATCTCCTTTCCGTTTATATTAACATCGCCATTTTTTAGTAATTTTTGAAATTTAGATCTTGTAAGACTGTTAATTTCGTTACTGTTGTCGAAGTTATTACTTAAAACTTTTTGAGGGGGAGTAATTTCGCTGTTTTTTGAAAAGATAAAGGATATAAGCTTATCGATTCTTTGCCCCGAATTTTCCTTATTTACTAAAATTTCAATTTTTTTCTCCATAAATCTTAAGATACCCTCTCGACCGTTTTCCTTTTAACGATTGCAAAAGATAAAGCAAACAAAACCGCTCCAAAAGTTATGCAATAATCAGCAAAGTTACAAATGGGTGAAAAAAAAGAAAGCTCCAGGTAATCAATTACGTAGCCCAGCCAAATTCTATCAATAAGATTTGAAACGCCACCACCAACTATCAAGGATGAAGACAAGTAGAAAATTGTATCTCCGCCTGATTTTTTAAAAATAAAAAATATAAAACAAAACATCATTATTGTTGTGAAGATAACAAAAAACCATCGTGCATTGCTAAAAATTCCAAATGCAGCACCCTTGTTTTCTGCATAAGTGAGCTCAAGTAAATTGTCAATTAAAGTCACATGACCAGAGGGTTTGAGTTTTAAACGAACAAAAAACTTTGCAATTTGATCAATCAGTATAATAACAAAAGATAAACAGATACAAGAATATTTGTTTGTCACTTTTCCTCCAAAAGCCAAAATCCAACCAATACAGTTATTAATCAATCAGCGAAATTTTCATTGTAAATATACATACACTTACGTATCATCTCCATTGCACTATTTGCTCCGCTTATTTTTTCAACCTGTGTAATTTTACCTTCAAGTGCTTTATATACACTAAAGAAATGAGCCATCTCGTCGAAAATTTGTTTTGGTAAGTGTTCCATGCTTTTATATTCATTATAATTCGGATCGTCAAACGCTATTGAAATAATTTTTTGATCTTTTTCTCCGCCGTCTGTCATATCTATTACTCCTATTGGATAACACCTCACCAGAGTAAGTGGCAATATGGGTTGAGAGCATAATATTAAAGCATCGAGCGGATCACCATCATATGCTAAAGTACGTGGTATAAAGCCATAGTTGGCGGGGTAGTGAGTGGAAGTGTAGAGGATTCTATCTAAACTCAAAAGACCTGTATCTTTGTCGAGTTCGTATTTAGTTTTACTGTCTTTAGTTATTTCAACAACTACAATAAAATCTTCTGCTGTTATTCTTCCGGGTTCAATATCGTGCCAAATATTCATATTTGAACCCCTTTTCTATAAAAATTGAATTAAACAAATCTACTACATTAATTTTAGCTTACAATGTGAATTTGTGTCAAGGGTACAATTGCGTTATTAAAACATCGAACTTTTGATTTTAAAACAGCAAATTAAATTACAATTTAGATAAGCAATTGTGAATTATTTAATCAACCTAGTTATTTTTAATTTTATGAAAAGTCAAACGTTAAATTTTCAGTGTAAAAAAATTTCAAGGTATAAATATTTGTTTGAATTATATAATTGTTAGTTAATTAATTTCAAAGTATTGTGCCTATTTTAAATGTTAATCGGCTATATGAGTAACACTTGCAAACAAAATAGAATAATTTGTTTTAATAGTGCATTTGAATTTTTACCTTTATTTAGTCAAGGTTTGGGTTATTGATTTTTGCAATTATATTATCAAAATTAGATTAATTGTTTTAAATATCTTATGAAATCCGATGAGGTGCTGGTTTTATGGGTTTGGTGGTTCAAAAATTTGGCGGCAGTTCTGTTTGCAATGCGCAGCGATTGTTTGCTGTTGCAGACATAATTACCAAAAAATACAAAGAAGACAACGATGTTGTTGTTGTGGTTTCAGCACAAGGAAAAACCACAGATGAGCTAATTAAAAAAGCGGAAGCAATAAACAAATGCGGTTCAAGGCGAGAAATGGATGTTTTGTTGTCTGTTGGAGAACAAATTTCTGTTGCTTTATTAGCACTTGCAATACAAAAACTCGGTTTTCCGGCTGTTTCTTTGCTTGGATGGCAAGCGGGATTTAAAACGGACTCAAATTACGGTTGTGCTAAAATAAAAAAACTCCCTGCAAACAGAATAATACAAGAAATAAAAAAGAACAACATTGCGGTGGTTGCGGGATTTCAGGGGATAAACAAACTTTGTGATATTACCACTTTTGAAAGAGGTGGTTCTGATATAAGCGCAGTTGCTTTGGCTGTAGTTGTTGGCGCAGATGCTTGTCAAATTTATACTGATGTAGATGGCGTATATGACGCAAATCCCAAAATTTTTCCAAATGCCAGTAAATTTGATGAGATTTCTTACGACGATATGCTAAATTTGTCTTTATCTGGAGCTAAAGTTTTAAATTATCAATCGGTAGAAATGGCAAAAAAATATAAGGTGAAACTAGAGGTGTTGTCGAGTTTTAAAAATGTTCCTGGTACCATGATTACTTGAGAAATTAAAATAGTAAATTTTATTGTTATTTGAAGCACGAAAACTATGTTTGATCTTTACAAAACGGTTGTAAAATTGGTGGAAGTGAGGGGAGTCGAACCCCTGACCTCTTGCATGCGAAGCAAGCGCTCTCCCAACTGAGCTACACCCCCATAAAGTTTCACCTTGGTGTTTTAGTGCGCCAAAGAAGAACAGTCAAATCTAACTTTAATTCATTGCGTTGCAAATATATTATGAGAAATCTTTTGCGCGCCGGTGATTTGTTTTAACTTTTTTCTAGAGTGTTATAATTTTGTTTCATACCAAGTTTTTCCCGAAGTTAATTTTGTAACAAGATCCACCTTGAGTTTCGCCGCGGATTCCATTTCTTCTTGTAGAATTTTTGATGTTATTTCAGCTTCATCTTCTCGTGATTGTATTATAAGTTCGTCGTGTACTTGCAAAATAAGTTTTGATTCTAATTTTTTATTTCTCATACGATCAACAACTCGTATCATAGCTATTTTAATAATATCTGCAGCGCTGCCTTGAATTGGCATATTCATTGCGACTCTTTCTCCAAAAGATCTCAAATTAAAGTTTGAAGAAAAAAGTTCCGGCAAATATCTTCTCCGACCAAAAATCGTTTCTACAAAACCATTATCTCTTGCTTTTTTTATGGTTTTCTTTAAATATATTTTTATATCGGGATAATGCTCAAAGTATTTATTTATATAATCTCCAGCCTTTTTAACTGTAACCCCAATATCCTTAGAAAGAGAGAAAGCACTTATTCCATAAACTATCCCAAAGTTCACCGCTTTTGCGTGTTGCCGCATTGCGTCCGTGACCATTTCTACGGGAATATCGAAAATTTCAGATGCCGTTGCCGCGTGAATATCTTCACCGGATTTAAATGATTCTATCATATTTTCATCATTTGCAATGTGTGCCAATATTCTGAGTTCTATTTGAGAGTAATCGGCATCTATCAAAATGTGGCCGTCTTGTGCGCGGAAAAATTTTCTTAATTCTCTTCCAGCATCAGTTCTTACGGGCACGTTTTGCAAATTGGGGTCAGATGAACTCAATCTTCCTGTGCGAGTTTCGGTTTGATTAAAAACGGTATGTATGCGCCCGTCTTTTTTTGTAAGCTTTAACACAGAATCACAGTAAGTAGATTTTATTTTTGAAAGAGCTCTAAATTTAATAATTTTTTTAACTATCGGATGAGAAACACTTAATTTATCCAATACCTCTGCACTGGTGGAATACCCGCGTTTGTTGTACCTTCCGTGTGGTAGAGACAGCGATTCAAACAACGCTGATCCGAGTTGTTTTGGTGACTGTATGTTGAACGAATACCCTAAAGATTGAAAAATTTCTTCTTGAATTTCTAATATTTTTTTCTCCAGAATCTTAGAATATTCAATTATTCCTTGTTTGTCTATAAAAAATCCTGAATTTTCCATAGTGGCCAGGACTCTGGATAAGGGGATTTCAATATTTTGCAAAAGCTTAGTTTGCGAACATTCTTTTATTTTTTCCGATATATTATCAACTATTTTAGAAAATTCTATCACCTTTTTGATTAATACAGCGTCGGACTTTGAAAAATCGTCACCTTCGCCCTCACAAACCTGAATGTCCCCATATTCTAATGCTAGATTTTCAATATCGTAAGTTTTAGCTGCTGGGTTTAGCAAATAAGCTGCAAGAAATGTATCGAAAACAAAATTATTTGAACCTATTTTATGTTTTTCTAAATAAAAAAACAGACTTTTTGCGTCATGAGTACGTTTTGCTATTTTAGTATCTTCTGAAAAGTTTTTAAGAAAATTCAAAAATCCAGGATTATTTTTTGCGACGATCACTTTGCTTTCAATGGAAAATGCTATTGTAGTAACTTTTTTATTTATATATGAACATATAAAATCAGCTTTTTTATTTGTTTTGAGTATTGATAAAAGTTCTTTTAAATCTTCTTGATAAATTATTTTTACATCCTTAAAATCAAGAGATTTACTGTCTTTTTTACCCAAAATTCCGTCGTCAATTTTTTTTATCAACGAAAACAATTCTAAGTCAGTCATTAATTCTCTTGATTTTTTATAATTTATCTCCCCACGAATATAGTCATTTGCGCTTCGGTTAATGGGAACATCTTTGCGTATTTCACCAAGCATATAACTTAAGTAGGCACTTTCTTTACCTTCAACTAATTTTATTCTTACGCTATCTTTTATATATTCAGAATCTATGTTTTCATAAATGTTATCAAGCGTTTCAAATCTTTCAATTAAATTGTCGGCATTTTTTTTACCTATACCAACAACTCCAGGAATATTGTCAGAAGTATCACCCCTTAATGCTTTAACATCTATAAGTTGTTTGGGTGAAAATCCAAATTCTTGCTTGATTTTTTGCTTATCGTACAAAACAACCGACGGCCTACCGCTTTTAGTGGCTGTGATTCTAACACTGGTGTTATCAGAAACCAACTGCAAAGCGTCTTTATCGCCGGTTGCAATAATACACTCGTTGCCATCTTCTTCGCATGCCGAGGCTAATGTGCCAAAAATGTCGTCAGCTTCAAAACCCTCACACTCAACCATACGATAACCCATGTAACCAAGAAGTTCTTTGAGTATTGGAAGTTGAGACAAAAGCTCCAAAGGCATACCTTTTCTGCCTGCTTTATATTCCTCATAAGCTTTGTGGCGAAATGTTTTTGCAGGGGTGTCAAACGCAATAGCTATTGCGTCAGGGATTATCTCTTTTTTTAATTTTTCCAGCATAGTAAGAAAACCGTATATCGCATTTGTATAGGTTCCATTCTTAGTGGTTAAGAGTTTAATCCCATAAAACGCGCGATTCAAAATACTATTACCATCTAGTACAAGTAACTTCATTTTTCGCTCCAAACTATAAAAGTTAATTAGCTTCAACAACGAACTTTTAGCAAATATTCATCTTGTACAACAACACCATAGATAGACCTCATTCTTTTCATTATAGCACTTGCTTACAAAAAGTTCAAAATCTTCTTTTTAGGAAAACTGCAAATTGCATCAACCAATTCTAAATTTAAATATTGAATTTTTAAACAAGAAGTGTTAGCATGAAGCATGGCGAGGTTGGAGGCACGAGTGTTGTTCGTATGTTTCGAGGTGTAGCTCAGTTTGGTAGAGTACTTGGTTTGGGACCAAGAAGCCGCAGGTTCGAGCCCTGTCACCTCGACCATAAAAATTTAAAATCATAACAAAAGCTTAGCGTTTTGCGTTAAGTTTTTTTGTTGTGTGTTTTTGCTGTTTGCAAATATAAAAATGTAGTGTTAAAATCAGCAGCGATCAATATAATATTTCGATGAAAGGAGGTGAAATTTAAAATTCCCAAGAGATTAGTTTAGTCTTGTTGCAGTAAAAACACACTGAACATTAAGGAAGGGGTTTTAAAATGAATTTTAAGATATTTTTAGCGAGTGCATTAGCTTGTGGTCAAATTGTTGGAGGTTCTGGTTTGATTGCACGTGCTTTTGATCCAAAAGCTTATTATGAACAAATTGGAGAAGAACTTACTCAAGAAGAAAAAGATGGTGTTGCCCGTTTTCATTCACTAAGTAGATTTCATGCGTGGTTAGGGTTTAAAAGTGTTCTTCAAATGGAAGAAGATTTGGTTAATGGCAAACAAATTTTTTCCGATGAAAAAGAAAATGAAGAATTTAGAGAAGCTTTGTGCAATATGAGAAAGTTGTGTGGGAAGGATTGGAGGTATTCGTTTCAAGAGTTTTCTGTGCTTTTTGATAAAAAAATAATAGAGAAACTTCGAAGCGAAAATCAACAAATTGACGAATCTATAAAAGAAACTGAGGATATTTTTGAAAAGACAAAAACTTTTGTTGTTGAAGACCTTGCGAATAACTCTGGTTTGAGCGCCGGCAATAAAGAAGTTCTTATAGAAAGTGTTAAGAATGTTAAACTTATTATACCAGGAGTAACGCAGGATAAAATTTTTACCTTTGAAAATTGCTACACGAACGTTATGAATCTGAAATCTGAAGAGAATTCCGAATTAGCAGAAGATGAGATAAAGTGCAGGGAGAGTTGGTTGAAAAATGATCCTGTTATGAGTAGGAGTGAATTTCAAATATTTAATCCGGATATTTTTTATTTGCAAAAACAGAATATAATTGTTATTCAGCCAGGCACAATTATACTTCAATTTTTAGAGAAAAATCCAGGAAATAAAAGAGATATGCATTGTTTTATTGCTCAGGCTATTGCTCATGAGTTTTGTCACCTCATAGACAGTGCATCTCCGTATTACCATTTATCTTGTGAGTTCGTTAAGCGTCCCGAGATTATTTTGGAAGGACAGCTTGAAATTGATGAATCTTCTTTTGTCTCAAGAATTAAAGAAGAAGGTGGATTTTTTGAAATTCGAGATTTGGAATACTATAAAAAAAGATTTGAAAAAATAAGAGAATACTTTGATAATCTAAGAACGGGTGTGAATTTGTCACAAGAAGGTGAAGAAGAAAGAGAAATGAGGATCTATGGTTGGCTTGTACAACACGAGACATCTGCTGATATTTTTGGTACAAAAATCGCCGAAAAAGTTTTGAATTTTGAGGGTGTAAGTAGAGATGAAATTATTAAAGCTGTAGTTAAGTATGCGTTTGACTTTATCTGCCCCTTAGATTCAATAAAACCAGAATTTTGCTCTTATCCGGTTGGGCCTTATAGATTTTTGGCTGCGAATGATCTTATAGATGAAATAGATAAAGACTATCAAAACTAAACATCATTGAAAAGCATTAACAATGCTGATGTAAAATTATTTGTGCGCGCGTGATACAAATTCACGCGCGCAACTGATTGATTTATAAACACTTTTAATTATAACGCAAGAGCATGCACTTAATTTTTATAATGATATAAATTATATAAAAAACAAAATTTCTTGCGAATTGTGAGGTGAGTAGTTTTTTATCTTTGCGCGTACGATTGGTTTAAATTAAAAACATTATGAGAAGTTCAATCGAATCTTTATATTATTTTTTAAAATTTGCAAGAAACTTTTTAATGATTTTTGTGATTTGTTCATGTTTTGCAAATAAAAACGCAACAAATTACTGAAATTATCAATTTTTATACATAAAAATACTAAAAATTTTTTCACAAAGCGACAAATTATTTTGCTGGATTGATTGTAAAATAAAATTACGTTGTTAAATTTTTATATATTTTCAATAAAAATTCTATATGTTAAGCCTAATTTTTTAGTAAAATTATATTAAATTTTCAAATGAAGATCTTTAGAAAAAGAAATGGTGGTGAAAATTTTGGCTCAACTCAATGTTGCAAGAACAAATGAAGCGAAAGATTTTGGATTTGAAATTCCGAGCGCTTTAAAATCTCTCTTTAGACAGATTTTATATTTTTGTATGGGTATTGTAATTTCAAGAGGAGTAGTGTTTGACAAATATTCACCATTTGGAACAGCAATGATGGCGAGTGTTCCTTACAGAAAAATGTGGGCACTTTTATGCGGTGAAATTTTTGGCTATATGTTATCAGATGGTGGCAATGTGCAATATATAGCCGCTTTGATTGCAATTATATCGATGCGATGGGCTCTTAATGATTTGGAGAAAATAAAAAACAGCTTATTCTACGCACCTGTTGTAACTTTTATTCCAACAGTTTCTATAGCCATAGTAATGAACTCGGTGGATGGATTTTCATTTTCGGGTTTAATAGCAATTGCAATTGAATCGATGATTTCGTCAGTTAGCGCTTATTTTTTCTCTCAAACAGTTCTTTTAGCCTCAGGTAAACAAAAATTTAAAGCACTAACACAACAACAACTGGCGTGTTGCGCCATGACGGGCTGCATCTTAATAATGTCGCTCTCGGTGTTTTGTGTTGGTGACATTTCAATAGGAAGAATACTTGCCATAGCAGCGATTTTGTTTTTCTCATACTATTTGGGAATAACGGGCGGGAGCATATCTGGAATAGGAGCCGGAATTGTGTTTAGTTTGTCATCTCAGAATTCTTCATATATATCTGGCGCATATGCTTTTGGGGGAATGATATCGGGAATCTTAGCATCCATGGGAAGATGGGCTATTTCTATTGCGTTTTTAACATCACATTTAATAATTTCACTTCAAACAAACGATGCAAACATTATTGTTCAAGGCGTGTATGAAGTCGTGGGTGGAGCGACGATATTTTTGTTGATTCCCAAACAATATGCCGAGCGATTTTCAAAAATGCTTATAAAGCCTCCAGAACAAAATGGTTTCGCGCAAGATACTCAAAATAATATTTCCTCGCGACTTCAACTTGCATCGGATGCTATTTCCTCAGTTGCTGATTGTGTGAGTAAAGTTTCTGAAAAGCTTTTAAAACTTAGTAAAAAAGAAGACATAATCAATAGCTACACTACTTCTATTCATGAAATTTGTGATTGTTGTAATTTAAAAAGTCTTTGTTGGAATGAATATACTCACGATACATTGGATTCTTTTGAAAAAGCACGAATTATAGCAGAAAAGAAAAAAGTAATAGATGAAAACGATTTTACAGAAAGTTTTAAGCAAAGATGCAGAAAAATTAAAAAAGTTATAGACAGAATAAATATATTTTGCGAAGAACAAATAGAAAAAAATAAAGCACACGAGCGTATATTGGAGATAAAAAAATCTGTTTCAGAAGAGTTTTCGTCGCTTTCTGAGATTTTATCCAAATTATCGAGTGAATTTAATCAGTCAATTACAACCAACGATGCGATTGCCTCGGAAATATTGACGGCATTAAACAAAGAAAATATAGAAACAAAAAATACGAGTTGCATTGTAGGTGAAAATAACAGAATATTCATCAGTATGGAAATCTACAATGAGGCTGATAGTGTGATTAAAAAGCCACACGTGAAGAAGGTAATTGAAAAAATTTGCGGTAAAGAGCTCGATGAATTTTGTTTGGAAACAATTGAGGATAAAACAATAGTAAGAATTGCTGAAAAACCAATTTTTCAAACCAAAATAAATTCATTCCAACATGTGTGTAGAGATGGCACTTTATGTGGCGATAATCTTACTTATTTTAATAATGGTTCTGGAAAAATAATTGTTATGTTGAGTGATGGAATGGGCACAGGGGGCAGGGCAGCTGTTGATAGCGCCATGGCTTCTTCCATATTGATAAAATTAATAAAAGCGGGAATGGGTTTTGACTCAGCTATTAAATTTGCAAATTTTGCAATGATTTCTAAATCCGAAGACGAGTCTTTGGCCACCTTGGATGTAGCATGCATAGATCTTTTTACGGGGGAAGTGGAATTTATGAAAGCTGGAGCACCTTTTAGCTTGATTCGGAAAAAATCCAAAATAAAAAAACTCGACATAGAGTCTTTGCCCATAGGAATTCTTCCCGAAGCAAAATTTGTTAAAGAAAATACAAGATTAGAGAACGACGATTTGATTTTGATGTTTTCAGACGGAGCAATCTCATCCGAAGATAATTGGCTTGAAAATGAGCTTTCTTCATTGAAGGAAAGTGACGTTAAAGCATTTTCCAATCGCATAGTAAATGAGGCAAAAAATCGACAAAAATACGGATACGATGACGATATAACAGCAATAACAATACACATATTGAAAAATAAATAATTTTAATTTTATCTGAAGGGGTGATGTAAATGAAACTTTTTTTCTATGGCATCTGTAAAAACAAATTAAGTCTTTTTCCACTGAAAATTGTTTTTTTGGCAACGAAAATAAATGATTTTTGGAGTCTTTTAACCCTAAACCATTTGATGCTTATTTTACTTACAACCAGCCTTCACAGAGGACCGCCGAGGCGGCCCCCAAAGTTCTTTTTTTAGTCAAAGAGAGAGATCAAATAGATCACAAGCATTCTCTTTGGTGATCCAGAGCAATTCATCGGGAGTTATTCCCCTGATGTCGGCAATTTTTTGAGCTGTGTATATTATTAAGGACGAATCGCAGCGCTTTGATCTGAATGGTTCGGGAGCGAGATATGGCGCGTCAGTTTCAAGTAAAATTTTATCGAGAGGTATGTTCATAAGAACATCTCTGTGTGAACTATTTTTAAAAGTTACGGTTCCACCGAAACTTAGATACATGCCAAGATCCACAATATCGTTTGCCATTTTTAAATCCCCTGAAAAACAATGAACCATTCCCTTGGGTTTGTATTTTTTTAGCAAATTCAAGGTGTCTTCATGTGCTTCACGATCATGTACGACTATTGGTAAGTCGAATTCTAGTGAAAGTTTTAATTGCTCTTCAAAAACCCTCTTTTGCTCATCTTTGGTATCTAATTTGTGATAGTAATCCAGCCCAATTTCGCCGATACTGACAACCTTTTGTTTTTCTAACATTTGAGCAATTTGGTTGGTAAAGTTGCTACTCATATCCTGTGCATTTAGTGGATGAATTCCTACACTTGCAAACATAAATTCACATTTTTCGCATAATTTTAAGGTTTTTTCAGCGGTTTCAAAATCGGTTGAAGCATTTATAATAGCCGATACTCCAAATTTAGGAAGGCGACTAAGCAACAATTCGCGGTCGTCATCAAAGGCATTCTCGTGGTAGTGAGCATGTGTATCAAAAATTAGGTTCATCTTTACTCTTCCTTTTAAAATATCTTTCAGATTAAAAATTTATAATGTTTTAACATATTTACGTTTTTTTCAAGATACAATTTCCAGTAACAAAAGTATGTTTGTTAAAATTCAATTCTTGGAAAAAGCGCCTCACCTTTAGCGACAGTGGAATTTTTTTTGAGAATTCCCCAGATTCCAATATTTTTCCAATCAATAGATTTCTTTTGCAACCCCAAACAATCTTGAATTTGCAATGCGCTTTTAGGCATAAAGGAAAATATTGAAATAGAAATTATTCTTAAAGATTCACATACATTATAAAGAACCGCGGACAATCTTGCGTTTTTGCCATCTTTTGCAAGATCCCACGGTTTTGTTTCTTCTATATATTTATTGCAACGCGAGACAAGTTTCCAAATTTTTGAGAGAGCAGATGAAAATTGGAAGGCATCCATATCCTTTTCTATCTTTAAATACAAAGATTTTGCCATATTTATAAGATCGTAATCAGATTCCAAAATTTCTTGATCCTCCAAAAGTGTGCCGGAAAAATATTTTTCAATCATGCCCAAACAACGAGATAGCAGGTTACCCAAGTCGTTTGCTAGATCGGAATTAAAGCGTTTAAGAAGTGCTTCGTGAGAAAATACTCCGTCAGACCCAAACGGTACTTCGCGAAGCAAGAAATATCTAACAGCATCAGAACCGTAATACGAGCAGAGTTCAAACGGATCTACGGTGTTACCCTTTGATTTCGACATTTTAGAAGAATCGTCAGAGAGCCACCAACCGTGTCCGTGGATGCACTTGGGAACAGGTAAATCTAACGCCATTAAAATAGCTGGCCAAATAATTGCATGAAATCTTACTATTTCTTTTCCAACAAAATGAACACTTGCAGGCCAAAATTTCTTAAAATCAGAATCATCACCGCTTGCATACCCCAAAGCTGTAATGTAATTTGTAAGAGCATCGAGCCAGACGTAGATTACATGGTTTTTATCAAAGGGGACATTTATGCCCCATGAAAAGTTAGTTCTACTCACACATATATCTTGAAGACCGTTTTCTATGAAAGCCTTCATTTCGTTTTTTCTGCTCTCCGGCTGGACAAAATTGGGATTTTTATCGTACAGAGATAATATATCACCCAAATATTTTGAAAGTTTAAAAAAATAGGCCTCTTCCTCTGACCAATGAACATCTCTTGAACAATCTGGACATTTGGAAGAAACAAGCTGATTTTCAGTCCAAAAAGATTCGCAAGGAGTGCAATACCAACCCTTGTAAAGTCCTTTGTAAATATCTCCTTTTTCGTAAAGTCTGATAAAAATTCTCTGAACAGCTTTTTTGTGAAAATCGTTGGTAGTTCTTATAAAACGGTCATTTGTAATACCCAGGACCCGCCATAATTTTTTAAATCTCAAAGAGATTAAATCCACGTAAGTCTTTGGATCCATATTATTTTCTTTAGCCACAATTTCTATCTTCTGGCCGTGTTCATCTGTGCCTGTTAAAAACATTACGTCAAACCCACGTAATTTTTTATATTTAGATATCACGTCAGCCGCAACCGTGCAATAAGCATGCCCAATATGGGGGTTTCCAGAAGGGTAATAAATGGGCGTAGTCACATAAAAAGTTCTGCGTTGCATTAGATTTTCAACCAACTTTCTGTTTAGTAACGTCATGTACGTACCTTAAGGTTTTCATCTAAAAATAAAAATAAAGAGTGAAGATGGTTTCTAAATTAATTTTGCCCTAAAAATAAATAAAATCGCACGTGAAAATAAAAAATTCCAAAGAAAATAAACCACTACACATCAAAAATTTTACATCCTAAAGATTAGTTAGTCAAGCAAATTATAAATAACAATAAACTTAAATTTAGAGTGTTTCAACTTGGTTTAAAAGAAATTATCAGCTCCATAGAAGCTATTGTTAATTATTTGTCTGGAATTGTCAATCATTCCATCGGACATAGTCATAATTCTATCTGCTTTTTCAGCAATAGAATTGTCGTGAGAAATCAAAATAATGGTTCTACTTTTATCTCTAAGACTACAAATGACTTTTAAAATGGTCTCGCTAGAAGAAGCGTCCAAATTTCCCGTTGGTTCATCTGCCAATATAATTCTTGGGTTACCTGCGATGGCTCTTGCTATAGCTACTTTTTGCTGTTGCCCTCCCGATAATTGCGAGGGTTTATGTTTATGCCTTTGCGAAAGTCCAACTTGTTCTAGAGCTTTTTTTGCAAGTTCTCGTCTTTTAATTTTGGGAATACCCCTGTAAATAAGCGGAAGTTCGACATTTTCAAGAGCATCTAGACTTGAAATTAAATTAAACCCCTGAAAAATAAATCCTATTGTTTTGTTTCTTATTTTCGAAAGTTTTGCTTCAGACATTTCAGAAACCAGCTCGTTTTCCAAAATATATTCACCGCTACTTGGTGTATCAAGACAACCGATCATGTTCATAAGCGTGGTTTTACCAGAACCCGATGTACCAACTATAGCAATAAACTCTCCGTATTCTACACTTAAGTTTATATTCTTAAGAGCTTTTATTTGATTTCCCGCACAAGGATATTTTTTTTCTATATTTTTCATTATTATAAGTTTTTTCAAAATGCGTCACCCAAATCATTTTTTATTATCAACATGCCTTTTAAGATGTTTTACTTATACTTTAGGATTATTTGGCAATTATACCTAGAACAATCATATAATTTTAAATGGTCATTTAAATTATTTCATTTGCAAAGTATTTTTATGATTAATAAACACTAAAAACACTAATAATAGTCGGGATGTATATGAATACAATAATCGATTTATCATGCATGTAATATTGGGACTTGACACAAGAGGTGAAAAAAGTAATGAAAAAGATCGTTCACATATGTTCATTTATATGCTTTGTTTTGTCTACGCTAATTTTAACAATGGCGTGTGCGGAATCTTTTAATCTTCCAATGGAGGTTAAAATAACGGAAAATTGCAAAAAAATTGAATTTAGCAGTAAATTTCCTTTAACCACTGATATTAATATGGATTACATTGAAGGTGGCACTAAGCCTACCAATAAAACGTATGATGCGAAGGTAAAGTTATTAAATATTTTTCCAGTAAAAAATCTAAATGTAAAAATAGTAGACGAAAAATTTGTTATTCCTGGTGGAGATCTTTTTGGAATAAAAATATTTACCGAAGGTGTAGTTGTGGTTGGAACACCAGGGGTTCAGACAAATGGGGGTCTAGTTAACCCTGCAATTGAGGCAGGAATTCTTTTGGGAGATGTGATTACAAAAATAGGATCAGAAAAAGTTGATAGCAATGAATCTATAGCTCGTTTAATAGAAGAATCTGATGGTGATTTGTTGACTGTAGTTGTAAAACGCAATGAAATGGTTTTTACTGTTGAATTACGACCAGCTATATCAAAAAACGACAATCGAAAACGAGCTGGAATGCAAGTTAGAGACAGTTCTGCAGGAATAGGAACCTTATCGTTACTTGATTCAGAAAACAATAGGTTTTGTGGACTTGGTCACGGTATTTGCGACGTTGATGTAAAAAAACTTTTGACCCTTGCGCACGGCGAAGTTACCAAAGTATGCGTAAATGATGTAAAGAGGGGAGAAAAAGGTTCTCCGGGAGAATTGAGGGGTCGTTTTGATGGTCAAGATGCAATCGGAACGCTTGATTGTAATTCTGAAACTGGCGTTTATGGTCGCATGGACAAAAAGAATATGGATGAAAGTAAAAAGATGCCAGTAGCTATGAAACAACAAGTAAAAATCGGAAAAGCTAAAATTTTATGCACCGTTACCGACAACAAACAAGAGAGTTTTGATATGGAAATAGTTGAAGTCAATTATAAAGCGGATTCACCTAGAAAAAATATAATTGTACGAATTACAGATCCAAAATTGCTTGAAAAAACAGGCGGGATCGTACAAGGAATGAGCGGAAGTCCCATAATTCAAGATAATAAAATCGCCGGAGTTGTTACACATGTTCTTGTAAATGATCCAACAATGGGTTACGCAATATTTGCCGAAAACATGTTGACTCAATTAGAAGAGTTTCAAGATTATGATAATTAGTTATTTTAACTTTAAAGAAAGTCTAAATTTTATGGTTGTTGAAGTTGTTTGAAAAATAATAAAAACAGTATATTTTGCTAATAATTCTGTTATACTTAAATGGTGAAGGTTTTTGTTTTGGAATTTTGTGTTTTATTGTGCATTCTTAATTTCAAGAACTAGTTGGCAAGATATTTTGAGCTCACAAATGTGTTTGTGTTCATATAAAGTTTAAACAATTTTTTAAAATATTTAAGAAGTAAAACGTCGTTGTTAAAAGCATTTAGGAGTTGGTTAACGTTGGCTGCTAGTATTGCAATTGATCTGGGAACTTCTCGTACGAGAATTTTCGTGCCTAAAAAAGGTGTTATTGTGGATGAACCCTCTGTAGTGGCCATAGAACCAAAAACTCGTGAAATAATTGCAGTTGGCGATGAAGCTCACGAGATGCTGGGTAGAACTTCTAAAAGAAGACAGGTTGTTTTCCCATTGCTTGGTGGAATGATATGCGACTATTATCTTATAGAAAATATGGTTAGAGTTTTTTTAAAACGTGCGCGCCGTGCCAAATTAATTATGCCAAAGGCAGTTATTTGTATTCCCGGAGAAGTGACCGATGTACAAAAAATGGCCGCAATTAACGCAATAGAGGCAGCTGGTGTAAGAAGAGTGCATGTGATAGAGGCCCATATAGCTGCAGCTATTGGATCTGGAGTGGAAGTAAAAAATCCCCACGGATCCATGATTGTAAATATTGGTGCAGGCACCACAGATATAGCTGTAATATCATTAAATGGACTTGTTAGCTCTAATTCTGTGAGAATGGCTGGAGACAACATGGATGAAGAGATAATAAAATACATGAAAAGGGAGCACAAACTTGCAATCGGAAAAAAAACGGCAGAAACCATCAAGATAGAGATAGGCTCTGTTTTACCACAAGTTAAAAAACTTGTTTTCAGATCAAAAGGAAGAGATAGTATTACGGGTATGCCAAAATGGGTTGATGTACATTCTGAAGATATTTCTAAAATTCTTTACAAGATAGCCGATAAAATTATCACAAAAATAAGCAATATGCTTGAATTAACGGCCCCGGAATTGGTAGGAGATATTTTAGAAGATGGTGTTTTTTTATCGGGAGGATGCGCTCAGTTGTCTGGTTTTAATGAATTAATAGGGGAAAGAACTGGTTTAAAGGTGAGTTTGGTTGAAGATCCGATTTACTGTGTTGCCAGGGGCACTGGATACGCAATTAGTTACATGAAATGCGCATCTCGAAGTAAAAATTTTGGAATAATTGATCCTTTGTCGATGGAATAAATTTTTTATTTGTTGCAAAAATATCAAACCTGTTGTAGAATCCGTAATGTTGAAATTTTGTGTTGCGGATTGATGAGTTTTCAATACAAATTTATAATTTGGTAAATGAGGGAAATTTATGAAAAAAATGTCCATCAAGAAAATTGTGATAATTTCTGCTTTATCGTGTGTTGCTATTCTTGTTATTTTTGTAGTATCTGCGTACAATAGCCTTGCTAAAAAACGAGAAATTGTTGTAGAGAAAAGTGCCGGAATTGACACGCAAATTCAAAGAAGGCTTGACTTAATACCAAAGCTTGTAAATTCTGTCAAGGCTTATTTAAAACATGAAGAAGATATTTTCAAACAAATTTCAGATGCTAGATCAAAGCTTGCCGGAGCCAGTAGTATGCATGACAAAGCAGCCGCCGATGAGGAAGCAAACAGCGCCATATCCAGACTTTTAGTAATCACGGAAAATTACCCCAATCTAAAAGCAAATTCAGAATTTGCTGGCTTGCGAGATGAGCTTGCAGGGACCGAAAATCGCATATCGGTTGCAAGAGGAGATTACAATCAAGCAGTTCAAGACTATAATGGATCTACAAAAACATTTCCATCAGTAATGGTTGCTGGCGCTTTTGGATTTTCAGAGGCTGATTATTTTAAAGCCGATAAAGCTGCTAGTAAAGCACCGGATGTCAATTTTGATTAAAAGGGGCTTAAAATGAAGCACAAAGCGGGGTGTTTTGCAGCGGTTTTGACTAGAATTGTTGTATTTTTTGCAATGTTGTTGTCCGTTGTTGCCTTTCCATCTACCCAAAAGCCTGCAAATACTTCAGGTTCTGCGGTTTCATTGGGTAAAAATTTTTCTGGAGTTTTCCTTAGTATTCCCAATCCAACTCGAGAGTTTTATGTTAACGATTTTGCCAATATACTTTCAGAAAAAACGAAAAATACTATCTACAGACACAGTATTGAGTTTTACAAACTCACTAGATCTCAGGTTGTATTCGTTACCGTTTCTTCGCTTGATGGTAAAGAAGTTTCTGATTATGCTCTAGAGTTGGGAAGAAAATGGGGAGTAGGTTCAAAGGATAAAAATAACGGGCTGGTTGTACTTATATCTCCCAACGATGGAAAAGTTGCAATTTCTGTTGGTAGGGGATTGGAAGGTAGAATTAATGACGCAAAAGCGGGAAAATTGTTGGATGAGTGTGCCATGGAGGATTTTAAAGCCAAAAATTGGAATGACGGTGTGATGAAGCTTTTTTCTCCATTGCTGGAAGAAATTTTAAATGAATATAGTGATGAAGAGATTGATAAAAACAAAAAAGAAGGCGTTCTTCCTCCAAAAGAAGAAAACATACTTGATAAAGCGGGTTCTATTTTTAAAAAAATAATGTACGTTGTGATTTTAATTTTTGCTGTTATAGCACTTGTGACTATTATTTTTGATAAAAGAGTAGATAAACGCGGCAAACGTGAACTTTTCTTTTTATTACTTGCAAATTTGGCTTCAGTTCTCTCTGCGGAATCAAACAGAAGAAACGACAACAATAGCAATAGTGGAAAAAACAGTGGCGGCGGTGGCGGTTTCGGAGGCGGCGGGGCAGCAAGATGAAAAGTTTAGAAAAAGAGGAAAGCTTCGTAGATTTATTTTTGAGCGCCGTTTATGTGTGATAACTGGGATCTAAGATTATGTTAAATTGTCAACACACAGATGCTAACGCCATAAAAGATGAAAACGAGACGCTCAAAATGGCGTGAATGAGAAAAAATTAAAAAGAGATTTTGCGCCAAAGCAGGTAAGGATGCTTTGTGCAAAAACCACAATTATAATTATGTTGAAAATATTAAATTGGAAATACTCTAAAAAATAAGAAGCAACTGAATGTAAGCAACAAAGAGATAGAATTTTTCATAAGAATCGAAAAAAGAATCGAAAAACTTTTTGACATGAATTATATTTCGGCGATAAATTGAGTCGATAAATAACCTGGGGTTTTAAAAAAATTTTTTTCCGAAAAAGAAAAAATAAAACTTTAAAAGCCCAGCAAGATATGTTATGGGCTTAAAAAATCTGATTTTGAGAAGTAATTGATGCAAAGATTTACACAATTGATGGTTGTAAATTTACACCAACTTGATTAATTTTCGCAGAAACGTTTTCCCCGGGAGATAGCAACGGATTAAAAGAACAAACGTTCGTCGAGTTTTAAATTGGCATTGGAAGATTGAATATTCTGAAAGGCTTTCAGAAAAAATTTTATACGTTGATGCAAAATTTGTACAATTGGTGGTTGTAAATTACATCAACTTGATTAATTTTGCGCAGTACGTCTACTCAAAAATCTTGCGTTGGCGCCGTTTTAAAAAACAGATCAACTTTTATGACATTATTTGATTTGTTTTGTAATAAAAACCTATAGTTAATCTAAAAATTTGGAAATAATCGAAAACCCCGAGTATTAATTTTTATGAATAAATGTAGGTAAATTTAGCAATATCGAATCAAAAATAGAGGAAGTGGCAACAATGATGGCGAGAAGAGGCAAGAAAAACGATGTTGCGAAACACCAAAAAGAGCTTTACAGTCAAATAATAGTACAAGACCAAAAGTTTGATTAAAACTAAGTTTAGTGTTATCAACAACAATGGCGTCTGGAGCAAGTTTTAGAGGGGAGAGAACCCTATTTTTGTCGTTGTGATCTCGGGCTT
>JAIRXF010000013.1 GCA_031268405.1 Oscillospiraceae bacterium
GACGCCTGGTAATACAAATCCGCAGTCTTCGCAGCAGACGCCTGGTGGTACAGATCCGCAGTCTTCGCAGCAGACGCCTGGTGGTACAGATCCGCAGTCTTCGCAGCAGACGCCTGGTAATACAAATCCGCAGTCTTCGCAGCAGACGCCTGGTAATACAAATCCGCAGTCTTCGCAGCAGACGCCTGGTAATACAAATCCGCAGTCTTCGCAGCAGACGCCTGGTGGTACAGATCCGCAGTCTTCGCAGCAGACGCCTGGTGGTACAGATCCGCAGTCTTCGCAGCAGACGCCTGGTGGTAGTAACTCCGACAGCAATCCTTCTCCTCCTCCTGGTGGCCCACCTCCACCTCCGCCTCCGCCTCCTCCTGGTGGCCCGCCTCCACCTCCACCTCCGCCTCCTCCTAAAGAAACCCCAACACAACAAAACAATAAAGGAACACCAACGAAACAAAACAATGAAAACCCCCCAGATCAACCAAGTCATCTTGATCTTATTAAACAAGGCGGTTTTAAACTCAAAAAGCTCACGCCTTCCGGGGGACCGAGCATCTACCCAGGTGCGCAAGGAACCAAAGGTTCTCAAAAATCTCACGCTGAACAAGCAAAATCTCTGGTTAAAATAGTAAATGATTGTAAGAAATCTTGTGAAGAAAACAAGATTTCGGCTGCAGACTGGGCTAGGGAATTGGCGAGCGTATTGGTTAATTCTGGCTGGAGAATTAATAATAAGCAGAATGATGATACTAATATGGATTTTTTGAGCAATTACAGGCACATTGCAATGCACTTATCCAACGTTCCCTCCCTTTTTCAAATAGCGGAAGCGGATAAAATTACAGAGAAGGACAAAGGAGAAATGTTGGTTACTTTTTTGAGTGAATGTGCGAAACCAACGGCATCGTACAGTGTCCCAACTTTAAAAAAATTGACTAGCAAATTCAATAAACTTAAATCAGGGGGAGAATGGACCAAAGAAGATGAGGAAACAAATTACGAAAAAGACGACGGAAAAGACGGCGGCGAAGAAGGTGACGACGACAAAGACGAGGACGACAAAGACGAATGGTAATGTTTCTCAGAAGATTGGATTAAGGCGATTGTTTTATTTTTAATTACCACCCGCGATAAATAAAGTACTCTTCTTGAATTTTAAATTAATTACCTTTAATGGTCTAAATTTTCAGGAAGAGTACTTATTATTAAGGAGGTGATTTTATTTTGCTGAAAGAATTTATTTTAAAAAAATTTGACGAAAAGAACCGTACTAATATGATAAGAGAGTTATCAAAAAAGTATAAATTTTTACACCATGGTGTTTTGTCTAAAACTTTGTGTCAGAGAGATATAGATTACATAAGAGTGGGAAATATTGAAAATCCCCCCGTTTTATTTGTAGGAGCAACGCACGGTATGGAGTGGATAACTTCATCTTTGCTGCTTCATTTTTTAGAAGATGTTTGCCATGCAATTGATACTTGCAAAAAAATTGTTGGAGTAAATTTAAAAGAATTTTTTGAAAGTAATGCACTAATCATTGTGCCGTGCCTTAATCCCGACGGTGTCGAAATACAAATAAACGGTGTTAATGCCGCAAAAAAATACTCAAAACTTATTTCCAAACTTAATGTAGATGCTAAGACCTGGCAGTCCAACGCAAGAGGTGTGGATCTTAATCATAACTTTGATGCTGATTGGAGAAAAGCGCGTGAGCTTGAACAAAAATCCAATGTATTTGGACCCGGTCCTACTCGTTATGGTGGAGAAAAGCCTTTTAGCGAACCCGAGAGTCAAGCTATAAGAAATATTTGCAACAAAATAGATTTTAGGCACGTGATTTCATTTCATAGTCAAGGAAGAGAAATTTTTTGGGATTATGCAAATATAATTCCTCAAGGAAGTTTAAGAATGGCTCAAATTATATCTGCAAGCAGTGGATATGTAGTCTCAAAACCAATCGGGACGGCGGTCTGTGGTGGTTTAAAAGATTGGTTTATTCAGGAATTCAACAGACCAGGATTTACAATAGAAGTTGGACTTGGTGAAAATCCTCTGCCAATTTCTGATTTACCTCAAATTTTTAAGGAGTTATTTGAAGCGATGGTTTTGGGCACAATCATGTAGATTTAATTTTTTCAAGATTAATTTTAGTAATGTTGCGCTATTTTTAACGTTAATCATTTGTAATTTTGTTTGCGTTGATAAGTACCTATCAAAGTACTATACTTAGGATGGAGTTCTGATGTTTAATTGTAAAACTTAGTATGGCCGTCGTTTAAGAACGAGGGGGGTGAGTGTTGTGTCGGGACATTCCAAATGGAGCACCATTAAAAGAAAGAAAGAAAAAACAGACAGTCAAAGAGCGAAGATTTTTACTAAAATAGGTAGGGAACTTGCTGTTGCTGTGCGTCAAGGTGGTGGTGCCGATCAGAATTTTAATGTTAGATTAAGGGATTGTATAATAAAAGCCAAATCAAACAACGTTCCCAACGAGAACATCGAACGGATTATAAAAAAGGCCGCTGTAGATTCAGCTGGCGATAATTATGAGGACATCGTCTACGAGGGCTACGGGCCAAGTGGTGTGGCTGTTATAGTTAAAACTCTCACAGATAATCGCAATCGCACCGCTGCTGATCTCAGACATTATTTTGATAAATACGGAGGTAAAATGGGTTCGCCGGGCTGCGTTTCGTTTTTATTTGAAGAAAAAGGTCTTCTTGTTTTAGAAAAAAAGAATTTTAATCCAGATAAATTATTTGAAGATTGTGTTAATATTGGAGCAGATGATCTTCTGGAAGAGAAAGATTACTTTGAAATATCAACAAAACCTGACGATTTTTTAAAGGTTAAAGAAGGTTTGGAAAATTTGAACTACAATTTTGATTATGCTGAAATTTCTATGGTTCCAAGCACTTATGTTGAATTATTAGATGAAAACAAAACAACTAAAATGCAAAAACTTTTAGATGCACTTGAGGATAACAATGATGTTCAAATTGTTTGGCATAATTGGAAATAATTGCTGTTCTGAAAACAAAATAATTGTACCATAAGACGTTTAACGGCAAATTTTAAGCAGGAGGCACAAATGGAGAAAGTTCTCGTAACCGGCGCCGGGGGTTTTATTGGAAGTCAGTTAACTGAAGAGCTTGTAAAAGAAGGTTATAATGTTCGGGCTTTTGTAAGGTACAATTTTAAAGGATCTTTGGGTTGGCTTGATTATTCAAATGAGCAAATTAAAAATAATTTGGAAATTTTTCAAGGGGATATACGAGATCAGAATAGAGTTTTAGATGCAATGGATGGTGTAGATTGGGTGTTTCATTTAGCTGCTCTGATTGCCATACCGTATAGTTATGTTTCTCAAGATTCTTATGTTGATACTAATATCAAAGGAACATTAAATGTACTTCAGGCTGCAAAACGGTTGCAAACCAAGAGAGTTTTTGTGACTTCGACTTCGGAAGTTTATGGCACGGCTTGTTATGTTCCAATAGACGAAAATCACCCCCTCAAAGGTCAGTCGCCGTATTCTGCTACGAAAATAGGTGCAGATAAACTTGCGCAAAGTTTTTATACAAGTTTTTCACTTCCCGTTACGGTGATTAGGCCGTTTAATACTTATGGTCCCAGGCAATCTTTGCGTGCTGTAATTCCATCGATTATTGTTCAGGCTCTGTCTTTTAATGCTCAAATAAAACTTGGCTCGTTGTTACCCACGAGGGATTTAAATTTTGTTGAAGATACAATTGGGGGATTTTTGAAGATAGCAAAGTCCGAAGAAACGATAGGCGAAGAAATAAATATAGCCTCTGGTCAAGAAATTTCTGTGGGAGATCTTGCTCGAGAAATAATTAATCAAATAAATCCTAAAGCAGAAATTGTTTGCGAAACAAGCAGATTAAGACCAGAAAAAAGCGAGGTAAATAGATTGCTTGGATCCAATGAAAAAATTTTTAATCTAACTGACTGGCGGCCCAAATTTTCGTTAAGAACTGGAATTAATAAAACTATTGAATGGTTTAAAGAAAATGCTGTTTTTTATACATCGGAATATAGTTTGTAAGAATATTTGCTAGATATAGTAGCAAAGACCAGTTTTTTACTATTGACAAATGTTGTATAATGAAAATATGGGGTATTTACAATTGAAAGATGAGGATCTTAAATGGACAGAAGAGCACAAAGGGAACGAGCATTTTTGCTTGTATTTGAAAGGTCTTTTCATATTTGTGATGCCGATGAAGAAGTCGCACCGATGAAGTCATATTTTGACGATAAGATTATTTGTGGATTCACAAGACAAATATTTGAAGGAGTTCAAAAGTACGAACAAAAAATAGATAAAATTATAAGTAGCAGTATTGTTGGTTGGGATAAAAATAGATTGTCTAGGGTTGTACTTTGTATTTTAAAACTTGCGGTGTATGAAATGTTATTTGAAGATGATATACCCGTTGGTGTTTCCATAAACGAAGCGGTTGAAATTACAAAAAAATACGGTGCAGAAAAAAGTTCATCTTTTGTGAATGGCGTTTTGGGTATTATTGCTGTTCGTCTAGAAACCAGCAACAGCAAAGTTCGAAAATAAAAATAAAATCTTTTAAACTGGGTTGCAGGTCATCTTTTGGGGTTTTCGATGATCGTGCAATTTTTAAATGATCTTAAGGAAGGGCAAATGAAAATAAGCTTGTTGACCGTCTCATCTTTAAACAATTACGTAAAGTCTCTTCTAGAACAGAATGAATATTTGCAAAACGTTCTTGTTGTGGGAGAGATCTCGAACTTTAAGAATCACTATAGCTCGGGCCATTTATATTTTTCGTTAAAAGATAAGGCTAGTGTTGTAAAATGTGTGATGTTTAAAACTTTTACTAAAAATTTAAGATTTGAATTAGCAGATGGTATGAGTATAGTTGCCAGAGGCAGGATTTCTATTTATGAGCAGACCGGGCAATATCAATTTTATGTAGAAGATATGCAGCCAGAAGGGGCTGGTTCTTTAAATCTTGCTTTTGAGCGGTTGAAAGAAAAATTAAAAAAAGAAGGTCTTTTTGACGAATCGAATAAAAAAGTTATTCCTAATTTTGCACAAAAAATAGGAGTGATTACCTCTGAGACCGGTTCGGTTTTTCATGATATTTTGCAAGTTTTGAAAAGAAGATTCCCCTTAGCTGAGGTTTTGTTTTTTCCTGTTCCGGTGCAAGGGAAAACTGCTGCTAGCGCTATTGCTTCGGTAATTTTTAGTATAAACGTTAATTATAAATTAGATGTGCTAATCATTGGGCGCGGAGGAGGAAGTGTAGAAGAGCTGTGGCCTTTTAACGAAGAAATATTGGCAAGAGCGATTTTTTCTTGCAAGACTCCCGTTGTTTCTGCTGTTGGTCATGAAACAGATTTTACTATTTGCGATTTTGTATCGGATTTGCGTGCGCCAACTCCATCTGCGGCCGCAGAATTAGTGGTTCCAGATCAAAATGAAATTTTTTCAAGACTCACGGTTTTGTTATCTTTTTTTGAGAGAACGCTTGTGAACGTTATTGAATTTGAGAAGCAAAACATAGAAAATCTAATGTTATCAAAATTCTTGCAAAATACTTCTAAAATCTTGCAAGAAGAGTTGATTCTTTTAGAATTAAATTTACAAAAAATACACGAAAAAACTGTGAATAAGATATATTTACTTAAGGAAAATTTAACAAAATTAGCTTCTAGAATAGATGTGCTTTCTCCTCTTAAAATTTTAAAAATGGGATATGCTATTCCTGAAAAAAATTCCAATTTGGTAAGAAGCATTGATGATGTGTCGGAGAAAGATGAAATAGATTTACGTGTGATCGATGGTAAAATAGCTTGTATGATTATCTCAAAGGAAAAATTGGCTTAAAAGGAGAAAACAAAACAAAATGACATTTGAAGAAAACATGAAAAGATTAGAAGAGATTGCTGCTTTGTTGGAAGGGGGGAACATTCCAATTGAAAAGTTAATAGAATTATACGAAGAAGGTTCGAAACTTGCGGCAAAATGCTACAGTATTTTAAAGAAATCAGAACAAAAGATAAAGACTTTTAAGGTTCTTCAAGAAGATCTTTGTTAAGATTCAGTAGTTTTGATAGGAGCTTTAAGTTCACAAGAATTATATTGCATAAAACGATAAAAACTTTTGTAAAATTTCTAGTATCGTAAATTTGCGATTAAAACTAAATTTGTGTAACATATACGGTGTAGTTATGATTTGATTGGTAATTCTATATATAGAATGCGCGTTTATTTTATAGCCTATTAAAGGAGGATAAAATGGTAAGTTTTGATGGCGTTTTGTGTGTTGGGTGTAAAACAAAATTTAAGAATTCAGATGATATAGTCGTATGCCCGGAGTGTGGCACTCCTTATCACAGAGAATGCTACAATAAAATTGGATATTGTGTGTTTGAAGACAAACACAAGGATAATTTTAAGTGGAAGAATTTGCTTGTTTCTGAAAACAGCGAGTCAAAAGAAATAATTTGTGCTTCTTGCGCTCACAAAAATCCGCACAATGCAACTTATTGCGAAAATTGCAAATCTCGTCTTGTTGAGCAACGCAGCGAATCTGGGTCTAGCGAAAAAAATTCGTCTCGAGAAGTTTTCGGAGGTTCTGGTTCGACTTCTTTTGTAAAGGTGTCGTTAGGTGCCGAGCCACTTTTGGGATTTAATCCGGAAGAAGAGATAAGTGGAATTGAAGCAAAAGATATTGTCAAGTATGTACAAAACAATCCAAACTATTATTTAAACGCTTTTAAATTGATGGAGAAAAAACGAAAGGGACGCTTTAATTTTTCTGCATTTTTATTTTCTGGTGTGTGGTTTTTATACAGAAAACAATATAAAATCGGGGCCATAATATCAGTTATTTCTTTGGCTATAACAACAATTGCGCTTTGCGTAAATAATTTTTACAGCGAAACAATATACAACAAGGTGATTAAAAGTTTTAATTTACCAAGTGATTCAGTTGTGCCATTTGAAAAAATCCCGGAGTTTCAAGAAAAACTATTTTCCTTGCCGATTTCGAATGTTTTTTTGTTTTTTCTTCCAAATTTATTGATGATTGTTGATTTTTTAATAATGGTGGTTTGCGGGTTTAAGGGCAATAAATTTTATATGGAAGACTGCTTTACTAAAATCGGAAAGATCAAGAAAGAAACAGAGTTGAGAGATGATTTAGATCAGAAATTTTTGATGAATGGTGGAGTTAATTATCACGTAATTTGGTGTTTTGCTTTAGTTATGTTACTTTTGAGACTGATTCCATTTATGTAAATAAATTAATATATTATGGCGAGAGTAGTGATATTTTGGCAACAATACTTGTTACGGGTGGAGGGGGATACATAGGAAGTCACACTTGTGTTGAACTGTTAAACTCCAATCACTGTGTTATATCTGTCGATAATTATTGTAATAGCTCTAAAGAATCTTTAAATCGTGTTGAAATGATTACCGGCAAAAAAATTATTTCTTATTGTGGAGATATAAGAAACCCTGATATTTTGAGGAAGATTTTTAGAGAGAACAAAATAGATGCTGTGATTCATTTTGCCGGACTTAAGTCAGTTAAGGAATCCGTTTTAAATCCGCTTGAATATTACGACAATAATGTCTGTGGAACCATTAATCTTTGTGAGATTATGAAAGAATTTTTGGTTAAAAATTTAGTGTTTAGTTCATCTGCAACGGTGTACAATAGTGATTTAACTTCTCCGTTTAATGAAGAAATGCCCGTTGGAAAGGTTAGCAGTCCATACGGAAGAACTAAGTATGTAATAGAAGAAATACTTCGAGATTTAAAGAATTCTGACATTGAGTGGAGCATTTCTATATTAAGATATTTTAACCCTGTTGGTGCACACGAAAGTGGATTAATAGGAGAAGACCCCTTGGGAATTCCCAATAATCTTATGCCATTTGTTTCAAAAGTTGCGCTTGGAATTTTTCCCTATTTAACTGTTTTTTCAAAAGATTATAATACGCGCGATGGTACCTGTATAAGGGATTATATACATGTTATGGATCTTGCAAGAGGCCATTTATTGGCGCTTGAAAAAATATTGAGTGAAAATGGAATTGAAGTTTACAATCTTGGTAGCGGAATGGGTTACAGTGTTTTGGAATTTATAGATGCTTTTGAAAAAATTTGTGAAAGTAAAATAAATTACAAAATAGGAGAAAAAAGACAGGGCGATTTACCAATAGTATATGCAGACACAACTAAAGCCAGAGAGGAACTTGGTTTTAAGGTTATTTATGATATAAAAAAAATGTGCGTAGATACCCTTAATTGGCAGAGAAAAAATCCCAGCGGGTATTCTAATACTAGATGAAATTCAACACGAATTCTCAAACGATCGCATGGATTTTGTTTTAAAAGTGTGATAAAATACGAAATAACTGATGCGTGCAAAAAAGAAAAGTAAATATAAAATTTATTTTTACATATTTGAGGTGTTTGAATTGCATGAAAAATTAAATGAAGCAATAATTGCGCTCGGTAGTAATATGGGTAAAAGGGAAAAAAATATCGTTAGTGCCATTAATTTACTCTCAAAAGTTCCAATTATAAAAATTGAAAACATCTCTCGAATCTACGAAACGAAACCCTATAAGGTTTTGATAAAACAAGAAAATTTTTTGAATTGTTGCTTAAAAATTTTTACAAATCTTAGTAGCCAAGCACTTTTAGGCGCGTGTCTTGGTGTGGAGGCAGCTCTTGGGAGAGAAAGACCTTATCGTTTTGCCAGCAGAACGATCGATATAGATTTGATTTGCTATGAATCTTGCAAAATTAGTACCGAAGAGCTTTATTTGCCACATCCGCGTTCACACGAAAGATCTTTTGTCATGGCGCCAATAAACGATCTTTATCCGCGAGGATTGCCTGAGTATTTTGGATTTAATTTTGGTATCAAAAAATTTAAAGATGATTCCTTTGAAAACATTTTTTCGTACAACGAAATTCTGGTTAATTTAAATTGCCAGCCATCTTTAAAATGTAAAACACAAGCAAATAACTAGGCAGGAGATTAAGATGAGGTTTTACAATACACTTACTAAAAAAAAAGAAGTTTTTAAACCAATTCACGAAAACAAAGTCAAAATATACGTTTGCGGCCCGACGGTGTACAATTTTATGCATCTTGGAAATGCTCGACCTTTGTGTGTTTTTGATGTTTTAAGAAAGTATCTTATTTATAGAAAATTTGATGTTACTTTTGTTCAAAATTTTACAGATATAGATGATAAAATTATAGCTAAAGCCAATAAAAATGGTGTGTCGTCTAAAGAGATTTCGGATCTTTACAAAAAGGAATATCAAAAAGATGCGCATGGACTTGGTGTTAGCGATGCCGATATTTGCCCAACTGCAACCAGCAATATTTTTAATATGATAGACTTTGTATTTGAACTTATAAAAAAAGGTTATGCTTACAAAACTATTTCTAATGATGTGTACTTTAGAACTGATAAATTCCCAGAATATGGAAAACTATCCGGGCAATCAATTAAAGATTTACAAATTGGAACAAGAGTTGCATTTAATGAAGAAAAAGAAAATCCTTATGATTTTGTGCTTTGGAAAGCATCCAAATTAAATGAGCCCTGGTGGCCTTCGCCCTGGGGAAATGGGAGACCGGGATGGCATATTGAATGTTCAGCGATGATAAAAAATCATTTGGGAAGTACCATTGATATGCATTGCGGTGGTCAGGATCTTGTGTTTCCACACCATGAAAATGAAATTGCTCAGAGTGAGTGCTGCAATGGCAAAAAACTTGCTAATTACTGGATTCACAATGGTTTTGTAAATATCAACGACGAAAAAATGTCGAAGTCTTTGAATAATTTTTTTACTGTTAGAGATATAGCAAAAAAATTTGGATACAAACCTATAAGATATTTAATGATTTCCGCTCATTATAGAACCTCAATAAATTACAGCGAAGCTGTTTTGCTCAATTGCAAGTCGGCGCTTTTACGTCTTCATAATTGCAGAGAAAATCTTAATTTTAAGATAAATTCTACAGATGAAAATGTTGATTACAACAATGAAGATGACAAACTAAAAGAAAGATTGTCTGAATATAAAATTGACTTTATAAAAGCCATGGACGACGATCTTAACACCGCCGATGCTCTTGCGGTTGTATTTGATCTTACAAGAAAAATAAATTCAGAATTTTTATCTAATAAATCTAAATTGTTTTCTAAAGAAATTTTGGTTTTTTCAAGGAAGCTTTTTGATGAATTATGTGGAGTTTTAGGTATTTTGGGTAGTAAAAATGATGATAGAGTTTTAAATTCTGAAGTCAAAAAACTTATAGATGAAAGAGAAGAAGCAAGAAGAAGTAGAGATTTTAAAAAATCAGATGAAATCAGGCAAAAATTGTATGAAATTGGCGTAATTTTAGAAGATACAAACAAGGGTGTTAATTGGAAATTTAGAGATCTTATCTAAACGGAGTTTAGGTTATTTTTAAGGAATTTTAATTTTTCAAGTAGTTTTTAACTAATAATGTGTTTATTTTTACGATTCTCACAAAAATATAAAATTTTAGAAAGCGCGTTATTTATAAATTATAGTATAAAAATATATGTCTATTTTTACGTTGTATATTTTTTTGATGATTGATTTTTATTTGCCTATTGGTAGCCGTAACAATAAAGTTTTAGATGAAATTTTATTTTGTGATCTGGCACTTGACCATAATGCGATAATTTTTTATAATGGAATCTGTGAACTAGGGTGAGAGCTGAAGGAGCTGTGTGAAGTGGCAAAAGAGGTTTTACTTACTAAAGAGGGTCTTGATGATTTAGAAAAAGAGCTTGAGCAGCTTAAGACTGTCAAGAGAAAAGAAATAGCAGAAAGAATAAAAGTAGCACTCTCTTTTGGTGATCTTTCTGAAAACAGCGAGTATGACGAAGCGAAGAACGAACAAGCTATAGCTGAGTCTAGAATTGCCACCATTGAATCAATGCTCCAAAGTGTTAAAATTATTGACGAAGACAAACTAGATACTGACAACATACACGTGGGCTCCAAGGTTACAGTTTATGATAACAAATACAACGAGACGGCTTCGTACAAAATTGTAGGATCTAGTGAGGCCAATCCATCTATTGGAAAAATTTCAGATGAATCTCCCTTGGGAATGCGACTTATAGGTCATAAAGTGGGGGACAAATTAGATGTTGATACACCCAGCGGAATCATAGTTTATGAGGTGCTTGAAATATCGAAATAATTTGCGATTGTGCATATTTAAAAAGAGTTTATTTTTATTTGCAAAAAATTTTTTCAACTCCTTGTGTGTTTATTGTTTTTATCGCGATTTATATTGAATTTTAGTGTTTATTGATGTCTAGATCTTCTTATTGGGAGGTTTTATAGCTGATTAGTTATAATTAAGGAGTTGTAAGTTATGCAAGAAGACGAAAAGTCTTTGCAAGGAACTGAACAAAATTTAAATGAACTTTTGGAAATAAGAAGAGAAAAGTTACGTATTCTAAAAAATGCCCAAAAGGATCCATTCGAAATAACTTCTTGCAAACAAGATAATCTTGCAGAAAATATTAAAGATAATTTTGAAAATTTTGAAAACACAGAGGTTAATGTTGCGGGCAGAATTTTAAATTTTAGGGATATGGGAAAAGCAAGTTTTCTTGATATTTTAGATCGTAGTGGAAAGATTCAAATTTACGTTCGCATAAACGACGTTGGTCAAGAAGAATATGGAGAAATTTTAAAATGGGACATAGGGGATATTATTTATGTTAAAGGAAAAGTATTTAAGACTAGACGCGAAGAGATTTCCGTGCATGCAAACGAAATTCTACTTATAAGCAAATCCTTGGCTCCGTTGCCCGATAAATTTCACGGAATTCGCGATACTGATTTGCGTTATAGACAAAGATATTTAGATCTTATTATGAATCCGGAAGTTAAAGATACTTTTCTTAAACGCAGCGCTGTTGTTAAAGAAATCCGTAAATTTTTGGATGAAAGAGATTTTTTAGAAGTAGAAACTCCTGTTTTAAACACCATACCTGGTGGAGCCATAGCTGCTCCATTTTCAACTTATCACAATGCTCTTGACATAGATTTATTTTTAAGAATTGCTCCTGAGCTTTATCTTAAAAAACTACTTGTTGGTGGCTTAGAAAGAGTATACGAAATAGGCAGGCTTTTTAGAAACGAAGGGATCTCTGTAAGGCACAATCCAGAGTTTACAACCGTTGAGGTTTATCAAGCTTATACAAATTATCAAGATATGATGATATTGACGGAAGATCTTATTTCTAATATAGCTTTTTCTGTGTGTAAGAGCCACAAAATAGTTTATCAAGAAGAAGAAATAGATCTCTCTCCTCCATTCGCTAGAATTAGCATGATTGATGCGGTGAAAAATGTTACTGGAGTTGATTTTTCAGAGTTTGCACAAGATGTTCAAAAAGCAAAAAAATTAGCCTTGGAACTAAATTTGCCAGAAGCTGACAAGTTTGATTCTTTTGGCGAGGTATTAAACTTTATTTTTGAAGAAAAAGTTGAACAGACACTGGTAAATCCCACTTTTATTTATGATTATCCCATTGAAGTTTCACCTCTTACCAAGAGAAAAAAGGAAGATAAGTACTTTACTGAAAGATTTGAACTTTTTATAGCACGAAGAGAGCTTGCCAATGCTTATTCGGAACTTAATGATCCCATCGATCAGCGTGAAAGATTTACGAAACAATTGGAAAAACAAAATAAGGACCAAAAGTCAGGAAGCATAGATGAAGATTTTCTTTCTGCCTTAGAATACGGAATGCCTCCTGCTGGAGGAATGGGGCTAGGAATTGATAGATTTGTTATGCTTTTAACCAATAGTGCTTCCATAAGAGACGTGCTTTTTTTCCCAACTATGAAACCTCTTGACAAACAATGCTAGAGTCGACTTCAATGTGAAATTTATGTATTAAAATCGATTATAAATTAATTAATTTTTGAGACTTGTTGGGGGGTAGGAGCGATAGAAGATTTAGGTGGAATTTTGATCATAAATAAACCACAATGGATTTCTTCTTTCGACGTGGTTTTTCGTGTAAAAAAAATTGTAAAATGTAAGAAAATTGGGCATTGTGGAACTCTTGATCCTTTAGCAACAGGTGTTTTGCCGATATTAATAGGAAAAGCAACAAAAATACTTCAGTTTTTGCCAAACACAAAAAAGACTTATATAGCGTCATTTAAACTCGGAGTTACAACAGACACTCAAGATATAACGGGGAGTATTCTAACAAAATCAAAAGTCTTAATTAATACTATGACTTGCAAAAATAGTCTTGGTGAGTTTATTAAGGAAAGTTTTCAAATTCCTCCGATGTATTCATCAATTAAAAAGAATGGGCAGCCTCTTTATAAGCTTGCCAGAAGTGGAATAGAAGTTTATCGGGCTGCGCGACCGATCTTTGTTGACGAAATAAATCTATTGGAATTTAATGAAAAAAAGGGAACAGGAAGATTTTTTGTAACGTGCTCAAGTGGCACTTACGTTCGAACTATTTGCCACGATCTTGGTCAAAAGCTCGGTTGCGGTGCGGTGATGACGGATTTAATCAGAACTGATTCTTGCGGATTTTCCATCAAAAATAGTGTAGACTTAGAAAAGATTAAAGAATCTGGCAGGGAAATAGGTAAAATTTTAATTAAGTTAGATTTTCCTTTCAGGGTTTATCATAAAATTATAATTACCAAATCTCAAGCTTTTAGATTCAAATGCGGAGGAGATTTACTGGTTAACAGAATAGATTTTAAAAATGGTATAGAAAGTGGGCAAATTTTTAGAGTTTATGATTGTGATGAAAATTTTATCGGACTCGGTAAAATCTCAAAGCAAAAGCAAGAGTTAGCTGTTTTAAAAGCCTTTTAAAACAAAGTTTGGTTTCAATTAGTAATTTTGTTAACCCTACGTTTCGTTTACATAAATATTGGGAATTCTGATTTTAAGTTTTGACCGCACATGATTTATTATATGACAACGTTTTGAAGGAATTTGTTATAAACATTATAAAAAGATTCATTATGCTAAAATAATCTTTAGCTGATGTGAATTTGAGTTAAGGTATTTTTGTAGATTGATTATAAATGCACAAAACTTTTAATTATAAGTTATTTTTAGTTTTATTCTATTTACTCGCAACTAAATTTTTTTGTTATGTATTAAATTTATTGCTTAGTCGTGTGCAAAATTTTACCAACGAAATACTACTTAAAATCTATTGTAGAAATAGCCAAAGTTACACAGAAGACTTCCGTAATTTGTGCTCTTTTTAGAGATATTATGCACTCTGAGAGAGTGCTGCCAGTTGTTACTACATCATCGCAGATCAAAATTTTTTTATTTTTAATAAAAGATGGATCGATGATTTCGTATATGCCTCTACAATTTTTTCTTCTATCTTTTCCAGATAGTGTATGTTGTTCTGAATTTTTTTTAATTTTACGAATTGTTTGTTTGTATTTAACATTGATAAATTTCGATAGTTTTTCTGCTAATTCTTGCGATTGATTATATCCTCTTTTTTTGATTTTTATTTTGTCCATTGGTACGCTTGTAATAATGTCGAAGTTAGCAGTATTAATTTTTTTATTTAAACAATTTGCCATTAATTTAGAAAATTTTTCGCCATAATCCCTTCGTTTTGCGAATTTGTATCTTAAAACGGCGTTTTTTACATTTCCTTCATATTTAAATACTGACAAACAAGCGAAATTCTGATTTAGGCGAGTTTTAAATTCTTTCACATAGCCATCGTAATTTAAATTTTTCTCACAGTCTGAACAAAATAACATATTATATTTAATTCCGATTTCGCAATAAGGGCATTGATTTGGATACAATGTATGCAGTAAATTTGATAAAAAACTTTTAAACAAAATATTACCTTCGTTTTTAAAATAGTTTA
The DNA here is from genome assembly GCA_031268405.1 of Oscillospiraceae bacterium. GTDB lineage: Bacteria > Bacillota > Clostridia > Oscillospirales > Acutalibacteraceae > JAITRE01. Next base: position 14,990 of record JAIRXF010000013.1, read on the forward strand.
AAAATGATATTAATGTAAAAGTGAATTTTTTAACAATTAGATATCTAATTTTATTAAAATTTTTAAGAACATCTGGAGGCGCCACCCAGATTCGAACTGGGGAATAAAGGTTTTGCAGACCTCTGCCTTACCACTTGGCTATGGCGCCAAATCCAACCGAACTATGCTATCATAAAACAGTATTTCTGTAAAGTTCTCTTTGCACTATGGATATATCAAAGGTTCGAGATTAATTATTAAAAATGCTTCCAAGAAGCGAGATAATTAGCGAAGTAATTTGAATTTTAGAAATCAATTATTCTCAGTTTTTTATTATTTTTGAGGCGAATATAACACAGTTACTTCTAAGTTGCTTGGTATCACCAAAAGTTCTTTAACATAATCTAATGATTTTATTGAAAAAGAGTGAAAGATTGCATCTGGAAAAAATGTTTGAAATATCAAGTGTATTGGCACTTCGCATTCGACCAAAAAAAGCCGGTTCTCTTCCCATTTTCTCCATGGAGTGTTGTTTTGAAATCTCATGCATATGAAAGCTGCTTCGTTTATTAATTTACCCTTATTAAGCGATTTATTTTCTATATCGTCGTATGCCAAAAAACTTTTCTGCATGGCTTCAGGCGTAATGTATCGATAGCATGTTAAGGAATCTTGCGATTTATTTTCAAAATTTATTCGGGTTAATAGTTCTTGATTAAAAGCATAAGAAATAATGAATGTTTTGTCAAAAATTTCGAAATTACCGTTAAGAAACGATTTGTTTGCGGGAGATTTTATTAATAAATCTAAACTATGCACATGTCTCTTTCGTTCAAAATAATATTTCTCCCAAAATTCAAAATTTAATTTTTTAAAATTTTCAAGGAGAATATTTCGCCCATTTTTCCCCCCAAAATCTTTGGAAATACGCATAGAGGTGGAAAATTTTTTTGTTAACGGTAGTGACTTTTTTTTATCGGAAAGAAATCTGTCGTCGTGAAAAAAAGTATTCCATGTTGAACTGATATCACGTTGGTTGACTAGAAATTCTTTTACGGCGATAGCAAGTGGGCACCAACAGGAGTAAGCGTTATGGCTCCTAAACGCCTCCAAAAGAATTAAATTACCGCCATTTTCCTTCATGTATGTGGCAAATCTTTCGGTGACCCCTCCTGGTTTTCTGATGTTACCAAAATTTTCACCATCCTCACTAATTATATCATTGCCGCGATTTATCAACATTTTGGGAATGCCTGAAAACACGCCACTCTGTGACATTTTTAATCTGTGAATAGCTATTTGTTTGGCAAAATTTTCATTAAATCCATCGTTTTTTAATTTTAAGCAGAACTTTGCTATTTCTCTTGCTCTTTCTAATTTGTATTTGTCATCGGGAGCAATATTTTTTTTAAGCTTAGCATCGGACATTTTAATTATATCTTCGGATCTTTTGTAAACATCATTGCAAAAAAACAGCTCAAATGGCTCCAAAGAAACTTTATTTATTTGAGAAATGTTTTCTATTATTTTATTAACTTGCTTTGATTCAAGTGGTTTATAAAAATCAAATGTGTATTCCGGATCTAGCAGTTTAGTTTTTGTTGCATAATTAAAAAAACAATCAAATAATTCTTCATTTTTATGAATTTTTACACAATTGTAATCTTTTTTTTCTGCTTCATTTCGTTGAATTAAATAAAACCAATTTTTTACAAGATAAGAAATAGTCCGTAATTTATGTCTTATTTGATCGCTAGATATACCTTGTTTTGGAGTTAAAAGAGCTTGTTTATCTATTTTGCTTTTTGCGTTTAAGTGATCGAGATCAAAGTGTGCCTCTGAAAAACGCAACATTTCAAAACAATCTGCTTCGTGAAGACAAACAGAAATTATGTCTTTATTTTTATCTTGAATGTCTTTATTATTAATGGCCATTTTTACTCGATGGGCTTCTTCTTTGTTCAACCCAAAGTGTTTTATACTATCTTCATATGCATTCTGAGCACTGAGTGAATCAAAAATATCTATTCCATCTGCTTGTCTTGCGGAATCGTGATAAGCACCGGAAACGAAAATTAATTTCATTTCTTTTGGACTGATATTCTGAAATTCTTTGTACAGAGTTTTGTAAGATTTGGCAATCGACAACGCAATGATTGCCGTTTCTATAGAATGCTGTGCTCCATGACACTGAGAAAGTTTTCCTCTACCATCATTAGCGCCGATTAGATCTTTAATTTTTGGCTGCAAAAATTTTTCTTTTTCCTCTTTTTTTCTAGGGGTTTTTAAAAAATCCTGCCATTCTTTTTTTGTATTTTTAACTTTTTCTTTAAAATCTCCGTGTGCGCCTTCTTCTATTTTATTTAATTTTTCTTCCCAACTTAATTCTTGCCATTTTATTTTTTTATTTCCGTCAAAAATTTCAATTTCTTCATACGGTGGAAAAAGTTTAGAATAATGCTTTTTTATAGCCGTGTCGCAAATGCAAAAGAGATCTGCTTTGTTAAAATCTTCTGTTTTAATTTCATCGTTGTTTTCAATTTCAGGAAGAGTGGTGTTTTTGGTGCTGTTAAATCGAAAAATAGAGATGATAATCAAAAAAATGGCTAAACATAGTGTTAAAAATTTTGACAAAAATTTAAATTTAGTAAAGTGATTTAGAAAATTAGATAGCATTTTATTTTTTTACCTCCTCGAAACCAATTTTAACTAATTTATTATCAAAAAATGGTGTTTTTTTAAAGTAACTGTCCCAAATTTTTAAAAAATATTTGTTGATTTTATTTCTACTTTCTTTTGACCAGGGTTTATTTTTGTGGTCATTATAATATAAAATTCGAGCATTTTTGGTCTCATTTTTATAGTGTTCAAAATATTTTTTGTTAAAATTGGTCATAAGGCAATTTTCTATTCCAAATTCTACAAATTTTTCTTCTGAAATAACAGTATTAATCGCGTATTCTTCTATACTTTTATGTTCAATATTTTCTAGATTTTTTAAATTATTACTGTAAAATTCACATTTTTTTTCAAATTTATTCTGAACGTTTTCTTTTCTAATAGAGTTTAAATTAAAAAGAACAACAGCGGCTGTTATCCATTTTGAAAATGGCGAAAATATACTAGCGTTTAAATATTTTTCGCGTTCTTCTTTTTGTTCTGTTGCGGCTATATATTTTCCCCTTAAATTTGTGTCATATAGTTTGTCAATTTTTGAATTTACAATTGTATCTTCGTTAAGCCAGAGTGCTTTTTTTATTTGGTTTGGAAGTATTTCTGCACAGTATAATTTAATAAGTGTAGATGGATTGTGAGTTCCGGTGTTGAATCTTTCAATCTTTTTTCTTGAAAACGGTACAAAAATTAAATTAAAATTTCTAATTGATGTCTTAAGCATTTCTATTTTTTTTATATTAGAATTACTCATAGGTTTATCTTCAAAATGTACAGCATATATATCTATCTCTCTGTTTTCAGTAACGTTGCAAATCAATGATGTAATCATTGTGCATGCTGCGAGTATATTTTCGTTATCGGCAAAACAAAAAACATTTATTTTATCTAATTTTGGTGATTCTTGTTCGTTTTTATCTGATGTTATTTTTAAAATCATTACAATTAAAAAAATAAAACAGATTAAATATTTTATTTTCATATTTTATTTTATTTTCTTGATTTATACTTTATTACAAAGTCTGTATTGAGGTGTGTTAATATGTAATTTTATGTAACACAAATTGCTTTAAGTGTTTGCCGATTTATGGTACAATCAACCTGAGAAGAAATTAAAGGTCGTTTGAAATTTTATAATCAGTTTTTTGATTGTGAATTTTGTTACTTATAGTCAAAACAGAAAGGTTGATCTTGTTTGGATATACTGGTTAATGTTTTTTTAACAATTTTTAGCGTATTATTTTTTTTGTTTGTGATAATTATACACGAATTAGGACATTTTTCTACTGCTAAATTTTTTAATGTGCGAGTGAATGAATTTGCAATTGGAATGGGCTTTAAAATATTTGGCTTTAAACGTGGTGAGACGCTGTACAGTTTAAGACTTTTTCCTGTTGGAGGATTTTGTTCAATAGAAGGCGAAGAATCAGATAGCAGTGATCAAAGATCCTTCAGGAAGAAATCAGTTTGGGCTCGTATGATCATAATAGTAGCCGGTGCGGCTTTTAATATATTATTGGGATTTTTTTTGACTTTTGTTATTTTTGTTCAAAAACCGTATTTTGCATCGACAACAATAGAAGAATTTTCAAATAATGCAATTTCTAGCCAATATTTACGTGTTAACGATCAGATTAAAAGTTTTAATGGGTATAGTATCCACGGAGAACGCGATCTAAATTTTGCTATAGCAACCAGCGAAAAGCCAGAGGTTGATATAGTCGTTGTTAGAGAGGGAAAAGAAACCGAACTCAAAAAGGTTAGATTTAATTCTAAAAAGGTGAACGAAAATAAAGAACGTATACTTGTTGATTTCTTGGTAAAAAAAATCAACAAAACCCCTTTTACGGTAATTGGTGAATCCACAAAAGAGACACTTTCTACTGTAAGAGTTGTTTGGTCATCACTCGTGGGGCTTATTACTGGGAAATTTAACGTTAAAGATGCAAGTGGCCCTATTGGAATCATTTCTGGTGTTGGCAAAGCAGCTTCTGCTGGACTTGAAACTAGCGTTGGCAAAGCTATTAACAATGTAATTTTAGTTATGATGATGATAAGCGTGAATCTTGGAGTGGTTAATTTGTTACCGTTGCCGGCTTTGGACGGAGGACGTTTTATATTTTTGTTGTTAGAGGCAATAAGAAGAAAGCCAATTTCTGAAAAATATGAAGGCGTAGTTCACATAATAGGTTTTTTATTTTTAATGGCAATTATGGTTCTTTTTTCTTTCGGAGATATTCTAAAACTTATAAGAGGAGAATAAGTTAAAAATATGTTTCTGATGGGAATCTATTAAAATTACCAAATTCTATTTTGTAGTTCTAAATTTTTTAAGGATTTCTTTAAAGAAAGGTGTTTTTCTTGCTGTTTCCCACCATAATTCTATCCAATAAGTAGATGGATCAATCCAAGGCTTTTCTCCTGCGTAATGTATTATACATGGCTCCTCCCAACCTTTTATCCATTCTTCTTTTTGAAATATCTTTGAGAAATCATCTTGCCCGTATGGTTTTCCTGAGAACATATAGGCTTGTGTATTAAAACGAAATGGAAGCGAGAGTATTCTACCTTCGCAAGTGGCGTTTATGGCGGTCTGATCATGTTGAGATGGATTTTTATATTTCTCAAGAAATGACTTAAATTTTTCTTCTATTTTAGATTCCCTACATGCCTCTAAATCCCACACTAGCACGCCAGAATTTATATATCCGTTAAGATCTTTAAGATTAAAGGCATTTTTATACGATTCTCTTTCAATTCTTTCGGTTTCGTTTCTATAACCTCTGGCCGAATCTGCTACTCCACCTAACAGATTACCCTTAAGATCTACGTTAAAAAGTTCTGTCAAATCTCTGCATACCAGTATGTCAGTATCAAGATAAATGCATCTTTTTCTTTGGCTTAAAACGCTTGGGCATCTAAGCCTGTAATATACTGCATTTGTGAAGTGCGCTGATACATAAGAGTTAGTGAAACAATTTTCCATACTTATAAATTCTATTGCGCATTTTTTCCCATATATTTCTTGCAACTTTAAAATCTTTTTTTTGCTTTCATCAGTAAAATGCTTTGGAACAAAAACATTTATTTTGTAAAAAGTATTCTCGTTTGCATTTATTAATAGTGATGTAAGGGCGACTATAGCCTGATAACAATATCCATCATCTATTGTTATTACCACAACAACTCCATCGCTAAGGTTTTGCTCTATTTGTGGAGTTCCAAAAACAAGATTTCCCCTCATATTTTTTCTAATATACCCATTAATTTTTGGAGCAACAAAAAAAAGACCCAACAAAACCGCAAAACTTAAAATAAATATAAAAAATTTAAAACTACCACTTTTTTTCTTAAAAAACTCCAAAATACACACCTCGTTTAAACCAAATTAAAACTCTAAATAAATATTGTATTTGCTGCACTTTTCGGTTCTACGCGTTGAGTGTTTTTTTGTACTCTCTCACTTCAGTCCAAACCCATCGGGGAGCCGTTTTGGCAGCTTTCCACCATTTGTCGGCGAAAGTAAGATCTAGACAATTCCACGCCTTGTTTAGTGCATAGTGAATTATTACAGGATGATTTACAGCTTCTTGCCAAGTTTTTTCGGTAAATAATTTTGAGACAATTCCAGATTCTTCGTAGGATTTTAAGTTATAGTACGTTTGAACATTGTATTTGAGGGGCAAGTCTTTAATTTTGCCGTGGCAACCGGAGTTTATGGTGTCTTGATCGTTAAGAGTTTTCTCTGGGGTATTGTTTCTTTTCTTCAAAAAATCCAAAAACCTATCCTCTAGCTTGTAGTTTCTGCATTCTACAAGATTCCAAACGATAACTCCAGAGTTAATGAAATCATCCATATTGTTAACGCCGAGATACTTATGATATTTTTCTATATTTTCGCTACTGTCTTCTTTGATTGCTTGTCTGGTGCCATCCGCTATACCGCCAACACAATATCCGTCTAAATCTTCATTATACAGATCACTTAAATCATCGCAAACCACAGTGTCAACATCCATATAAATGCATTTTTCTTCGTTTTCGAGCAGACTTGGAATTTTTAGTCTATAAAACATCTCTTTGGAAAATCGTTCCAAAAAAATATTCAAGTCCTTAAATTGCTTGCTTTCTTTATTTAAGTTTAGAAAAACAGCCTCAAAATTTTTGTAATCTTTGCCGAGTTTAAAAATTTTATTTTTATTTTCTTGAGTAAATTCATCGGTTACCAGGAAGAAAATTTTATAATAAGTATCTTCTTTTGCATTGGAAAATAACGAAGAAAGAGAAACTAAAGCCGGACAGATATAGTTGTTATCAAACGCAACAACTATGGGGATTTTCCTGTTAAAAACAGATTTTTGCCCCCGCGCACTGTTCAAACTATCATTCTTAAATTTTCTTAAATTTCTACAAATAATTGGACCAATAATCAATGTCGTTGCCAAAATCAAAGCTAACGATAAAACATAAATAATTGCCGTTAAACGCTTTTCTTTATTGTTAGAACTCATTGTACTTTCTCCTCTTTGCCGCAGAAAGCCTCATTCCGAATTAAACACACAGAAAATTCGCTAAATTACGGATATTGTATTACGATCAAACCTCTCAGGAGCATGGTAATACACATGGATTTTAAAATCAATAGTTTTAATTGGAAGAGATGAATCAATAAACACTACTTAAAAATTTTTGGTGTACTTATTATGTCAGATGCATAAAAATTATATTTTTCACAAGACTAAAACTTAACTAATCAAAAAATTGATGCAACCCCCACAATTATTAAACTTGCAAAGAAAATGTTGGTGTGATAGGATAAAGACTGCGTATGTTACAATAATCTTGGTTTAAGTGAAGAGGTGCTTAAAATATGCCAAATATCAAATCCGCCAAAAAACGGGTCCGGGTAACTTTTGCAAAGACTGCTAGAAATAAAAGTTACAGTTCAGCTTTAAAAACCTCAATCAAAAAGGCGAAAGTTTTTTTAGATGGTGAATCTAATGGTGATAACAAAGTGGTTTTAAATGCCATTAGTGCTATAGATAGAGCTGTTTCTAAGGGTATTATTCATAAAAATAATGCTGCGAGAAAGAAGTCAAATCTTGCCAGAAAATTATCTAAAATTTGAGTGAATATTTTATTAGCGTCTCGGATAGACTAAATTTGTCGTCCGTATTTGAGAAAATCGTGTAGGCCCAAAGGGGCTGGATACTTTTTTAGTTTATTGCATTGTGTCAAACAATTGAAGTTTTGGGGGGTTTGGCTATGTGCCGTAAAAGAAGACGAGGGAGCTCATATTTCGGATTGATAATATCTGTGTTTGCTGCGTTGGTGGCTATTGTTGCTTTGATTACAGCGCTTGCTGCTGTTTTTGAAAAGAGGAGAAAAGACGAAGAAGAACTTGAACGTTATCTTGATGGATCTATTCAATAATTTAATTAATGATGCTTCAAAAGATCGGTTCGATTGGTGTGCCTCTTTATTCTGCTCGCGTTATTAGAGGAGTGATTCCGTGAGTTTTTTAAAAAAATTATTTGGAAATTATAGTAAAAGAGAGCTTAAGAGGATTGCGCCCATAAAGGACGCTGTCTTGGCTCTTGAATCAAAATATAAATCGATGAGCGAGGTTGATCTCAAGGCGCAAACTGCTTTGTTCAAGGGTAGACTAAAAGCCGGAGAAACTCTTGACGATATTTTGCCCGAAGCGTTTGCTGTTTGTAGAGAAGCTTCTGATCGAGTTTTGAATATGCGTCATTTCCCAGTACAAGTTATTGGTGGAATTGTTCTTCATCAAGGAAGAATAGCCGAAATGAGAACTGGTGAAGGCAAAACGCTTGTTGAAACCCTTCCCGCCTATCTGAATGCGCTAACCGAGCGTGGTGTTCACATAATTACGGTTAACGATTATCTTACAAAACGTGATGCCGATTTAATGGGGAAGGTGTTTAGATTTTTAGGGTTGACCGTTGGTGTGGTCGTTCCCAATATGTCTCATGCCCCCAAAAAAGAAGCATACAATGCAGATATAACTTACTCGACTAACAGCGAGTTAGGTTTTGATTATTTGCGCGACAATATGGTTCGTGACAAAAATGAAAAAGTTCAAAGGGGCCATAATTTTGTTATTATTGACGAAGTTGACTCGATTTTAATCGACGAAGCGAGAACCCCTCTTATAATATCGGGTCCTGGCGATAAATCCACTCAATTGTATAGCGTTGCAGATAATTTTGCCAAATCGCTTTCATCTGTTACTGTTTCTGAAGTGGATACCAAAGAAGATACAGACGAGTTGTATAAAGATTCCGATTATATAATCGACGAAAAAGCGAAAACCGCCACACTAACGCCAAGAGGTGTAGAGAAAGCCGAGAAATTTTTTAACATAGGAAATCTTACCGATGTAGATAACATATCTATTCAGCATCATATAAATCAGGCTATTAGAGCCAACGGTGTTATGAAAAGGGACATAGACTACGTTGTAAAAGATGGCGAGGTTCTTATTGTAGATGAGCACACAGGACGTTTGATGCATGGTAGGCGTTACAACGAAGGTTTGCATCAAGCAATTGAAGCAAAAGAAAGTGTAAAAATAGAGAGAGAATCTAAGACTTTGGCGTCCGTGACGTTTCAAAATTATTTTAAACTTTATGAAAAACTTTCCGGAATGACCGGTACAGGTACCACTGAAGAGGAAGAGTTTAGAGAAATATATAAGCTTGACGTCGTTGAAATTCCAACAAATAATCCCGTTAAACGCGTAGATCATCCTGATTCTTTGTTCAAGACCGAGAAAGGAAAGTTTTCGGTTGTTATAAAAGACATCGAAGAGTGTCACGAAAAGGGTCAGCCCGTTCTTGTTGGTACTGTTTCTATTGAAAAATCAGAACAACTTAGCTCTTTGCTTTCTAAAAAAGGCATTGAGCACAAAGTTTTAAACGCGAAATATCACGAGAAAGAAGCAGAAATAGTTGCCCAAGCTGGTAAAAGAGGTGCGGTTACAATAGCAACAAATATGGCAGGTCGTGGAACGGATGTAAAGCTTGGTGGTAACGCTGATTTTCTGGCAAAAGCTGAGATGCGTCGCTCTGGATTTTCTGAGGAATTAATAAACGACGCTACTGGTTATGCCGACACTTCGGATGAAGAAATTCTTAAGGCCAGAGAAACTTATTCCGATCTAATTAAGAAGCACAAAGAGCAAACCAAAGAAGAATACGAACAAGTAAAAAAATTGGGCGGAATATTTATAATGGGCACAGAGCGTCATGAATCCAGACGTATAGACAATCAGCTGCGTGGTAGAGCGGGAAGACAAGGAGACCCGGGTGTTACCAGATTTTATCTTTCTCTCGAAGATGATCTTATGCGTCTTTTTGGCGGAGATAGAATTAAAAAGGTTATGGAATTCATGAAAATTGAGGAAGATGAGCCAATCAACGATAAAATGCTTTCTAACAGAATTGAGGTTGCTCAGAGTATTGTTGAAAGCAGGAATTTTCAGTCGAGAAAAGGTGTTCTGCAATACGATATTGTTTTAAATGAGCAGCGCGAAACCATCTACTCCCAAAGAAACAAGGTTTTGAGTGGCGAAAGTATACGAAGTTATATAATTAGCATTATAAACAAATCGATTTCTGATATAGTTTTGCGTTATCTTCCAACCGAAAGATACGACAGCAGTTGGAATTTTCAGGGTCTTCGTGATTACTTTTTGGGCTGGCTATTAAAAGAGGATGATCTTAAATTTGAAAAAAATGAATTAAGTCGTTTTTCATCAAAAGATATAATTGGTAAAATTCGACAAAAAGCACTTATGCTTTACGAGGAGCGCGAAAAATCTCTTGGCGGCGACTTAATTCGCCAGATAGAACGTGTAGTTCTGCTTAGAAATGTTGACGAAAAGTGGATGGATCATATTGATGCCATGGAAGAGCTCAAGCAGGGTATAAGGTTGCGTGCTTACGGTCAAAAGGATCCAGCCATTGAGTATAGAATTGAAGGATTTGACATGTTTGACGACATGATAGAGGCTATTCGTGAGGGCACTACTAAAGTCTTACTCAGTGCTAAAATAGGCGAACAAGGGTCAGGATCTTCCAATAAGGGCGCAGATGTAAATGAATCCGGAAGTGTTAGAGTTCCTATTTCGAAATCCAGCGAATTTTCAAAAGATCTTACTCCCAAAAGCGTTATAAGTAGAAAGAAAAAACAAAGAAGAAATGAGTTGTGCAACTGTGGAAGTGGCAAAAAATACAAGAGATGTTGTGGTCTAAAAAACGATGATTAATGTGTGCTACGTGATTTTAAGCGGATCTGGCTTCAGAGCTTTTAATAATATGAGGTTTTGAGTTGCGTGTAAGCAAGCGGTTTGTTATTATAAATTGCGTATCTTTGAGTCATATGCCAAGCAAGTGTTTATATTTGTAGATTATAATGCTTTTGAGACGCAATCTAAACATTTTGATTTATTAACGTTAATGCGGCCAACGAGTGTTTATAACTTGATTGTAGAAGTTTTGAGTTTTTTGGGCGGGCGGCTGTGTGCGATTTGGAGTTATTTTGAGTCAGATATGCTTAATTAGGAATTTTTGAATTCTTTGTTTATTGGTTTAAGGATATTTTAATTTTGTCACTCATTTAGAGTGTTTTGATAAGCACGCGCTTTGCTCATTCGGCGCACGAAGAAAGAGTTGTTTGAATGGTTAAACGAAGTGTAAATTATAAAGAGCTTGAAAAGCGCATTGGACATAAGTTTAAAAATAGGAGCTACATAGCGTCCGCCATTACTCATTCTTCTTATGCAAACGAAACTAAAGACAGGAGGCAAAGCAATGAGCGCTTGGAATTTCTAGGAGATTCCGTACTAGGGCTTATCGTTTCTGACTACATTTTTTCAAATTATCCTTCCTTACCAGAGGGTCAGCTCACTAAACTGAGATCTTCTTTAGTTTGTGAAAAAGCACTTCACGAATTTTCAAAATCCATTAATCTTGGTGAATTTTTAATAATGAGTCGAGGCGAAAGAGCCTCGGGAGGCCATGAGTTGCCTTCGATTTTAGCCGATGCCTTTGAAGCCGTGGTGGCAGCTGTGTATCTTGATGGCGGCATTAATGTGGCTCGTAATTTTGTTTTTCGTTTTATTTTGCCACAGATGGAAAAACCCACCATTCAGACTTATAATGACTATAAAACTATACTTCAAGAAATGATTCAGCGTAAGCCTTGTGAAAAATTAGATTACGAAATGGTTGGTCAAGAAGGTCCAGATCACGCAAAGCGATTTTGGGCTCAAGTCAAACTAAATGAACAAATTGTAGGTAAAGGTGAAGGTAAAAGCAAAAAAGAAGCGCAGCAATGCGCCGCTAAAGAGGCCATTGATACGATAAAAAATTTAAAAGAATTTTGATATTTTTAAGGGAATAACAATGAAACAGAGTGAAATTTTTGACAAACCGTCTCTATCGTTGCCGTTTAGCTTAGAAGCCGAGCAATCTGTGATTGGATCGATTCTTATAGATTCTGCTTGTCTTGATTTGGCGATGCGAATGTTGCCAAGTGGAGAGTATTTTTATCTTTCAAGGCACAAATCGATTTATTCATCTATACTTGAAATGTATGTATCGGGTCAATCAATAGATTTTGTTACCGTGCTTGAAAAATTAAAATTAGATGGAGTTTTTGATGAATCCGAAGGCAAGACCTATCTTCTCGGATTGTCAAATATTGTGCCAGCTATTTCCAATGTTGAGATTTATGCTAAAATTGTCCGAGAAAAATACGATGTGAGAATATTAATAGAAGCTGCTAGAGATATAATCAGCGATGCTACTCAGAATACGGTGGATTCCGAAGCTTTGCTTGATTTGGCGGAGCAGAAAATTTTTGATATAAGAAAGGAAGAAACCACAAAAGGTTTACAAAAAGTAAGCGAGGTTATAGTTGAAACATTTAATCGTTTAGATGCTCTTAATTCTGAAGAAAGTGATTTATACAAGCCGATTTCCACAGGAATTTCGGATCTTGATTCTACAATAATCGGACTTAATAAATCAGATCTTATTCTTTTAGCCGCAAGGCCCGGTATGGGTAAAACGAGTTTTGCTCTAAATATAGTAAGAAATGTTGCCATTAAATCCAATAAAAAGATTGCTTTTTTCTCTTTCGAAATGACAAAGGAACAACTTGCCTCAAGAATGCTTGCTAGCGAAGCGTTGATAAGGGGCGATAAACTTCGCATTGGAAAATTAAATGAATCGGAATGGATTCGTTTGATAGAGGCAGGCGATTTATTGTCTAAATCACAAATATATCTTGATGATTCTCCCGGGTTAACTGTTCCTGAGATCAAGGCTAAGCTCAGAAGATTAAAAGACGTTAGTCTTGTTGTAATTGACTACTTGCAGCTTATGTCGGGAGTGAGGCATACGGACAGCCGAGTTCAGGAAATCTCAGAAATAACAAGAAATCTTAAGTTGATGGCCAAAGAACTCAACATACCTGTTTTGACTTTATCTCAGCTTTCCCGTGCAAGTGAGCAACGAAGTGATCACAGACCCATGCTTTCTGATCTTCGCGATTCTGGTTCTATAGAACAGGATGCTGATATTGTGATGTTTTTATATAGAAAAGATTATTACAGAGATAGCATACAAGATGAAGATTCCGACAGAAACAGTTCTGAGTGTATTGTTGCAAAAAATAGGCATGGAGAGGCCAGAAGCGTTGATCTTCATTGGCAAGGCGAATTTATGAGATTTACGGCGATTGAAGAAGAGCGTTAATTATTATTTTTTCGCAAAATAAAATTAATGCTTTGTGAATTATTACTCAATTGGTTTTTGAAATGATATATTTTTAAGTTTTTTGTGCCCTATTTTATTTTTTCTGAAAAGCTTTAAATACACAAAAATTACTGTGTTTTTTCATCAAATTATTTTAAAGTTAATTTAGAAGTGTAATTTTATTTTTGGAGGACGATATGTGAGAGAAAAAATCCTTAAAAAATTAGAAAGATTAAATTTGATTCCCGAGTCGCAAACTGTGATTGTGGCCGTATCCGGTGGTGCTGATTCGATGTCTTTGCTTGACTTTATGAATTATATTAAAGAGAAAAAAAACATAAATTTGATGGCTGCTCATATTAATCATTGTTTAAGGGGCCAGGAATCAGATGATGACGAATTGTTGGTTCGCAATTGGTGCGAGTCAAATAATGTGAATCTTCATGTACTTAGAACAGATACTTTAGAAGTTTCTAAAACCCATAAATGTTCGATAGAGACTTGTGCAAGGCGCATTAGATATGATTTTCTTGCTGATGTTTCAAAAAAATTTAATGCAAAAAAAATTATGACGGCTCACACTCTTTCTGATAACGTGGAGACTTTTTTGATGAATCTTGCCAGAGGTTCGGGGACTTCTGGGCTTGCTTCAATTCCGCGAGTTAGAAATAATATATTGAGGCCGTTTTTATTTTTAAATAAAAATCAAATTTTAGAATATTGTAAAACTTATAAAATACAATTTTCAACGGATAGTTCAAATTTTTCGCGCAAGTATACTAGAAATAAGATTAGACTTGATATTTTACCAAAATTTAGGCAAATAAATCCATCTTTCGAAAAAACGGTTTCTAGGGCCATAGATCGTATTAAAGAGGATGATAATTTTTTACAAAATCTAGCAAAATCTTGTTTTAAGGCAGCTAAAACTAACAAGGGTTTCTCTAGAGAAATTATATTAAAATCAGAGAATCCGGTTAGATCTAGAGTTATTATTTTTATAATACGTGAAGTTTTTTGTCTAGTTCCAAACGAATATCAAGTAAAACAGGTTATGCACATTTTAAAGAAAGGCCGTGGTGTGGCTGTTATTTCTAACGAAAAGAAACTTATTGTGGACGGTGAGTTTTTACGAGTTTTTAGCAAAGATGAAGGCATAAATTTTAATTCGTCATGGGAAATTCCATTTGGTTTTTCTACCGCCTTGACACCACACGGAAGACAGATCATAATAAAAGCATTTAGTGGATGGTGTTCTGATATAGACGAAAATCTTTTTGATAGAGATTTATTGGATGTTAATAAAGTAAGAGGAAATTCGGTTTTTAGAAGTAGAAGGCCAGGAGATTTGTTTTTTAAGGCTAACAGAAATTGCACTAAAAGTTTGAAGAAATTTTTAAACGAACAAAAAGTACCGATACAGAGTCGTTCTAAACTTGTAGTTTTAGCAGATGGAAATAATATTTTGTGGATTGAAGGACTTGGAGTTTCACGGTTTGTATGTGCCGATCTAAACTCAACGAGAGTTATTGAAATTTTAATTTTTTAAGGTACTTGACATGCTTTTTAGGAGAACAGTAATGGTAAATGATATAAAAAAGATTTTATTCGATGAAAAAATATTGTCTCAATCAATAAAGAAGTTAGGCAAAAAGATAAGTGAAGATTATAAAGATAAAAATTTACTTATGATAAGTATTTTAAAGGGATCAATAGTTTTTATGTCTGATCTCATGAGAAGCATTACTACGCACTGTATAATAGATTTTATGTGTGCGTCTAGTTACGACGGAGGTTGTAAAACTAAAGGTGTTATTAAAATAGTGAAAGATTTAGATATTTCTGTGTGTAATCATGATTTATTGATAGTAGAAGATATACTAGACAGTGGATTGACTTTGCAATCTATTATGAATCTTTTGAAAAATAGAAACCCCAAAAGCATTAAAATTTGTACGTTGCTTGATAAGCCCACTAAGCGTCAGGTTGACATAATACCGGATTATAGATGCCTTGAAGTGCCGGATGAATTTATAGTGGGCTACGGTTTTGATTACCAAGAAAGATACAGAAATCTTCCATTTATAGGTGTTTTAAAGCAGAGTGTGTATGAAAATTCTGCCAGTTAAATTTGTTTGTTGGGAGTGAAATATCTGTTGAATAATAAAAAGGTTTTACAGAATGTTTTGTTTTTTTTATGTGCCGCTCTTGTTGTGACGGCTGTTCTTTTTACTTTTTCTCAAAATAAGCCACAGAAGATTTTGATATATTCTGAAGTTGTTGAACATTTTAAGAACCAAGAAGTATCCGAATACACGTTTGATGTTGGTTCGAGGGAGATGCAAATAAAATTAAAAGATGGACAGGAACTTAAATATATTGCCCCCAGTGCAATATGGATGAGAGAGGACATAAGAGATTATATTAAAGAACACAACGAAAAAAATCCTGATTCTAAAATTAAAGAAAATATAACACCTCCGCGCGAGACGCCTTGGTTTTTGAGTATTTTACCCAATTTATTGATGGCAGCGCTGGTTTTTGTTCCGGTTTTTATGTTGATGAAGCGTTTTTCTGGTGGAATGATGGGAGATCCTATTTCTAATTTGGGTTTTGCAAAATCGAAAGTTAAGAATGCCTTTGAAGAAAAGCATAAGGTTACCTTCCAAGATGTCGCGGGGTCCGAAGAAGAAAAAGATGAACTTAAAGAAATTGTTGAATTTTTAAAATTTCCAAGAAAATACAATGAGATTGGAGCCAGAATACCAAAAGGTGTGCTACTTGTTGGTCCTCCGGGCACTGGGAAAACCTTGCTCGCAAAAGCAGTTGCCGGAGAAGCTGGAGTGCCGTTTTTTTCCATATCTGGTTCCGAATTTATAGAGATGTATGTAGGATTAGGTGCTTCTAGAGTTAGAGATCTGTTTGATCAGGCAAAGAAAAATACACCTTGTATAATTTTTATTGACGAAATAGATTCTGTGGGGCGTCATCGTGGTAGCAGTGATAGAGGTGGAAGTGATGAGAGAGAACAGACTTTAAATCAGCTTTTGGTGGAAATGGATGGATTTCGTTCAAATGAAGGGATAATTGTTATTGCAGCTACTAACAGAGGAGATGTGCTTGATTCTGCGCTGCTGCGTCCTGGTAGATTTGACCGTCGAATAATGGTAACTTTGCCAGATGTTAAGGACAGAGAGTATATTCTTAGAGTACATGCAAAGGGCAAGCCGCTTGCACCCGATGTTGTCCTTGGAATTGTTGCTCGAGCCACTCCTGGATTTACTGGGGCCGACCTTTCGAATCTTCTGAACGAATCTGCTCTACTTGCTGTTCGCGAAGGATCTAAATCCATTACAGAGTCACAAATTGGAAAATCTATTATGAAGGTTATAGTCGGAACGGAAAAGAGATCCAAAATTATAAACGATGAAGACAAAAAAATAACCGCCTATCATGAAGCTGGTCATGCAGTTACTAATTATTTTTGCCCCAATCATGATCCTGTTCACGAGATTTCTATAATTCCCAGGGGTTTTGCAGCAGGATACACTCTTTCGTTGCCAGAAGAGGATCGTTCCCATTTAAGCAGAAAAGAAATGATAGAAAATATCACAGTTTTGCTTGGTGGTAGAATTGCAGAAAAGATAATATTTGGAGATGTATCTACGGGTGCGTCAAATGATATTTTTAAAGCTACTGAAATCGCTCGAGATATGGTTGCTAAATATGGAATGAGCGAAATAATGGGGCCAGTTGCTTACGAAGATTACCGCAACGAGGATGCTTCCGGTAAATTTGTTCTTCCTGTCGGAAAGACTTATTCTGAAAAAATTGCCTCTAAAATTGACGATGAAGTTAAAAGCATAATTTCTAAATGTTACGAAGAAAGCGAAGAAATTTTAAAAAACAATGTAGATCAATTACACGAGGTTGCAAGATTTTTAATAGAAAATGAAAAGATGAGCAAAGAAAAATTCAACGAAATTATGTTGCAAAGCCAACTTCATAAAACAAATAATAATTAATTTTTGAGGTTCAAGTTGTATAAAATTTTCTATCAAGTTTGATGTCAAAAGGGAATTTTAAATTTTACAATCTAGCTTTCGTTATTTGTTTTTTTAAAAAAATGATCTTTTGCTTTTAAATATGCATTTATATCGTTGTAATGTTCAAGTTTTGACTCAATATTTTCTAAGTCAACCCACATATAGCTTTTTATTTCTTTTCTTTGAATTTTAACATTATCACTGTCGGTTGTTGCCGCAAAAAGTACAACTGTTTTCTTGATCTTGCCAGACAGCCAGTAGGTTATAGTTTCTCTAAATCCGCTTAGTATTTTTACCCTTAATCCCGTTTCTTCCAATGTTTCTCTTATTGCCGTTTGTTCTTCTGTCTCTCCAAATTCTATGTGTCCTTTAGGAAAGCTCCAGTTGTTTTTTCTTTGGTTTTTTATGAGTAAAATTTTTATTTTTTCTTGTTGCTTTAAAAAAATAATTGTTCCGCAAGATTTTTCGTTACTGCAGACCAATTTTTGTATTTCTTCGTCTGTTGATTTTGATAATTTTTGAATTATTTCTGGAGCATAACAAATATATTTCAAAGGAGTTACTATTGGAATGGATTCTTTTGCTTCTTTAAAAGAAACAAGAGCGGTAATTTTGACATTTATTTTTTTTTTAAAATCGTGAGGATTTAATATTACGTAAACCTCTTTCATATAAATTGGACTATACACGTCGTTTACATGCCCTTTATAAAAATTTAAATCTTTATTTAATTCTTTATCTACAACCACACTAACACGCCAGTTCAACACGTTATCTTCCAGCTTTCCAAATAAAATTGAAACAGGTAATCTTCAAAATGATTTATTCTAAAATCACCAAGAGATTAAGTTTAGAAAAACCTAGTATATTATTATCCTCAAATCAAAATAAATTCTTATTAAGGGCAACAATTTATCAACAGACTCTTAAAAATTTAAAATAATTAATTTTTAAGTAAATTGAGCGTGCGTTGTGTTGTGGTTGATTTCTGATTTAAATTTTTTATTTTTAAAAGTTTTAAGACAAGGCAAACGATATTTTCTTGCTTGTATCGATATTTCTATGTTAAAATTAATCCGTTCCGTGAAATTTAATTTAAATTTTTTACAAGGTATATGCGCAAATAGGTTTTAACTATTTGAGGTTTTGACTATTTGAGCAATCAATTAAGAGGGCTTATCATGAATAAAAAACAAACTACTTTTAGATGCATTATTTATATTATAGAAGCAGTGTTTTTGCATGTTATATCTCAAATTCCACATTTTCTGCCAACCGTGGTGGGGCATAAACCAAATTTACTTTTAGCCTTGCTTATTACTATAGTTTTATTTGAAAGTAATCGCATTTGTGCTATTTTTGGTTTAGTATGTGGTTTTTTAATTGACACAAATTTAGATGTTTTTGTGGGTTTTCATGCGATCTTGCTTTGCATTTTATCTTATGTTTTTGGAGCTATTTATAACTCTTATTTGCAGCGAAATTTTATTTCTTATTTTGTAGTTTCTATGCTATTTATATCCATATTTTATCATGCTCAATTTCTCTTTCTTTATGTGTTTGCAGGATATGGCGATGTCTATTACGCTTACGTATTTCACTATATTTCGTGCATGCTTTATTGCTGGCTTTTTTCTCAAATATTTTACTTTTTTAATAGTGTTTTGAATTCTAAATTAAGGAAAAATTATTTGAGCTTTTAATAGATTGATTATTTTTATTTTGTTTGTTTTGAGGGGTTTTATGTATCAAAAGAAAGGGAACGAAGAATGCTTAAAAACAATATCTCAAAACCGAGATTATTATTTTTTATTTTTCTTATATCAATATTTTTTATTGGTTTTATTTATCGGTTAATAGATTGGCAAATTATTAATGGTGAAGAACTCAGAATAAGGGCAAATTTTAATACCATATACTACGTTCCTGTTAAATCGGCAAGAGGAGAAATTTTAGATGAAAACGGTGTAAGTCTTGCTGTGAATAAAGTTGTTTATCAAGTTGTTTTTGATAGATTTAAAATACGAGAAGATACCATTAATGAGGAAATAAAGTTCTTGATAGAATTGTTTAAAAAGAAAAAACAAAAATGGGTAGATAAGCTACCTATTTCAATAAAAAACGGACAATTTGTCTTTTCTGAGCCTTTAAAGCCAAATGATGAAGAGGAAAAAAAGAAAATAGAAAAAGAAATAGAAAAATTAAAAAGTCCGGAAGTATTGAACCTTAACTCTTATGCAACTGCGTCAGATTGTATGGAAAGTATGATTTCTAAATATAAAATTTCGAGAGAGCACGATTCAGAAATGCTGCGCAACATATCAAGTGTTAGATTTAACATGACAAAATCAGGGTTTGACAGCGGCAAAAGTAAGTCCCATGTATTTGCGAGTGATTTGAGCGAAGAGATAATACCAATTGTGGGTGGAATTTCAGAAGGAAATTCTTTTAGAATTAATCCTGCTAAAAAAAGAGAGGTTGTTAATTCAACCTTAATTCCACATATTTTAGGTATTGTGGGAAAGCTTACTCAAAGTGATTACGAAGATTTAAAAGATAAGGGTTACGGGCTTGATGACACGATAGGACAATACGGTGTTGAGAGAGCACTTGAAAAAGAATTAAGAGGAAAAGATGGGAAAAAAGTAGTAGAAATCACAAAAGAAGGAGAAATTAAATCAGAGCTTAATAAAGAAGAAGTTGTTAATGGTAAAACTGTTTTTTTAACAATAAATGCGCAATTGCAAAAAGTATTAAATGAATCTTTGAAGAGAAATGTTTTAGCTTCCGAGTCTAAAAAATGTGGTGGTGCGGTTGTTTTAGATGTTAGTGATTTTTCTATTTTGGCAGCTTCAAGCTTTCCTTCTTATGATCTTGCAGAATATCAAAAGAGCAATGATTATTACAATAGTCTTGTAAATGATAATGTTAATAAGCCTTTATTAAACAGAGCTTTTGACGATGCTTATGAACCTGGTTCTGCTTTTAAGCCAATTGTTGCTTTGGCGGGATTGCAAGAGGGCATAATTAACCCTCAATGTAGCGTGCATTGCTCTAGTGGTTGGTATATTCCTGGCAGCAGTCATCGCGTTCCGTGTATGGGAAGCCATGGAGACATTAAATTACAAAATGCTATTTCTTTATCTTGTAACGCGTTTTTTCTCGACACCGCATACAAGCTTGGTATATATAAGATAAATGAGTATGCTAAAAAGTTTGGTATCGGAATAAAAACTGGCGTAGAAATTCACGAGACAAAAGGTAGTTTGGCGAGCCCCGAGCGCAGAAAAGAGCTTGGAGGCAAATGGTTTCCAGCCGATGTAGCATTTGCGGGCATAGGTCAGTCAGACAATATGCTTTCGCCGCTGCAGTTGGCTACTTTTGTAGCTACGATTGCAAGTAACGGTCGTCGTTGCAATACCCATATTGTTAAAGAAATAAAAGATCATGGAAGAAAGGATGTTATATTTAAAAATGACCCCGAAAATCCCCAAGTTGTTGAAGATTCGGGCATTTCTATCGATCACTTTAACAGCGTGAAGGCTGGTATGCGTCAAGCAAGTCTTCGTGGAACAGCTAGAAATCCCTTCGCTTCTTTTAATTTTGAGGTTTACAGTAAAACAGGAACCGCCCAAAATCCCTCGGGAGTTGATCATAAGGTTTATATAGGTTTTTTACCTCATGAGGTAGATGGAAAAATGCGCACGATTGCGGTTGCAGTCGTAATAGCACAAGGTGGAACATACGATCATGGTTATAAGTATGTTGCCAAAGATGTTTACAATTATTTTGTTAAGGGTGTTGGTAAAGATGCAAAATTTGACTAGAAAAACTATCAAAGGAGCTGGGATTTTTTATCGTTGTTATTATACGGGCGACGATGAAGAACTTATTGATTCTGCGATTAAAATATTTTCAAGTGAAAATTCAAGAATGTTTGTTTGCACCGAAGAGGAAGATTTTAATTCAAATCTTGGTGAGGCACTCAAGGACAATAATTTAGTTTTTATTGTGGGTGATGAAGATTTTGTAGAGTATGCAAAAAGACTTATTGTTGATTTTGTCGATGCGAATTATTGCCCTAAAAAAGGAGAATTTAAAGGTTGTAAAGGCAGAGTTAAGGCTTGCAGATTTTTTTTATTTATTTTTGGCAATCGCACTATAATCCTGTTACCAGAGCAACCAAGGATTTTATCAGAGATTTTAAAAAAATTTATAATACCGTTTATAATTAAAGAGTACATTGTAAAAAGAAGATTTAAGGGCAGATATAATTTTAAAATCAAAATGAGAAAATGACAATGTTTGGTCTAGAAGACGGTGTTGTAAAAGGTATTTATCGAGTCATTTTTTTTTAAACTAAAATAAAACGAAAATAACTGAAACAAGAAACTCAGAAATATTAACTTTTTAAAAATTAGATATTTTTCCGACGCAATTATTGTTAAATTTCAATGCGCGGTGTCTTTTCAAAAGTTTTTATTCAATAGAATTGACAAATAAATTAAAATAAGAAAATCCAAAAATAACTGAGATTCTTTTTAAATAATAGAATTATTGCAAAAATATTTACTTACAATTCGTTGCCCGTAGTAAAAAATTGGCAAATATTTTGAAAAGACGCCTTTTAATTTTTATGTTTTTATACCTTGGTTTGCTTTGATTGTTCAGTTTCAAGGTTTAGAAATTTTGTTTTTGCGTCCTTGGTGTTTTTGCAAAAAATTTTAAAAATCTCGTGAGCAACCTGCGATGGTGCAATTACTTCTCCAAGTTCTTTATTTATTTTTCCGTTAATAAAAACTTTGGTCATATCCGTTCTGACAAATCCCGGAGTTATATATTCTACCGATATATTTGATGGTTCTAACTCTTTTTTAAGCGCTTTGCTAAAACCTATAATTGCCGCTTTGGAGGTTGAATATGCAACTTCACAAGAGGCTCCTTGTTCTCCCCAAATTGAAGAAACATTAATTATTATCCCACTTTTTTTGTTTATCATATGGGGGCTTACCAATTTACAACAATTAAAAACTCCCCACACATTGACATTCATTATCTTGCAAAAATCTTCATATGTGGTATCTTGTATTTGCTTATAAAGGCTTACACCAGCATTGTTTACCAAAATATCTATTTTGCCAAATTTTTCTATTATTTTATCGATCATATTTTGTGTTTCAAATGTATTTGAGACGTCGGCTTTTATTGCAATTGCGCTTAGTTTTTTATTTGTTAATTCACAAACAAAATCGTTAGATTTTTTTTCTGATTTTAAATAATTAATTATTACGTTGCAACCGGATGCAGCAAATATTCTGGCTGTTTCTTTTCCGATGCCCCTGGAAGCTCCTGTTATTAAAACGGTTTTGTTCATTTTATTATACCTTTAATCAAAATTTTATTTATAAAACTACACTTTATTTTACCACAAAATGGGTACATCGAAAAGCTGTTTTATTGGCGATTGTGTTGCAAAATTTTTTAAAAAATAAGGAGGAATTTGATGTTAAGAGAATCTAAAAATAAAAACGATTGGGCGCAAGCTAATCGGAATGATGAATTAATTGTGGGGAAAAATTCGGTCATAGAATTACTGCGTGCAGGAAATTCAGTTAGTTCTGTGATTGTTTCAAAAGGTTACAGGTCAAAAAGGATTAAAAGCATAATTTTTAAAGCTTCTGAAATGGAAATTCCCGTAAAAATAGTTGACTCTAAAAAATTAGATTTACTTTGTAAAACCGATAAACATCAAGGCGTGATTGCTTTAGCTTCTGCTAAAAATTATAGCTCTTTAGACGATATTTTGGGCTTTGCTAAATCTAAAAAAGAGCCCGAATTTATAGTTGTGTGCGATTGCATAGAAGATCCGCATAATCTTGGGGCGATTATAAGGAGCGCTGAGTGCGTGGGTGCGCATGGGGTTATTATCCCCACAAGAAGATCCGCGTCTTTGAATTCGACCGTCAGAAAATCTTCTGCTGGAGCTTTGGAACATATCATGATTGCCCGAGTTTTGAATATTGTAACGGCTGTTGATAATCTTAAGAGGCGAGGTATTTTTGTTTATGGCGCAGATGTAAAAGGCGAGGTTCTTTGGAGCAATCAAAATTTGTTTGGCCCAATTGCATTGGTTGTTGGCAGCGAAGGGAGAGGGATAGGGAAATTATTAAAAGCACATTGCGATGTTCTGATTTCTATTCCAATTTATGGGAAAACTCAGTCTTTAAACGCCTCTGTTGCCACTGGAATTTTGTTATATGAAATTGCGAGAGCCAGATTTATACGGGGTTGAAATTTTCAACATTTCATTCATGTATGAGGGAAAAAATTTTATTTATTTAAAATCACATGAAATTGAAAATAATTACAAAAGTAATGGCACGGCGACACAAAAAACTTCAGCAACGTATCAATTAATTTTAAAAACTTGCAAAATGTAGTTTATGTGATAAAATATAAGTATGATATTTGGTGATATTTGTAAAAATTTTATCTATAATATCAAATAATATTGTAATAAATTGCGAGGTTTAATCATGGCTAATATGAAAATTGTTGGTAAACGACAAAAAAAGAGTCGTTTAGGCGAGAATGTTAAGTTATTGGGTAAGAAAGGTATTGTGGCTTGTTTGTCTGCTGCTGTTTTTTTGAGTATGGGCGAAGGATTTTCTAAAAACGTAGACAGTTTTGCGGATGGTTACAAATACGATATCTTTTTAAGTTCCGAGTTGGGTTGTGGGGTGAATAAATCAAGAATTGTGGTTTATAGGAGTTTCCCAAAGAGAAAGGAAATTGGTGCCAAAAACGAGGCTGTTGCTAGGAAATCGGTTAATTATCCCGCCACGTTTTCAAATGTACTGGAAGTTAAAGGGGTAGAGGTTTGTTTTGAAAAAAAAGCTAATGACTCCTTTGTTGATGGATATTGCTTCGGAGATTTGAAGGCTAAGAAGATACTAACAAAAGGAGGCAAAACCAAAATAGTAATTAGTGAAGGGCAACGTGTTCTTGCTGCATTTGAAGTGTCGGAAAATAAAATAACTAGACTTAATATAGATAAAAGGAAAAATGGAGACGAAAGAGAAAGAAAACAACTACTAAAAGCCCGTGAAAAGAGTTATTTTAATAAATGGCGTATGCTGTCTTTTAAAAAATATAAAGAAGAAAATAATCAATTTAAACGTCAAATTAAAACAGTTAAAGATCAAGCGAAACAAAGGGGAAAAACAACCTGGGAGGAAAAATTTAACGAAATAAAACAACAGCTTGAAAGCACGAGACAAGAATTAATCGGCGCCCGCAAAGAAAAAGAGCAGCTGAGAAGCCAAATTGAAGAGATCAGATCAGAAAACAAGAAAAATAATCAGCAGTGGAAAATTGAAAAACAAAAAATAACTGAAGAATCAAAGGCAACAGAAAATAAACTAAAAAAAGAAGCTGATGAACAGCGGGAATTAAGAAGTAAATCTGAAAAAGAAAAATTAGATTTAAACGCTAAGGTTAAATTCGTGACCCAGGAAATTAATTCTCATAAAAATGAGAGCAAAAAACTGAAGACTGAAATTAAAAGTTTGCGTAATGAATATTCTGCAAAGAAAAAAGAACTGGAGAAAGCAAAGACAGATTTCGAAAATCAAAAAAACTGCCTTGAAAGCTCTTTGAAAGAGTTCGATCGTCGGCTTAAAGAAGAAATGGAGAAGAGTAAACAACTGATTGAAGAGAATAATAAATTGAAGAAAAAAATTAATAAGCAGAAATCTAATTACGATACCAACAAGACCATTGAAAGATTAAAAGTGACTAACAGAATTGCCCAGGAAGCTCTCGATGAGGAGTAGCGATTATCATCCCCGCGAGACTAATACTAGTAAAAACAAAGCTCGGCTATTTTTTGTTGAGCTTCGCTTGGAAGTTTTATTCCAAGTGCGGCGAGATGCATGTGAATATTATCCCTATTTTTGAGATTTTGTTCCTAAAAACGTTAATAAACTACAAAATTAATTCAAAAAAATAGTTCAAGTGTGCGAATGATTAAATTTGATGAACAATATTTATCATTCGCATGCTATTTTAAGAACATTATCACCACATTATTGTATTTGAATTAGGGCGTTTCATGCAGCAATTTTCCCAACACGTAATGCTTGCTTAAAAAATTGTTGTCCTCTTTATACAGTTTTGTATAAGATATTTATTTATGCGACATGAAGTTTTAAAAATTAAGAATTAGATTGTTGTTTTATTGCCATGCCCTATAAATTTTTTGAGTTTAGCGCAAAAATCTTGCGAATTGCTCTAAAATATTTAATTTTCGCCAGATCTGTTCTTACAAAAATTCTTAAAACTTTGTTCTAATTTGTTTTCACCAAATTCGTAATATTTGCTATTTTTTATTTCATCCGGTAAATACTGTTGTTTTACATAATGATTTTTGAAGTCGTGTGGATACTTATATTTTTTCTCATCGTTTTTGTTGTTCTCTTTGTTAAAACAATTGTTTTGCAAATATCTTGGGATTTTTGCCAGCATTCCATTTTTAATTTCAGAAATCGCCTTGTTTATTGCTTTATAACCAGAGTTTGATTTTGGTGAAAGGCAAAGCAGGATTACCGCATTTGCTAATGGAATTTTAGCTTCTGGAAGGCCAACCTGCAAAGCAATGTCAACGCAAGATTTTGCAAAAGTTGTTGCTTGTGGATAGGCGAGTCCAACATCTTCACATGCGCAAACTAGCAGTCTTCTACAAATAGACAGAAGATCTCCCGACTCCAGAAGTCTTGCTAAATAATGAAGCGATGCATTTTGGTCAGAGCCTCTTATTGATTTTTGAAATCCCGATAAAAGGTTATAATGTGAATCCCCAGATTTATCGTAAGTTGTGTTAGAAATTTTTGTAATTTGCGATAAAATACCATTTGTTACGATTATTTTTTTGTTTTCAGATTTCGAAGAGATTACGGCGAGTTCAAGTGTACTTATGGCTCGACGAAGGTCTCCGGAGCAAGAATTTGCTATAGTTTCAAAAACATCCTCGCTTAATATTAAAATTTCTTCGTAGTCATCCTGCAAAATTGCCAACGCGCGCTTTAGAGCTTTTACGATCTCCGAATTTTCAATTGAGCGTAACTCAAATACCGACATTCTGCTAAGCAGAGCATTGTGAATACAAAAGTAAGGATTCTCTGTTGTGGAAACCATCAGAGTTATGCGGCCGTCTTCTATAAATTCTAGTAGTGTTTGTTGTTGCTTTTTATTAAAATATTGAATTTCATCCAAATAAAGTATTATTCCGTCAGGATTTTTAAAAGCAGATAAGTTCCCGATAATTTTCTTTATGTCCGGAACGCCGGCACTTGTGCAATTTAAAATTTCCAAATTTTTGTTTGATTTTTTAGAAATAATATATGCCAGAGTAGTTTTTCCGGTACCAGGCGGGCCATAAAGCACTAGATTCACATTAATTTTTGAATCCACTATTTTTCTTAATGCTTTTTCTTTACCAAGTAAATGATCCTGGCCAACTATTTGGGTAAGTTTTGTTGGCCTGGCGCGGCTTGCAAGCGAAATATTCATATATATTTTCTCCAAAAACAACAACTTATATTGAGTTATAATTTTTTACTTCCTTAATAAGCTCTTTTAAAATATGTTCTGAATTTATTTTTTTAAGTATCTTCCCTTTTTTGAAAATAACTCCCTCGTTGCGACCGAAAGCAACCCCCAAATCCGCTTCGCGCGCCTCACGCGGACCATTAACAGCGCATCCCATTATGGCAAGTTTAAGATTTTTTCCGTTGTAATTTTTAAAATATTCCTTCACTTTGCTTACTAATTCTATAATATTGACCTTGGTGCGCCCACAGCTAGGGCAAGAAATTATATCAATTCCATTGCTTTTAATACCCAAAGCCGAGAGTAAATTGTTTGCTGTTGATATTTCTTCTAAAGGATCGTCAGTTAAAGTTACTCTTATTGTATCGCCTATTCCGTGAGCAAGAAGAGAACCTATGCCGCAGACTGATTTTACCAATCCTTGTGGCATGGCTCCCGCTTCTGTTACGCCTAAATGTAAAGGGTAATTACATTTTTGAGAGAGAATTTCGTATGCATAAATCGTAGTACGAACATCAGAGGATTTAACAGAGACCACTATGTTATCAAAATCAAAATCGTTGAGTAATTTTATTTTTTCTAACGCGCTTTCGCACATAGCCTCAGCCGAAGGCGAGCCATATTTTCTGTAGATTTCTTTTGACAAAGAACCACCATTAACTCCTACTCTTATTGGAACTTTTTTATTGATACAAGCATTTACAATTTCTCTTACATGACTTTTATCGCCTATATTCCCAGGATTAATGCGAATTTTATCGATGCCCGCAGAGATAGCCTCTAAAGCAAGTTTATAGTCAAAATGAATGTCTGCAACCAAGGGAATGTCCACTTCGTTTTTTATGGATTCTATGAGTTTTACAGAATTTAAGTCAGGAATAGCAAGCCTTAAAATTGCGCAACCAGCTTTTTTGAGCTGAGCAGCCTGCTTAATATTTCCTCTGATATCTTCTGTGGGTTTTTTCAGCATAGACTGTATTGAAATATCATAAAAACCACCGACGGGAACGGTTCCTACCATTATTTTTTTGGTTTTTCTTCGATTCATTGTGAGATTCATTTTTCACGCTTTCTTCATGGAATTTAAAATTAAACAAATACTCATTTCTAAATTCTATAACTATTACCACTTAAAATCAAATAAACCGGCTAATATCAAGAATAATATAGTATTTTGGAGTTAATTAACTATGATTTTTGATTTTTAATTTATGAATTTTTTTAAACCTTCTTCTACGTCTGTGATATTCAAATTTTTAACGCGAAATAATTTTTCTTTCTTTGAGAATATAGATATGACTATATCACAAAAGTTATTTTTCTTTTGAAATAAATTTTGATGTATTTCTATTAGATTGATTTTATTTGATGGGACAACAACAGAAAAGATTGAAAACAGATCGTTTGTATTAATTATTACTATATTTTTTTCTTTTGAAATACAGAAGCCAGAAGTTTTGAACGCCAAATTACTCAAAATTAATAACCAAAGAGATAATACCAAAAGAAATGTTGCCAGAAGAATGAAAAAATATTGATATTCATTTAAAATCACCCAAATAAAAGTTGTTACTGAAAGTAGAAAAAATAAGATGTTTGGCAATAAAAAACTAATTATATTATTGTTTGGAGATTTTATTTCCAAACAATCGTGTTTTGAAAATGCAAAAAAATCATTTAAAATCTCTTTTAATTCGTGCTTTTTACAACCTATTTTTAATAGATTTAAATTTTTTCTATTATTCTTTTTACCATCAGTATCCACATACACATTGTAAATTTTTAAAATGGCCATGAATACAGTCTGTTTTATAAGTATAGCATTGATATTTTTGAGTTTGATGGATTTAAAAATTTTGCTCAAAAAACCTCTGTTGATAAATAAATTATCTTCGGATAAATATGACTTGAAGTTTAAAAATTGAAAAATATAAAAAGCAAAAGCGAGCGTCCAGCTTACTAGTGTTATTCTTATTAAATTCGTAGCAACGGGTGGTATGTTTACAAGAGCAGATTTAAGACCAAGATCCATTTTAGAGTAAACATCATTTCTTAATTTATCGTTTCCCCATATTTTTTCTATTTTGTTTAGTATTGGAAGTAAAATCAAAAAACCCGAGATTGGGTTCGACCATGAAAACGACATTATCATTACCTGAAGAGTTTTGGAACTATAAATCTTCCTTTTTTCTTTTTGGGTGGCAATAATTGAAAAAAGTTTTTTTGCATTTTTACTTTTAAGAGTAAGAGAAATATCGCAATCCTTTTTTTTATAAGTTTGTGTTGAAATGGATAATTTAGAAACAGAAAATATTGAATTTAATATAGTCCTTTTTAGAGTTAATGAAGATATATCTTTAAGATTTATAAAAAATTTATGTTTTAGTAAAAATCCTTCTTCGAACAATAATCTGTCGTTATTTATTAAGTATTTTTTTGATATGCATTCAAAATAAGCCCAAATAATTATTATAAATGTACTAAAAATATTAACGAAAATCATCTTAGCTATACTGTAAGGATTAGCAATATAATCCAGTATTTCTCTAGTCAATGGGATTATCAAAATGTACACAAATCTATGAAGATATTCAAACATTGTATATTTGTGGACTCTTAACATCTTAGGGTGTATCATACTTTAATTTCCCCACAAAAATTTTTGAATCTTTCGTTAAAATATGCTTTATACAAACTTTAGCTCCAGTCATATAAAAAATCAAACTACACATGTCAAATAGTTTTTGATCGGGTGCAATTGTGGTTTCTATGTACTGAATTTTGGAGAGTTTTATTTTTATTTTTTTTTTGAAATACACCCCTCTTAATATTGTAAGATATTTTTCATCAAAAAAATAACGCAAAGCTTCGCTTTTCTCTTTTGCATAAAAAAATACAGTATATATTCCAAACGCGGCAAAGAACAATAAAATTACGATTGACATTAAAAAATTAAATACACTTATTATGCCGCACAAGAAACCTCCAG
This sequence comes from Oscillospiraceae bacterium, assembly GCA_031268405.1. Taxonomy (GTDB): domain Bacteria; phylum Bacillota; class Clostridia; order Oscillospirales; family Acutalibacteraceae; genus JAITRE01. The sequence continues at coordinate 45,073 of JAIRXF010000013.1, forward strand.
CGAAAGTAATAAGCATATAACGAATGCGAAGTACGGTGATAGAGTGGACTGGCAGCTTATTTATTTCTTCCAAAAAATCACTTCCAATGATTTTTAATTAAGGGAATCCGATACAAAAATGCTAACAAAAATATAAATTAGATTCAAGTTACGTTTTACGATATCTAATAAAAATTGTTTTGTGAATAAATTCCTCTTAAGCTGAAAAGATACAAATAACAAGCATAAAAAGAGGGAGAACGAACAGACTTGAAAAAGATGCAGATAAAACAAAATGAAGACGGCAGTTATGACTTAATTGTCGAATACGATAAGTTTGATACGGAATTTGCTATGGATTTTTTATCCAAGAAATCTATTTCCAAAAATATTAAAAATTTATCTGAGTTTATAGGTAAAAATGCAAAAAATATAAAAATCTCATCGGTGAAATTTGTGGTATCTGGAGTTATTTTATCAATTATTCCATTCGCGTCTTTTTTTGCCAATAAAGATGAGGCCAGCGCCGTAAAAGTCGGTTCCAAAATAAGTATGGCTTATCTTTATGAGGGGAATGAACAGGACTATATAAATTATATCGATAGAACAAATAATTCGCTGGGAACAGTTTCGCCAAATTATTTTGAAATTAATGTAGACGGGAGTTTAAAACTTGGAAATCTAAGCGAAAACTTTGTAAATAGAATGCACGAACAAGGCATAAAAGTTACACCATTTTTGAGCAATCATTGGGACAGAAATCTTGGAATTTCTGCAATTAATAATACAGAAAATTTAGTCGATCAAATTGCAAACTGTATAAATAAATACAATTTAGATGGTATAAATGTAGATATAGAAAATTTAACTCATTTACAGCGAGATGCTTACACAAATTTTGTGAAAAGACTAAGAGAACGGCTTCCAGATAAAGAAATATCTGTTGCGGTTGCTGCAAATCCCAATAATTGGTCGACGGGTTGGCACGGTTCGTACGATTATGAAGCTCTTGGGAAAAATTGTGATTATCTTGTATTGATGGCATACGACGAACATTTTCAGGGAGGAGATCCTGGTCCAGTTGCAAGTATTGATTTTGTTGAAAAATCTGTACAATATGCCCTGACAAAGATTTCTTCAGAAAAAATTGTTATTGCGATGCCATTTTTTGGAAGGATTTGGAGTGAAACTGGTAACGAAAAAATTCAAGGTCAAGGACTTGGATTAGAAAGTATAGAACAGCTTACAAAAAAACACAAAACGAAAATTACTTTAGGCCCGGACGGCAAATCCATTAGAGCTGAGATTGAAGTTGGGAAAGACGATGCCGTGAGCGTTGTTGGTGGAAATACTCTTACGCCCGGCAGATATGTAATTTGGTATGAAAATAATGAATCGTTGCATTCGAAAGTGGATTTAGTAAGTAAATACAATTTAGGGGGCGTTGGGTTTTGGCAATTGGGCAAAGAGCGTCCAGATATATGGACAAATTATATTTCTTGGCTGGAAGGAGGTTCTCAAAGTTCTTCTTTAAATTCGACAAACCCTTCTATTTCATCCAATTATCATTCTAATGATGCGAGTGAATCATTCGGCGATGGGTTAGAAGTAGGGGCCTTTAATTCAAGTACAAGAACCGGGGAATCTGATGTGGTTTCTGGTGATTTTCAGAGTAAGGATTCACAGATTCTTGAAAGAAGAAACAAAATTTACATTGTGCAAGAGGGAGACACATTGTTTAGCATAGCGAAAACATTTTTAGGGTCGAGTCTTAAATATGGTGAGATTAAAAGCTTGAATAATTTAAAAAGCGACAAAATAACTGTAGGCCAACAATTGATATTACCTGGATACGCTGAAGCCAGTGGTGATTTTGTATTATTTGATTTTGAAGAAATTTCTGGTACTGCAAATTATGTGGTAAAACCCGGAGATACTTTGTATGAAATAGCTCAGTTATTTTTGGGTTCTGGTTCTAGATTTAACGAAATTATGGCTCTGAATGTTTTAAATAAAGATGAAATATACCCAGGTCAAAATTTAAAAATACCCCCAAAATAGAGTTTTGTATTTAAAAATAAAATTTTATTAATCTTATCAGTAAGTCTAACAAGACAAAAATGTAAGTATATTTAATTTGAATACATTTTGAAGGCTGGTGAGTTTAATTGATATTTGTGATCGATAAAAAGCAAATTACAGCAAGCGGAGTGTGCTTATTTCTTGTTGTTTTTTGTTTGTCCTTCATATTATTTTTTACAACAAAAAATGGAGGCAATACTGTTCTAACGCACTCTAAACCTCGCACGGATTGGGGGTTAGGATTCAAAAAAAGTGGAGAACAACCAACTGGAAATGCTTCTGCTAGTTTTCTTAAAAAATATGATTCTTATTTTGTGGGAAGCAAAGACACCAAAACCTTGTATTTAACTTTTGATGCCGGGTATGAAAACGGGTATACTCCAAAAATTTTAGATACACTTAAGAAGCACAACGTAAAGGCTGCTTTTTTTGTAGTGGGAACTTATTTAAAATCCGAACCCGATCTTATAAGAAGAATGACGGAAGAGGGACATATAGTTGGAAATCATACGCTCAGTCATCCAGATATGTCAAGTATGTCTAACATAGATTCTTTTAAAAAAGAGATCTCGCCCGTAGAGGATTCATATAAAAAAATAACCGGACAGGATATGAAAAAATTCTACAGACCACCAAGAGGTGTATTTAGCGAGCTAAATTTGAAATTTGCAAAAGAACTTGAATATAAAACTATTTTTTGGAGCCTTGCATATGAGGATTGGAAAGTAAATAAACAGCCGGCTGAAGGAGAGGCTTTGAAAAAATTAACATCAAGAATACATCCAGGAGCCATTATTTTGCTTCACACTACTTCCGAAACAAATTCAAAAATTTTGGATACATTTATTGAAAAAACAAAAGAAGAGGGCTACAGATATTCTAATCTTGATAATTTGGTTTGATCGCAAATTTAATAAAATGACCCCCCCCAAGAAAATTTTATTGGTAATTAAATATTTCCTAAATTTTAGTGTTTTAATAAAATATTAAAATTTTAGGGAATATTTTTATGCAAATAAGACAAAATTATATGGCAACATCAGTTGCAATTGATTTTGGTTATCAGTGATTAAATTCTTAAAAAGTTTTCTAAAAATTGAATATTTTTTTGGTGAATCGGCAACAATCACTTTGGAGGTGTAAGAGAAAATGATGGATAACAGAGACAAAAGACCAAAATTTGGAAAAAGATCTATAAAGGGAAAAGGTTTTTATATTGCGCTGGCAGTTTGCTTGACTTGTATAGGCGCTGCGGCTTTTACGACTTTTCAGAGCATTAAAGAATTTTCGAATATCGAACGGGATCTTTCTACGGAAAATAAAATTCCGGAAAAATTTCAAGGGTCGGCAAAGAAGAATTTAGTGCCAAAAACAGAGAAAGATCAAAATGACAGTAAGCAAACCGATACCCAACCAACCAAAGTCAAAGAGGCCCCTAAAAAGGAAGATAGCGAAAGTGCTAACGCAGTGCCCGCTAAACAGAGTGATGCCAAAAAATCCACCGCTGGGGATGAAGATGTAGCTTACCCTTTGTCAGGAAAAGAAGTAAGTAAGAGTTTTAGTTCGGATAAACCTGTGTTTTCTGAAACCTTCGGAGATTGGCGCACACACGATGGAACGGATTTTAAAGCAGAACAAAACGAAAAAGTAAAATCTGTGGCAAACGGAAAAGTTACAAAAGTTTTAGATGATGATATGTCGGGTGGCGTTATAGAAATGGAGCACAAAGGCAAAGATGCAATTATAACGACTTACCGTGGAGTTAAGAATAAAATGGTTGAATTAGGCCAAAATGTAAAGTTGGGACAAGAAATTGGAGAAGTCGGAAAGTTCCCTTCAGAATCAGATGATGAGACTCATTTACACATAGAAATGAAAAGAGGATCTAAATTCATTGATCCAATGGAAATTCTAAAAAAAGCTTCGTGATTTAATAGCAATATATTTCCCTGCTTTATAAATTTTTGCAGGGAAAACTTTTTATTTTGAGACTTATCATGAATAAAAATATTTTAAAATTATAACTAATTAATTTTAAAAATAATACAGTATTTTTTAAAATTCTTGATTTTATTTTAACAAAAAACACAGTGATATTTTCCCTGTTGCGAATATTTTGAAGAAAAATAAGGTGCAAAATACGTAACATTTTTAAAATCAATTAGTTATAAGCACCCAATTAAATGGTTAAAAATTTTAAGTTATTTTAATTTGTGGTGAAACTTTTGCTCTGGTTTGATTATTCGAAGTCAGTTTGATTTGTGGACAAATTTACGCAGAAATTTTGTGTAGGATTTTAAGAAAGCAGAGGTATAAAATTATGAGATATAGTAAAGTGGGGATCTGCGGAATAAATACGCGCGATCTAAAAGTTTTGTCTGAAAAGGAAAAACTTAAATTGTTCAAAGTGATTAGATGTGGCACAGAAAAAGAAAAAAAACAAGCAAAAGATCACCTATTAATGGGAAATTTAAGATTGGCTCTTAGTGTGACTCAAAAGTTTTTAAATAGAGGGGAAAACGCAGAAGATTTGTTTCAAATAGCTTGCATTGGTCTTATAAAAGCTATAAGTAATTTTAATATCGATTTTAATGTGAAATTTTCAACTTATGCTGTTCCGATGATGATAGGCGAGGTGAGAAGATATTTAAGAGACAATAGTTCTATAAGAGTTAGCAGATCTATGAGAGAGTTGGCTTATAAAGCGATACACGAAAGAGATAAAATAACAGCTAAAAACAAGCGAGAACCAACCGTTGGTGAAATTGCAAAGGAACTGGATGTTTCAGCAGAAAACCTTGTTGTGGCTTTGGATTCTATTGCGACTCCCATATCTATTTACGAACCAGTTATCAACAACGGCGAACAAGAAAGTTTGTGTTTTATAGATCAGATTGGAGATAATAGCGATGATGTGAATTGGATAAAAGAAATATCAATGCGTGAGTCTATAAAAAATTTAAGCGAAAGACAAAAAAACATATTGGCTTTAAGATTTTTTAAAGGAAAAACCCAAATAGAAGTGGCAAATGAAATAGGGGTGAGTCAAGCTCAAATCTCAAGGCTTGAAAAAAGTACACTTAAAAAGATTAAAAAAGATCTGTGATTTAAGCAAGGCCTCGTGACGTATAAAATTTTCATTTTGAGCAAGTAACTATTGAGTAAATTCGACAAAAATATTGAAGCGGATTTTTGAAATTTTAAGTTTTCAGCTTCAAAAAATTCATCCATCTAGTTACCCCAAAAATTCTCTTATTTTTTCAAATCTCTTTGTCGCTTCAATTGTTTTATTTCTGTCTCCGAATCCAGAAAGCCTAATAAAACCTTCGCCCGCGGAACCAAAACCTATTCCGGGACTTACAATAATTGACAGTTTATATAGTAAAAAATCGAAAAATTTCCAAGAATTCATGTTATTTGGACATTTAGCAAATACATAGGGTGAGTTATTGGAACAACAGGTCCAGATTCCGATTTTTTTAAGACTTTCGTTTATGATTTTGACATTTTCCTTGTAATATTCAATTATTTTTTTGTTTTGTTTTTGCCCTTCATTTGTGAAAACTGCTTCGGCTCCGCGCTGAGTGATGTAAGAAAGGCCATTGTATTTTGTTGTTTGCCTTCTCATCCAAAGTTTGTTAATTTTATGATTTTCAAATATAAGTTTATCCGGGATTACAATGTATCCACATCTTACCCCTGTAAATCCCGCTGTTTTTGAAAGAGAACAGATTTCTATTGCGCATTTTTTTGCCCCATCTATTTCAAATATGCTTCTAGGGAGATTTTTTGAACTTACAAAAGCTTCATACGCTGCGTCAAATAGTATAACTGCGTTATTTTTTAGTGCATAATTAACCCATTTTTTAAGTGCTTCGTGTGTATAAACAGATCCGGTTGGATTGTTTGGCGAGCAAAGATAAATTATGTCACACTTTGTATTTTTATTTGGAGTAGGAGAAAATAGATTTTTTTGATTAGCATTTGCAAAAATTATTTTTTTGCCCGCCAATATGCTAATATCGACGTATGCCGGATAAGTGGGATTTACAATTAAAGTTGTGTTATTACTATCAAAGAGCTCTTGAATCTCTGAGATTGCTCTTCCCGCTCCGTCGTTAATAAAAATCTCTGAGATGCTAAGATCGATCTCTCTTTTTTTGTAATATTTTTTTATAGCAAAACGCAAGAATTTGCAGCCTTGTTCAAGTCCGTAGCCTCTATATGTTTCCTTTTTTGACATTTCTGTAACGCTTTTTTTCATGGCAGAAATAACAGCTCTACAAAGCGGCATGGTTGTATCGCCTATACCCAAGGAAATTATTTTTAGCTTCGGGTTTGTTTTTTCAAATTCTTTTGCTTTAGAGATTATTTTGTAGAATAAATAATCATCATGTAAATTAAAAAAATTTTTATTTAGTTTCAAAAAACACCTCTTTGGGCTAAAAATATAAGATTATGTTATAAAGTTCGCGTGCTATTTTTTGTTTAAATCGTTTAAAAGCGAGAATTTTATAAATTCACGAAACAATGGATGGGCATGATTGGGTCTGCTTTTGAATTCTGGATGAAATTGAACACCAATGAAAAAATCATTGTGCAACTCAATGGCTTCTATGAGTAATCCATTTGGAGATGTACCGCAAAAAACTGCACCTGCTTTGGAAAATTCTTCTCTAAATGCATTGTTAAATTCGTAGCGATGTCTGTGTCTTTCTTTGATTTCTTCGCAATTGTAAATGTTCATTAATCTTGTATTTTTCGAAATTTTACACGGATATGTACCCAGTCGCATTGTTCCGCCTTTTGGCAAAGAATTTTGTTGATTGCTCATAAGGTCAATTACATTGAATTTAGAAGATTTATCAAATTCACTTGAATTTGCATCTTTTATTCCCAAAACATTTCTTGCAAATTCTATTGCTGCGACTTGCATTCCAAGGCAAATTCCCAAAAACGGAATGTTGTTTTCTCTTGCATATTTTACGGCGGTAATTTTCCCTAGAATTCCGCGGCCCCCAAATCCACCAGGCACCAATATTCCGTTGCAACCGGCAAGCAAATCGGAGACGGTATAATTTGTAACAAGCTCTGAGTCTATCCACTCAATTTCTACTTTTGAGCCATTTTCATATCCTCCATGGTGAAGTGCTTCTACCACAGACAAGTACGCATCGTGTAACTTAATATATTTTCCTATGAGCGCTATTTTTACTTTTTTTGTTCTGCTTTTTATGCGTTTTAGCATTTGAATCCATTCGTCCATATTTGGTTTCTCGCATTTTATGTTAAGTTCTCTGCAAACAATGTCTGAAAAATTACTTTTTTCTAGCATCATTGGTGCATTGTAAATCGTGGAAACATCCATATTCTCAATTACGCAGTCTGGTTTGACGTTACAAAACATTGAAATTTTATTACGAATTTCTTCATTTATGTGAGCATCACAACGAGCAATTATAATATTAGGATCTATTCCGAGTGAGCGCAGTTCTTTTACGGAATGCTGAGTCGGTTTTGATTTGTATTCTCCCGAATTTTTAAGATGGGGAACTAATGTTACGTGTATAAAAATGCAATTTTCTCTGCCGATTTCTAATGAAACTTGTCTTGTTGCTTCTAAAAATGGACCGCTTTCTATATCGCCGGTTGTTCCCCCTATTTCTGTGATAACTACATCAGCATTTGTTTTTTTTCCAACAGAATATATAAATTTTTTTATTTCGTTTGTAATGTGAGGTATTACTTGAATAGTGTCTCCAAGATATTCGCCAGAACGTTCTTTAGATAAGACATTCCAATAAACTTTACCTGTAGTAAGGTTTGAGTATTTATTTAGGTCCTCGTTTATAAAACGTTCGTAGTGTCCAAGATCAAGATCTGTTTCGGCTCCATCTTGTGTCACAAAAACCTCGCCATGTTGATAAGGGCTCATGGTTCCGGGGTCAACATTGATATATGGATCCAATTTTTGCGCCGCGATTTTTAGCCCTCTAGCTTTCAAAAGTCTTCCGAGCGAAGCTACTGTTATGCCTTTACCAAGTCCAGAAACAACCCCACCAATCACAAAAATATATTTTGTCATCATTTATAAACTCCCTTTATTTTGAACATTAACCAGAAGTATCTTTAAAAATAGAATTTTTTCTAAGATTAACAAGTTTTAAAAATGAATTGTATATCTTTTATAAAACTTTGCAATGCTAACTTAAAGTTATCTATACAATTGTGTTATTTGTTTTGATATTTTGCAACAAGAATTTAAATATGCACGAAGCCATTAAAAATTTTTTGCGCGCCGCCCAAAATGTAAACGGTTTCGCGTGTAACTTCAACTTTTAACTCCCCCCCACGCATTTTAACAGAAATTTTTTCTCCTCTAGGAAGATATTTGTTTTCCACAGCGGCAACAACGCAAGCGCAAGCGCCTGTACTGCACGATAAAGTTTCGCCATTTCCTCTTTCCCATACTCTCATTTCTATATTTTTACCAATCACTTTTGCAAATTCTACGTTAGTTTTATTCGGGAAAATTTTATGATTTTCAATATATGAACCCACTTTTTCTATATCAATATCAAAGATGTTTTCACAAAAAATAACACAGTGAGGATTTCCCATGGAAACGCAGGTAATTTTCAATTTTTCGTCCAAAACATCTAAGGGAAATGAAATTACTTGTTTGCAATTTAGATTAATTGGAATTTTATCTTTATCTAGCTCAGCTTTTCCCATGTCGACGAAAAAAATTTCATTAGAATCTTCCTTTTTTTTAATTTTTATAATTTTATTAAATTCTCCAACTTCAATGGTAAAATTGGTTTTACTACTGTGATTTTGTTTTTCTTTATCGAATAAGTGTTTTGAAATACATCTTATGCCAGTTCCGCACATATTTGCTTGACTTCCATCACTATTAAATATTAGCATTTTGGCGTCTGCAATTTTGGAAGGATAAATCAAAACAATGCCATCCCCGCCTATTCCGTAATGGCGATCAGACAGCCTTTTGCTGAGTTCTTTTGGATTTTTTATTTTTTGCTCAAAACAATCAAAAACTATATAGTCATTTCCGCAATCCTGAATTTTACTAAATTCAAGTTTCAAGCTATTAACACCCCCAAAACTATTTTACGAGAAACTGGTCTTAAACGTTCTGATTTCTTGCAAATGAAGAAATAAAATCACACAGTACAGCCCCCAGAAAATTTCCAATTGTGCAGATTAAAATATTTAAAATAGCACCAAAACTTAAATTTTTAGAGGCAAAATAAAAAAACGAATTAGCAATACAATGATCTGCACCAAAAATGACAAACATCGAAACACAAAAAACAACACTTAAAATATCGTTGCAGTTGTTTTTATAACTGAGGACAGCAGTGTAAATAAAGACTCCACAAGCTATTGCAGAGAAAAATACCGTTAGTATATTTGAATCAATTTTATTTTGAACCAAATCATTTAAAAAATCAAAATTTCTTATTTTATCTTTGAAAATTAACGAACCACAAATTGTTCCAACGAGATTCCCACAAAAGCAAATTAATAAATTTTGATAATTGTTATCAAAACCCGCTATACCAGTAAAAAGTTTGAGTCTTAATTTTAATATACTCACTAGACCTACGGAGAAAAAAATTGAACCCCAAATATCTCTGTTGTTTATGTATACGATGCCAGCAATGCTAACTATGATTCCCGCAAAAGAAGATTTTAAAAATAAATCTACAAAATGTAATAATAATTTGTTGTTTATTTTTTTTAGCAACAAAAACAACTCCTTTTATTATTTTTTCAATTTGACTTTAACATAATGCATGATTAATGTAAAACTTTAATGGGGTTTTTGGTAAATTTTACAGTTGATTTACATAAAATTTGTTTAGGCCAAACTCATAACTGACATTTTTAATTATTTTTATAGAACACTAGATTTAAATATTGTTGTTAATTGGACTAATGTTATATTGAATTTTAATTTGGGTTGGATATCTAAATAGTTGATTCTGATAGTATACGAGGTGACGCGTGAATTTATTTATTCACAGAAATAACAATGGGCTCAAAGGAATTTTATGTCAATTTTGAAAGATGCAACTAGCAAATTGTTTTATGTACTGGTTTTTAAGATTAAAATTTAATTTTAAAGGAATTATCATTACTAAACCAAACCAGATGCGCAATTGAAGGAATACTTTCTCCTTGCTGAGATGATGTTGGAGACATAAGTGCGCCAGTTGCCACAAATAAGAGATTTTTTATTTCATCTCTTCTCATTTTATTAAATATGGCGGAGCAAAGAACAGAACCTGAACAACCGCATCCGGAGCCCCCCGAATGCACATCTTGTTTTTCTTTGTCGAAGATTATAAGTCCGCAGTCGTTATGATTATTAGAAAGTTTTATATTTTCCCGAGATAACAGTTCTTTCAACAATTTGCTGCCGACTTCGCCCAAATCTCCAGTGAGAATTAAGTCGTAATCACTCGCGGAGGTATTGGTGTCTGACAAAAAATTTTTGAGTGTATCTGCCGCGGCAGGCGCCATGGCGGCACCCATGTTTGTTGTATCTTTGACCCCCAAATCAATTATTTTCCCGACGGTTGCTCCCAAAATATACGGTTTATCTGTGCCGTCTTTTTCTATTACGGCAGCTCCCGAACCAGTGACGGTCCATTGTGCAGTTTGAAAGCGCTGGCAACCATATTCTAGCGGAAATCTATATTGCCTTTCTGCTGCACAAAAGTGTGAAGACGTAACCGCAACAGAATAGTTGGCAGCACCCGACGCAATCATTATTGAAGACATGATAATTGTTTGAGCCATAGTCGAACATGCTCCAAATTGCCCAACAAACGGTATTTGCAAGCTTCTAAGCCCGAATGTTGACGATGAACATTGGTTAAGTAAGTCCCCGGAAAATATCATGTTTACATCGGTAGTATTGATTTGAGATTTTTTTAAAGCGAGCTTCACGGCTTGACTTTGAAGTTTACTTTCAGCTTTTTCAAATGAATCTTCTCCCAGTCTGCTGTCATCAAAAATTTCGTCAAACTCTTCACCCAAGGGGCCTTCCCCTTCTTTTTTACCACAAACCGATGCTGAACCTTTAACATTGGGTGGATTTTTAAACAGTATTGTGTATTTACCAATTCTTTGTATCGTAACGATCACCTCAAAATCGACATGTCAAATTTTATTGGACTTTCGCTCTTTATGTTTTCTTAAAATGATCTCAATAAACAGCCCCAAAATTATCGTGGTTAATATTGTATTGATAGTTATTAAAATTCTATTAACAAGCATATAGTAACTTAAAATTAAGGCGGCAGTTTTTAATTTTCTCATTTTAATTTTCTCCTTTGTGATTTTTTAAAATTTGGTTGCATTTAAACTATTGTTTGTGTTTTTTAAAATATTATGTAAGGTGCAGAAATTTTAAATTTTTTGTGAATTCCAAGATTTTAACCACACGACTACATCAGAAAACTTGATTAAAAATAAGTTGTAGCTGGTTTTAACACTAAATTTTTGGACATATATCGGCGACAAAAGATTTTATCTATGCAAGAGTCATCAACAAATCGGGGTCAATGCTGATTATATGAGCAACGATGAAATGATACTTTATATTAAATTTACGTATTTGATTTGGATTGATTAACTATGGACTTGAAAGTGACGGCCGAAAATGAGACAATAATCTTAATTGAATACAGTGGATACAGGCAGAAAATGCAAAAAGAATAAACACAACATCTCACTGGTACTTTTAGATTTTTAAAAAATAACTTAAGTTGCTTGAAGCTTTAAGTTTTTTTAATAGTCTTTTAGAATACTGTAGGAAGAATTTTGTGCGTTTTAATTTAAAGGAAGATTTATGAAGTTTTTGAAAAATATAATTAGAAATTTGCCGCAATACAATCGCTTTAAAGGTGCCGTTTGTAAAAAAAAATTTCCAATAAAAATCTCCGGTTTTTCTAGCATTCATATGGCGCATTTTATTTATACCGTTTGTGATCAATCAAATAAAGCTTTAGTTTTGGCACACGATGAAAGTCATGCAACAATGTTAGCTAATGACCTTTGCGCCATGGGATGCAAAGCACTTGTTTTTCCATGGAGAGATTTTGAATTTAGAGATGTTTTATTGCAATCAAGAGAGAATGAGCAAAAAAGAGTGGCTGTATTATCAAGCATCTTGATAGGGGATTTTGATGTAATTGTGGCTTGTGCAGATGCGGCGATTAAGCGTACTATTCCTCCGAAAATTTTAGAGAAAAATATATTAAAAATCAAAGAAAAATCAAAATTTTATATGTTTAAATTAAGAGAATTGCTTAATTTATGGGGTTATTCTTCGTGCGAAAAAGTTAAGACTCAGGGGCAATTTTCTTCCAGAGGCGGAATTTTAGATATTTTTGCTAATGGCGAAGATTATCCTGTTCGAATAGAATTCTTTGGCGATGAAGTTGATTCTATTTGCTATTTTGAAATAGAAACGCAGCAGCGGAAAAATCAACGAGTGAGTGAAATAAAAATTGTGCCAGCAACGGAAATTATAGTTGAGGATTTTAACGATTTTAAGGCAAAAATTAGAGATTTAATTTTGCGTCAGTTAGAAAAAGAAAGAAAGGTTTGCGCAGAAATTTTAAAATCGGAACTTAGAAAATTAGAATCCAACGAAACGATTGGATCGATGGATAAATTTCTGCCGATAATATATCAGGATAATTGTAATTTATTTTCGTATTTTGACGATAGTGATTTTTTGTTTGTGTGTGAAAATTCCAAGATTAAAAAATTGCTTTGCGCGCAAGATATGATGTATCAAGAAGATTTTAAAAAATATCTTGAAGACGGGGTGTTGATACCAGAATTAAGTAAATTTAGTGAGGATTATTCCGGTTTATTGGATTATTATCGAAAAAAAAAGACTGTGTATCTAGATCATTTTACTGACAGCACCCATGGAATTTTACCGAATTTTATCTTAGAGTTTAATGCCTCAAAAATAGAGTCTCAGAGTGGTTCTTTTGATGTTCTTTGCAAAAATTTAAATCATTTTAAAGGCTACACAAAAGTGATTTTGGCCGGTAGAGAGCAGTTTTGCAAGTTTTTATCTAAAGATTTGAGTAATTCTGGTATATCGAATCTTTACTTGAATAAAAGCAGTAATATTTCCCAGGGGTTAACGTGTGTTATGCCAAGCGGGCTTTCTTCGGGATTTTTCTATCAAGAAGCAAAATTTGTTTTGTTGACATATAAAAAGCTTTCTATCGCTACAAATGTAAAGAAAAAAAACGTTAACGCTAAAAGCTTGATAAATACACAAGAGTTGCGAGTTGGAGATTATGTGGTGCATTCATCTTATGGTGTTGGAATTTTTTTGGGAGTTAAAAAAATTGATACGCAAGGAATAATAAAAGATTATATTCGCATAAAATACGCAAAAGGCGACGTGCTCTATGTGCCTGTAGTTCAAATTGATATGTTGTCAAAATACATTGGTCCCAGAGAATTTAACGCAGTTAGACTCAACAAACTTGGAACAGATGCTTGGAGTAAAACAAAATATAAAGCCAAAAAAGCCGCCAAAGATATAGCCGAAAAGCTTTGTGTTATATATTCAAATAGAATAAAAGCTAAAGGCTATGCTTTTGAAAAAGATACTGAATCCCAAAAAGATTTCGAAGCGAAATTTGAATACGAAGAGACTCAGGATCAATTAAGATGTATAGATGAGATCAAAGAAGATATGCAAAGTCAATTTCCGATGGATCGGTTGCTTTGCGGAGATGTTGGTTTTGGAAAAACAGAAGTTGCGTTAAGAGCAGCTTTTAAGTGTGTTTCTAATTATAAGCAGTGTGCAATAATTGCGCCCACTGTAATTCTTGCTTGGCAGCACTTTTTAAATGTAGTGAAAAGATTTGATGGTTTTTCTGTCAAAATAGAATTACTTTCAAGGCTCCAGTCAAAAAAAGAACAAAAAAATATACTCAAAAAGTTGAGTGAAGGAAGTATAGATTTAATTATAGGCACCCATCGCCTTATTCAAGATGACGTAATTTTCAAAGATTTGGGTTTACTTGTAATTGATGAGGAACAACGTTTTGGGGTGGATCAAAAAGAGAAATTTAAAGGTATTTGCACAAATGCCGATATTTTAAGTTTATCAGCTACACCGATACCAAGAACTTTAAATATGGCCATTGCAAAGATAAGAGATATGTCGATTATAGAGCAAGCTCCTCAGGACAGACAGATTATCAAGACTTATGTGCTAGAATATAGCGAAGTTTTAGTGAAAGATTTTATTGACAAGGAGATCAGGCGCGGCGGGCAAATATATTACCTTCACAACAGTGTTAAAACCATAGAAAAGACTGCTTTACGTATTGGGAAATTGTTGCCAAAGGCAAGAATTTGTATAGGACACGGGAAAATGTCGGAAAAAGATTTGTTGAACGCGTGGCAGAGAGTTATAAATCGTGAGACAGATATTTTTGTTTGCACAACAATTATAGAAACAGGTATTGACGTTCCAAATGTAAATACTTTAATAATAGAAGATGCGGATAAAATGGGGCTTTCTCAGCTTTATCAAATCAGAGGGAGAGTTGGAAGATCTTCACGCAGAGGTTATGCTTATTTTACATTTAAGAAGGACAAGGCCTTAACATCGATATCAGAAAAAAGGCTGGATGCGATAAAGGAACTTGTTAAATTTGGTTCGGGAATTAACATTGCTATGAGAGATTTAGAATTAAGAGGTGCTGGAAACATATTGAGCGCAGACCAACACGGACATGTGTCGGATGTTGGGTACAACATGTATATGCAGTTATTGTCTAACGCGGTTAAAGAAACAAAAAACGATGGTGTTGTTTTGGATGATAATTTATGCAATATTAATCTTTCAATTAATGCCCACATTTCAGAGGATTACATCGATACTACCGACAATAGGCTTAGTGTTTACAGGGGGATTTCTAATATTCGGTGCGAGCGCGATGCTCAAGATATCATCGATGATTTAACAGACAGATTTGGTACTCCTCCTGAACAGATAAACGATTTAATTGAGGTTGCTTTGATAAGAAGTAAGGCCTCGCAGCTTGGTGTGAAAGAAATTAGACAAAAAGCAGATAATATATTTATTTCTTTTAATAAACCAAATGATCAAGTTATTTTAAATATAATCAAGCGCTCTAAGATAAGAATTTTTATGGATCCTTCAAAGCATCAAACAATATTTTTTAATGTGTCCAAAAGTTCCCCAATTAAAGTTCTAAACGATATATTTAAAATCTAATTTTTATTTTTTAAAAATAAAATGAATTAATTGATTAAATATGGGTACTAATAGGCTGTGCCCGTAAGTTTACGTTGACATTTTTTTTTCAAAAGTTTACCATTTAGGGTGTGGTTAATAGTGATTTTGAGAGGAAGTTAATATGAAAATTATTAGAGGGATATCTCTTTTTACGGTTTTTGCTTTTTTATTCGTTATGTTTGCATCGTGTGGAGATGGCGAATGGGTTATTAAATCAAAGAATTTTAAGCTTCAGAAGGAACATCTTATACTCGAAGGTATTAGTATTCATGGGGCAATTTCGAGCGAGAATATGCAGATGAATGCTCAGATGAGCGGTGATGGCGAATTAAAGGGGGATTCGAAGTCAAAAGATGGAAGGACTTTTGATGAGATTCTTGAAGAAAGACTTAAGCAATCCGGCGTACATCAACTGGGCATTCAAGAGGCTTGCAAGGAAAAGAAAATTAGTTTAGACGAACAGAAAAATTCGGCGATAGATAAACAGACTGAGGAATACTGGGATAAATCCGGTAAAATTGCGGGGGAGGTTTACGAGCTTAGTAAGCCTATAATTAGGGATTTTTTTTCTTACAGAGAATTGTCTTTATTATTGTTTGATAAAATTTACGGGAAAGATGGAGAAAAAGAAGTTACAAAAGAGAGTTTAGAAGAAACTATAGCGGAAAAGAGTTTAGGGCTTTCTTTTTTTAGTATCAGTATTTTAGAAGAGCCAAAAGGGGAACTAAATCAGGAAGATGCACAGTCAGAAGCAGCTCCCAAAGAATTATCGAAAGAAAAGGTAGAAAAAATTGAAAAAGCTGTTGCTGAAAGTGTTGATGCACTAAATAGCGGGAAAGATATTAAAGAGGCTTTTAGTATTGCTAACGCAAAATTGGATGAAAAGGGCGACGAAAGATCAATTGTAGAAAAAGAAGTGATACCAATTAAAGATGTCCCTCCGGATCTGGACAAAGTCAAAGGATTGGGCGAAAGACAAGCGATGTACATGAAACTTAATGGACGTTTTTTTGTATTTTTAAGAAATCCCAAGGGAGAATTAGAAGAAAATATAAAGAAAAAACTCGAGTCGGATGAAAGTTTTAAAGAGTATCTTAGTGCAGAAAAGCAAGAGGAATTTGAGAATTTTGTAAAAGAAAAAGCGGGTGACGTGGAATATAATCAGGAAATTATTAAATCTATTAACTTTAGTAAGATTAATGATATGAACAAAAAGAGCAGAGAAAAAAGCAAAGAAATTCAAGAAAGCGAGAACAAGGGTGAAGGTGGCGGAATTCCCGAAACTCCCGAAACTCCAGACGAACCAAAAGATAGTGAAGAGAAAGAAAAATTAGAAGGGGAGGGTGGAAAACAAGAAGAAAAGAAGAGTGATTAGAGGGAGATTTTAAGAAAATTTCTAAAAAACGCAGAAGCAATTAGAAATTATAAATAACTCAAAAATAAAGAAAGGTTGATTGGAATGAGCAAATGCGAGGTTTGCGGTAAGACCAACAATAGTGCTAGAAAGTATTCATATAGAGGAACTCAGGTTACAAAGAAGGTTTTGAGGGTTCAGAAACCAAATGTTAAAAAGTTTAAAGTTATAGAAAATGGTGCTATAAAAAGAGTTTATGTTTGTAGCAGATGTTTGAGATCAGAAAGAGTTGTTAGGGCTATATAGTGACGTTGCATGGATTTATTTTTACATTTTGATTAAAAAATATTTCAGCGCGGGCCAACACAAAAAGTTGTGTACGAATTGCCGTTAAATTTATCTGCGTGAGTTGACTTTTAAAATGCTTGTATGATAAAATACGACGTGTGGTGGTTGTTTCGGCTAAAAATAGTTGGACTTAAGAATGTGCTTTCGGTGTGTTTTGGTACGGTAGAGGGTAAATTTAATATTTTCCAAAGACAGCAGGAGTTTGAATTTTTACACGTAATAGGGCTTTATTTGCCTGTCCTGCCGAGGAGTTTTGCATCGCCCTTGAACGAAGATTTTTGGCAGTCTTTGTTTGATTCTTCATTTTGAGGGGTTTTGTATTTTTTGATGCTCTTCTTGTCTTTGATTAAAGAAGAGCTTTTTGTGTCTTTTATTTTTATTTTTTATGTTTAGATGTTTAAATCATGATTTTTATTTGAAAATTTTGCAAAGGATTTTTAAAAGGTCTTAAGAGAAATGTTTTTAGTTTAATTATGAAAGTTTATATAAGTTTGTTTTAAAGGATTTTGCAAAAATTTTTATTTAGAATTTTGGTAAATTTTATGAAATATCGGGATAATTTTTAAGCACAAATTGTGATTTAAATATTTAAGCATATAGACTAAAGGGTTGCAAAACACAAAGATTAAAGGAAATTTATATTTTAGCTTTTGTTTAATTTAAAGTTTTAAATTGAAATTCAACAGAAAAGAGGTGAGATTAATGTCGAGCGAGAAGATTTTAGAGAAAAAGCGAGCTATTGCTGCGGATATAGCTGGAAGAATTAGTTCGTCTTGTGTTGGGATTTTAGTTGATTATAAGGGGATAAACGTTGGGGATGATACTAAATTAAGAAAAGAATTGCGAGATTCCGGAGTTAATTATTCCGTTATAAAAAATACTATGTTAGTTCGAGCGTTCGAACAAGCGGGGATTCGAGGTTTGGACGGCTTTTTAAAAGGTAGCACCGCTATGGCTACCAGTGAGAGTGATTATGTTTCGGCGGCGAAGATTTTGTGTAAATTCCAGAAAGAAAAAGGGGATTTTTTTACCATTAAAGTTGGTTTTATAGAAAATGAAGTGGTTGATAAATCGTCTGTGGAAAGGCTTGCTGAGTTGCCTTCCAGAGAAATTTTGATTGCCACGGTTCTTGGTGGTTTGAATTCTCCTATAGTGGGATTTGTTGGTGTGTTGAACGGTGTTTTAAGAAGTTTGGTTATTGTAATTGGTGCTGTTGAAAAAAAATGTTCTGAGAAAAGCTAAAATTAACTTAACGTTTGCAGTTTTGAAAAATCTTAATTTTTGGTGCAATGCACTTGTTTAAAAAACAATAATAATTTTTGAGCATTGAAAAGGCGAAGTTTTTGAATTATTGCTGCGTAAATTTGTTAATTGAAATGATGTTGGAACAATTTTGAATATTAAAAATAAATTTATGGAGGTATTTATTATGTCTGCTAGTAATGTAGGAAAAATTATTGAAAGTGTGAAATCTTTAACAGTTCTTGAACTTAGCGAGCTTGTAAAAGCATTGGAAGAGGAGTTTGGTGTTTCAGCAGCAGCTCCTGTGGCAGTTGCTGCGCCTGCAACTGATGCTCCGGTGGCGGCGGCTGAAGAAAAAACCGAATTTGACGTTTTAATAAAATCTGTACCAGAAAAGAAAGCAGCTGTTATTAAGGTTGTTCGTGAAATTTCTGGTGTTGGCATGATGGAAGCAAAGGCTATTGTTGAGAGTGCGCCTAAAGCTATTAAAGAAGGTGTTTCTAAACAAGATGCTGAAACGTTTAAAGCGAAGCTAGTTGAAGTTGGTGCGGATGTGGAAATCAAGTAATTAAAGTTTGTTTGAGATGAGTTTTTAAAAGAAATGCTACAATAGATTAGATTTTACTATTAAGTTTTTTGCGTGTATTGTTGTTGCAAATTTTATTGTTAAATCGATGCTTTAAATTGTTTTTGTTGTTAAATATTTGACTTTATGCTCGGGTCCACTATGCGCGGCCCGAGCGGCTTCATTCAAAGGCGACTTCCACAAAGAAAACGTTAATTATAAAAAAATAAAAACGCGATTTTTATTTGAAGTTACTTCTCAATTTTAAATGTTTTTGAAAAGCTTCAATATTCCAACAGAGTAAAAAATAAAAAGTAGTTCTAGAAATCGCACCGTGTGCTTTTTTGCAAGAAGGGGAAATGCAAAATTCTCGATCTCATTAAAATATTGATTTAATATATACTGCATGTGCAAAAAATACTGCATGTGCAAAGAAAACTTCGTGTATGAAACTTTCCGAAACGCCTATTACACCTTTAATATCAATTTCCTGTGAAATTGTTGATATAAAAGATGCTGACAATTATTTTTTGCAAACAAGTATAGTTTTTAAAAATTAAAATAACCAACACTTAACATTATTTAAAAAATAGTCCTCCCCAAAAAAGGCAGCCGCCTATTACCAAGGGAGAGGTGAAAGAAGCAAGCATCCACGCTAATTTTTTAAACTCGGGGTTATCTTCTAGTTCCAAATTTTTTCGAATAACTCTGCGGCTTAATAAATAGACCACCAAAGAAGAAAGGACAGATGCTATACATATACCCAATGCATTCAATTGTTCAGTCTTCACAGCTTCACCCAATGAAGAAATTAACGAAGCAAGCACGCCCCCCAATAAAGCACTTAAAATATCTGATATAAAGCTATTTCTCCATACTCTTAATATCAGTTTTTTGTAGTCAGAAAAAATATTTTGCGAACCTGTCATTTTGAGCCCAACAAATAAAACGATGCTGTTAAGCAGAAATTCTAAAGGAAGCAAAACAAGCCAAACCACAGGAACCAAAAGAAAAAGTGGCGCTGTGAAATAACCGATAATTGAATTCATTTAAAACAAACCTTCTTTCTGTGTAACCTATAGATTATAAATTTTTATTTGTTTAATTGTATTCGCAAAATATCAACAATTACTGAATTCCACAATTCACCGCAATAAAACATTAGCATAATCGGATTGTAAATTATATTAGAATAAATATCAAGTTAATTGGAGTTATTTTTTATTATAGAAGTAAAGAGAGGTAAGGTTTTTTATTGCGGTCGAATTAAAAGCACAGTTTAAGTGGTTGTGATTACATTTTAAAAATGAATTCAAATTAAGTTTAAACTAATTCAACATAAATTATAGATTTTCAGAGTTCAATCCACAACTAAAAGGTCTATAACACCAAGCTTTTTAAGATAAAATGCGAGTTCATGTGTTATTTTTTCGCCCGGAGCAACGAACAAAAAACCAGGTGGGCAAGGACAAACACCACGAGCAGATATTTTCCCAACTGAATCTTGAATACAAACTCTTTTGTTTTTCGCAAAAAAAGCTTCTCTTGGAAAAAGTTTTTTTTCTGGGGCGAAACTTTCAAAATTGTAATTAATTGATTTTTTTCTTTTCAAAGACAAAATTGCAGACTCTAGTCTTTCAAAATCCTTATGTGTGTTAAGAGGGCTTGGGATTAAAGTCAAATAAAAATCTGATGCAAATTCCGATTCAACGCCAAATTTTCTAAAAATTTCTGCGCATTCATTTGGTGAAAATCCAATGGAACCTACGCCCAAGGATATTCTAATTGGATCTATTTGCCCTCTAGGCAGAATAATTCCGATTTTTTCTGCAAGATTTTTGATTCTATCTACTCTTTTTTTTAAAATTGAAAACGCAACATTTCCTTCATTTTTCATCCAGTTTCTGCATAAATCAAGTGAAGCTAAAATTGGAAACGAAGGGCTGGTGGAACCAAAAAGCGCCATTGATTCGGTGGCGTTATCTAAATAAGATTTATTGTTTATATTTAAGAAAGCTCCCGATGTTAAAACAGGTAAAGTTTTATGAGCTGAATCAGAGCAAATATCGGCACCCAAAGCTATGGGATGAAGCGAGGGTTCAAAACAAGCCAAATGCGTTCCGTGTGCGTTATCTACAAGCAAAGATATATTTTTGCTTTTGCAGTAATGAGAAATTTTTTCAACATCGCAAATCAAACCATAATAATCAGGACTTGTTATATAAACAGCTTTCGAATCGGGATTTTTTATTATTGCTTTTTTTATGTCTTCGGGGGAAATTCTTCCAAACAAACCTGGTCCAGCATCGTACTTTGGAAAAACCCATACAACATCGAGACCAAGCAACACAATTGCTCCGAGTGCACTTTTATGAATATTTCTTGCACAAATAATTTTAGCTTGCCCCTCAGTAGCAATTTTAAGCATAGCTTGAATACAAAGGGTGTTTCCAGAAGTCGAAAACAATGTTTTTTGGGCACCAAAATAATCACTAGCCAATTTTTGAGCTTTATCTATACAACCTCTTGCGCTATATAAATCATCAGTATCGTTAAGCTCTGTTAAATCAAGATTAAATAAATTGTCAAAAGATTTAAAAAAAACACCCTTGTGACCTGGAGTATGAAAGGAACTCATTAACTTTTTATTGTGCGTGACAAGAGCATTATAAATTGGCGCATTTACAATACAAAATCCTCCCAATTTTAAAAACAGATCGTTTTAAATTCAAAAGTGTATCACCGACATCTGAGGTGAACGAAAAAATAGTGCATTATTTTACCGAGAAACGCTAAATAAAAAATCCAACGAAAAATAAACATTGCAAAAAATCATTTTTAAGGTACAAAAAAACGTGGAGCGGATGACGAGGCTCGAACTCGCTACCTCCACCTTGGCAAGGTGGCGCTCTACCAGATGAGCTACATCCGCAACGTTAAACAGATCTTGGTGCCTTTGGACGGAATCGAACCGCCGACACAGGGATTTTCAGTCCCTTGCTCTACCGACTGAGCTACAAAGGCCCAAATGGCGACCCGGAACGGATTCGAACCGTCGACTTCTAGCGTGACAGGCTAGCGTTCTAACCAACTGAACTACCGGGCCGAATATATGAAATGGTGGGAACAACAGGGCTTGAACCTGTGACCCCTTGCTTGTAAGGCAAGTGCTCTTCCAGCTGAGCTATGCTCCCAATCTGTAATATATGTTAAACGACTATATAGATCTAAATAACACTTCCCAGCTATCACTACGCCTAATTACTCTGATTATCGTACTATAACAAGAAAAAGAAGTCAAGTACATAATTTACTTTAATGTAGTGTTCGCGGCTTTAAAAGTAAAGAGATGCAACATCATTGAGAATTTAAACTTTTTCAGTAAATTTTAAGAGCTATTAACTCAAATAAATTCACTAAAAAAGTTTAATTTGAGGTATCTATTTTTATTTGCGTAAATTTTACAATGATGAAGATTTGCACGTGCGCGGCTTCTTAAACCAAAAAATTTTCTTCAATATATATTTTTCGTCATTTTCAAGTAAATTAACAACGTACAGCAATAATAAGTAAAATCCCAGAGAGATTAAAATTGAAAAGATGAGTTTTTCAAGATTTTCGTTTGTAAGCAAAAATTTTATCAATAAGGATTTGCTGATTACGCAAGATACAATTGCGCACATAAGTGGTTTTAACAGCCAATCTGTAAACAATATTTTAAGATTAATTATTTTTATTAAACGACAAGAAGTTAAGAAAAAATTTAAAATTTCCCCGGAAAAAATGGTAATTATAAGCCCCTTCATTCCATATTTGGGCAGAAGAAAGTACAATAAAATCATACAAAAAATTGAGTCAATCACAATGTAAAGTAAATAGTGTACTTGTTGATTAAGGCCTTTTAAAATGTTATCTAGAACATCGCTTATGTAAATGAATGGCGCTAACGGACACAATATAAAAAGATATATTCCACATTCGGAACTTTTATATATAAAATTCCCTATTAACACGGGAAATATCCAAAATATACCCATAATAAACGCCGAAAACATTAAAGTAAAACGAAGAACCCTGGATGATATGTGTCTTATTTTATTTATATTGTTTGTAATATTTTCTCGTGAAATTTCTGGGACTAAAAGTGTCGAAAAGGCAAAAATTAAAACCGCCGGAAATGTTATTATAGGTATGATCATGCCTTTTATCATTCCGTAGTTAGATAAAGATTTATCAGAAGACATGCCAAAACCACGCAGTCCATGAGGTATTAAAATGTTTTCAGTGGCATTGAGTCCCGTTCTGACGCAAGTACTAAGTGTAGTCGGTACGGAGATGCTAAAAATCTTTCTCAAAACTTTGGATTTTTCGTTAGTTTTTACTGGTAACTCACATATTTTGTTTTTTGAAATATAAATTAAATACATTAAATACGAGTGTAAGCAAGAAATAGCTTCAGCAGCAGTTGTTCCAGCCACAATAGCAAGGCAGGATTTTTCTATATCATCAGATTCTATTCTTTTTAAGAGAACAACAAATACTATGATTTCTATAATTTGCTCGATAAGTTGTTCACTAGCAACCTTAAGTATGTGACCAGTTGCATAAAAGTAGCCTCTAAAACAGGCTGAAAAAGAAATAAACGGCAGTGCAATTGAAAGTATTTTCAAAGAAGCGACAGCCCTTTGATCACTTAGGATTCTAAACGCGACAAATTCAGAAAGATGAAAAAGTAAAAACGAAGAAGTCAAACCTGTAAAAACCGCTACCAACAAGCATTTTCTGAAAATTGATCTACCAAATCCATTTTTTTTGTTTGCGATTGAATCGGATACAAGCCTCACAACCGCTAAACTCATTCCAGATACGGAAAAGCTTGCAAAGAAAAAATAAACAGAACAAACTAAGCCGTAGAGCCCAATGCCTTGCGACCCAATCTTTTCGGACATATAAGATCTGAATGCAAGACCTATTAATCTAGTAATTATTGAAGTTGCAGTTAGTATAAAAGCATTTGTTATGAATTTTCTTTTTCT
>JAIRXF010000019.1 GCA_031268405.1 Oscillospiraceae bacterium
GAAAACTCAAATTTAGAAGAACAAGATTCCGACGAAAATATTTTAAACGAAAAATCGCAAAATTCACCAAAATTAGAGTCTAATTTTTCTGAGTCAAATTTCAATCCATTTCTTAAAGAATCAAATAACTCTCCTTCCATAATCAGTCAAAAATCAAGGCTAACCAACAACTTGCCGCTCAGACCCCATCTTCCTCAAATCAACTCTCAATCAAAACCGCCATTCATCAACAATAAACCACCGTTGCACCCATCCAACATACCGCAGGAAGCGAGTTTTTTAAAATCAAAATTTAATCCATTTTTTAAAAATCCAAATAGCTTTTCTCCTACAATCGCCCCCAAAGCAGATTCAATCAATTTGTTACCATCTTTCTCAAAATACCATTCTCGGGTACCGCCCTTCCCTTCTCAGGCCCCGCCGATAAGCGCAAAATCGTCAAATTTTCCAAAAAATGCACCGCAAACCCAAGTTAAAGTTACTGGATTAACAAACAAAAGAAACATGTGTTATTTAAATTCTGCTTTAATTGTTATAGTTTATAATAAAGAATTTCAGAATTTAATTTTAAAACTAGACGATTCTAAATTAAATCAATTTCCACTTCTAAAAGAGCTTAAACAAATTACTTCGAACCTAACAAAAGGCATATCTTGTGATTCTGTGAAAATCGCCAGTATTTTGAGACTCGCAAGGCCCGGAGATCCGAGCGAGGTATTTAGACAATTTTTATCAAAAATAGAAAATGAGGCTAAAAAGCATAATGATTTTGCGGAAATTTTAAGTTTCTTTAAAAAATTTTGGGGGGAAATCGGGTCTTCTGGCTCAGAACAAGACTGCAACGTTGTCCCGCTTTACCCAGAGGATACAATAAGGCATTTAGATGAGCGCTTGATAAATCATTATACAACACATTTTAAATTTGCAAGACCACCTCAAATACTACTTCTTCATTTTAATAGATTTGTTAATAAAACAACAATATCGAAAGAAGAAATAATTTTCAAAAATGAAATTAATGTAAACAATAATAAGTACGTTTTAAATTCATTAATTTGTAACATAAAAACAAGCAGAGGGTACACCCATTACGTTGTGTATAAATTAATAGAAGGACAGTGGTATTATTTTGACGATGAAAACGTCTCAAAAACAACAGCCGGAGAGGTTTTAAGTAAAACCCAAAATTGTTTTATTTTTGAGTATGTTCAATCATAAATTTTAATTGTCTAATAATTGACATTTTTAAAAAATATAAAAATTTTACACAAATTCTTCAATTAATTCTAAAGCACGATTTACATCTTTTTGTGTTGTGAAAACAGAAGGAGAAATTCTAACAGCCCCCTGGCAAGCTGTTTTAAAAGAATTGTGAGCCATCGGCGAACAATGAAGTCCCGATCGAACACAAATATCGTGCTTATCTAAAAAATATGAAATTTCTTCGCTTTTTTTATCCAACACATTAAACGAAATGATTGGAATGAACGAACTCATAGTGGGTTCTTCTGTATAAAGTTTTATGGCTTTATTGTCTTTTAAATTTTTATACAAATACAACATAAGATTATTTTCGTACTCCGCAATTTTTTTTATACCAATTTTATTTACAAAATCTAACCCGCTTTTAAGACCTAAAATTCCAGGAACATTTATCGTTCCGATTTCGAATTTTTCGGGCCCATCGTCGGGTTGTTCCAGTGAAGCAGAATTAATTCCAGTACCACCTTGTAAAATTGTATTCAAATTTTCACTGCATTCTGTAATCAACACTCCCGTACCCATTGGTCCATAAAGTCCTTTATGACCCGATATGCATAAATAATCTATCTTATTTTTTTTTATATTTATTTCAGAAATGCCCGCTGTTTGAGCTGCGTCGACAAGAATTTGTGCTCCAAAATTATGTGCCAAATCGGCTAATTTTTCAATCGGCAATTTTATTCCCCAAACGTTCGAGGCGTGCAGACAAGCTATTAGTTTCGTTTTTTTGTTCATCTTGTTTGAAAAACTAGATACAGTTTTATTGCCATCTCCGCAAAAAACTTCAGCTTTTGAATAAAAAATACCTCTTGTGTCGCACAGATTTTTCAAAGGCCTTATAACAGAATTGTGCTCCAAACAAGAAATAACAACATGATCTCCAGGATTTAAAAAACCCTTTAGAACCATATTTATTGCGTGAGTGCAATTAAGAGTAAAAATTACACATTGTGGACCACTTGCTCCAAAAAAATCAGCCAAAATTTTTCTGCATTCATAAATACAAGCAGCGGTTTTTATAGAAAATTTATGTCCACTTCTGCCAGGATTTGCGCCATTTTTTAAAATTGCATTTGTAATCGAATTAGTTACTTCAATTGGTTTAGGAAAACTAGTTGCAGCATTATCAAGGTATATCACTTCACACTCCAGATATATCAAAAATTTAATTAAATAATTACGATGTTAGCTGATTATAAAATCGTTTGGAAATCTTCCTAAAATTTTAATGTTATTTTTTTTTAGAATCTTAATAATTTGGTTTGTCTCGTTCGGAGAACAAACAACATAACCACACCCTTCTTTATTGCTTATTTTAAATATATGGGTTTTGATATTATTTTTTTTTAAAATATCTTTGGCTTTAAATGCATTGGTAATAGAACCAACTAAAACTAGATCCAGCACAACCGCTTTGCTCCATTTATGTATTTATAATATTGTATGACACAATACCAAAACCTGTTAATTAATTTCTATCGTTTAATCTTTATAGAACAAAAAAATAATAAAATCTTTCTTGTTAAATTTATTTCACCAAGCATACCGCATGTGCACTTATTGCCTCTCCCCTGCCAGTCGGTCCACAATTTTCTTCTGTGGTTGCTTTTACACTTATTAAATTTTTTGAAATACCACAAGCTTCTCCAATAATAAGCCTCATTTTATCTGTATATGGAGAGATTTTGGGTTCTTGAGCAATTACTGTGCAATCTATATTTTGTATTTTGTGCCCCTTTATTCTAATTTTTTCACAAACTTGTTGTAAAAATTTAATACTGTCTGTATTTAAAAATTCGGGGTCATTGTCAGAAAACATCTTTCCTATGTCCCCCATACAAACAGCTCCAAGTAAAGCATCTATTATGGCATGCACTAAAACATCTGCATCAGAATGACCTTGCAATCCTTTGTTGTATGGAATAACAACTCCTCCGATTATTAATTTTCTAGCTTTTGTTAGCCGATGCAAATCATATCCGTGACCAATTTTCATCGTGTAGATTTCATTGGTGGCGCTTCTTTTATTTAAAATTGCTTCTGCTAAAACTAAATCATCGGGGGTAGTTATTTTAAAATTCGCATCTTCTGTTTCAAATAAAAATACTTTTTCTTTTATATTTTCAATCAATTGACAATCATCTGTGTATGTTTTTTTGTTGGCATTTTTCACAGCCCAAAGATATAGATTTTTCTCAAAAATCTGCGGAGTTTGAACATTAAAAAGTTGCTTTCTATCGATAGTTTTTTTTACAAAACCACAATTATCTGCTTGTTTTACGGTATCTTTAACGCAACTGCATAATGCGATTGCATCATGAATTTCTGATAATTTTAACGCTTTTTGAATTGCATTTTTACTAATAAGCGGCCTAGCCGCATCGTGAATTATAAAATTTGTTGCCTGCGAGGATGCGGCTTCAATTCCTAAAAATACAGAATCTTGGCGAGTTTCTCCACCAATTACAACTGATTTAAGTTTTGTTATATTGAATTTTTTAGCTATGTTAAAGACAATTTTTTGATCATCGTATTTTGCAACAACTATAATTTCCCTTACAATGGGGACATCTTGGAATATGTTAAGTGAATACAATATGATAGGGCTTGAGTTTAGCTGCAAAAAAGGCTTTCTAATTTTTTGATTCATTCTCGAAGAATCACCAGCAGCAACAATTATTGCAGAAAAAAATTTTTCTTCATTAAGCATAGTTTGTTTCCTTTTTAAAATAAAGCCATTACAATGATTGTAGGATTTTTAAAAATAATTGTAAACACATTTAAAGGGGTTAAAAGATATGGTAAAAAATTTAATTACATGCTTTCAATCAAGTTTTTCACCGGTTTTAATAGTATTTTTGATATCCATACTTCCGGTAACAGAATTAAGGGGAAGCCTAATAGCAGCATCTTTACTACATGTAGATTGGAGGATTGCGTTGCTTGTTTCTGTTGTTGGAAATATGCTCCCTGTTCCATTTATTTTATTATTCATCAAAAAAATTCTTGAATATTTAAAAGAAACAAAATTTAAAAAAATTGTTGAAAAATTGGAATTTAAAGCGGACAAAAACATCGAAAAAGTTCTAAAGTACAAACACTGGGGACTCGCGCTCTTTGTAGCCATCCCCCTGCCGGGCACCGGGACTTGGACAGGTGCATTAGTAGCAGCTTTATTGAATATAAAAATAAAAGAAGCTATTTTTTTTATAGCACTGGGTAGTTTAACTGCTGGCATTTTAGTTCTGATGCTGTCCTACGGAATAATGGGGATGGTATATTAAGGAGATCTAAGGTTATGATGAATTATATTTTTGGAGTGTTAATGCTCGTAAGCATAATTTGTTCGGTCATAACAGGACGATTAGAGGCTCTTTCTAATGCAATTCTTTCTGGAGCATCAGAGGCTGTTCAGCTTATAATTTCTTTATTTGGGATGATGTGTTTCTGGACTGGAATGATGAAAATAGCTGACAAAGGCGGGGCAACAACATTGCTTTCAAAACTACTCTCCCCTATTATGAAATATCTTTTTCCCGATTACAAAAAATCAAGCGGTGCAAATAAAGCGATTTGTATGAATTTAGTTGCAAACTTCTTAGGGCTTGGAAACGCTGCAACTCCAATGGGAATTGCGGCCATGAAAGAAATGCAACGAGAAAAAAATCTGAAAGGCACAGCAAATAATAGCATGATTATGTTTGTGGTGCTCAACACAGCTTCTATTCAATTAATACCAACATCGATGGCTATATTAAGAAAAGCTCACGGTTCAACGTCTCCTTTTGATGTTATGCCGGCTGTTTGGATTTCTTCCACAATAGCCCTTGTGGTTGGGATATTAGTTGCAAAAACCTTGGAAAAAAGGAGAAATTAATTGGATAACATCGGATCTTTTATACTACCAATTACAATTTTTTTAATCGTAATTTTTGGATTTAGTCAAAAGGTAAAAATCTTTGACACTTTTATGGAGGGAGCTAAAGATGGAATTAAATCAACTCTACTGATAATACCACCGCTTATTGGATTAATAGTATCCATAAGCATGGTCAAAGCTTCAGGTGCTTTAGATATTTTTACCTGTGCAATTGCTCCTTTAACTAATAGCGTGGGAATACCGGAAAAAACCATTCCGTTAATGATATTAAGGCCTATTTCGGGAAGCGGCTCAATGGCCATAATTAATAATATTTTTTCTCAATCTGGGCCCGACAGCTTTATAGGAAAAGTTGCTTCCACAATGATGGGATCTACCGAAACAACTTTTTATGCAATAGCTGTATATTTTGGATCGGTCAATATAAAAAACACGCGGCATACCATACCCGCTGCACTTTGTGCTGACTTTAGTGGATTTTTAATGTCGGTACTAACTGTAAAGTTTTTATTTTTTCGAAACTAATTTAGTTTTTCAAGACTCGTAAAACCCGACCCAACTAAATCTACTAACCCCTCAACAGCATCTCGTTCATCATTCCCATCAGCTATAATTTTAATCTGATTTCCGCCCAAAACTCCCAGCGATAAAACACCCAATAAACTTTTAGCGTTCATTCGCCTTTCTTCTTTTTCTACCCAAATAATCGAGCTGTACTCATTAGCTCTTTGCATAAAATATGTGGCAGGACGAGCATGTAATCCAACTTGATTTTTAACTATCACACTTTTTTCGTACATATTCAACACCTTCTCACTTTTATTGTAAAATTCATTGATCAAAATTTCAAGTCCAATTATCCCAAGAGTACTGAATTTCCTTGAAAATTTAACAATAAAACATCTTAATTTTATTTAAAATAACAATGGGTTCAAAGATTGTTTTGTTTTCTGAATTTAAAACTACCGTGAGGGAAGAATAGACATAAATATGGTTTAAGCGAGAGGATTTACAGCTATGGGTAAAAGTTTAACTGATTTTTATGAAATGCTGGGAAACAATCCAGAATTTTTAAAAAATATCAAATACGAAAAAAAGAAATATTCGGATGACGTAGAAGGAAATTATAAATTCATAAACGAAGTTATTGTACCATTTGCAAAAAAAAATGGATACAATTTTGACTTAAATGATTTTGTAGAAAATGAATTAAACTCTAGAAAACTAGATGCTGAAGATTTAGAAGACGTTACAGGTGGGATCAGTAGAAAAACATTTGCAACTCTGGGAATTGTACTTTTTTCTGGATCTTTATTGAGCGGACTTGCCATTAAAAACAATTTAATTCCCATGGGTTCTATTTCTTCAAGCGCCTCGCCCACAATACAAGTTGGAAAAAAAACACAAAAAGAGTCGGAAGAATCATACAAAAAAAGAATAGAAGAAGAAGTGCAAACAAAAAAAATAGCACAAGAAAAGGGTTTATATCCAAAATCTAGCGGTGATACCACAGGACAATACGGATATGGGGAGTATTCTTGTCAAGCTGGTAAACTAGAAATACCGAGCGGCGCAGAAATAATTGAGTTAAACGGTCCTTTTTTGAAATCAAATAAGTTTAAAAATTTTCAAGTCAAAAATCGCGAATACAATAAAAATTCACCGTTGTTTAGACACAAGGCCTGTATTCAAGATATAAAACAAGGGGCTCTGGAATGTTGCTATTTCTTTGCCACTGTGCAAGCCGCTATGTCCAGTGGTATGGAAATAGAAGAAACGATGGTCGACAACAAAGATGGAAGTGTTACTGTCAAATTTTATAAAAATGATCCAAGCAATCCCGGAGAATTAAAAGCAGTTTATTACAAACTTAAAAAGCAAGACTCAATAGTAATCAATGGCAATTCAACTTCGAAGGTAATTAATATGCAAAAACACGTAATATGGCCGCAGACAATTTTTGGAGCTTACGTAGGGGCCAAACAAGATTTGGTTTTAAGCGAAACCCCCGAAATTGGCAATGAAAATGGAGAATTCGGAAATCCTGATTCAGTTTTTAAACATGTTTTTGGGTTAAAAAACTCCGAATATCTAGAAATTTCAAAAGGCATATCAAAAAGCAAAAAAGCTGGAGAATATTCAAAGGAAGAATTAGACTTATTCAATACTATTAATGATTCAATGCAAAAAAATCAACCCATGTGTTGTGGTTCAAGATCAAAAGAAGACCTGACCAACAAAAGCATCCACGATAATCACGCATTTGCAATTGTTAACTTGGAGGAAACAAACGGAGAATACCGTGTGATACTCGCAGATCCGCTAGGGGGAGAAGTAAGTTTTGAGCTTCATGATTTTGCGCAAAATTTTGCCTCAATAAATATAGGAAAAAACTGATATTAATAAAAACCGTCTCAAAATTCACGAAAAACAAACAAATTGTTAAATTGTTATAATTTTTAACGCCTTATCATCAAGAAAAGAAACTACAATTATATAAAAAACAATTATTGATCGCAAAAAACTGTTACATCAACTTATTAAACGCTCTTTTACTTTTAGACACTTGAAAATTTAAAGTCTAAACCGCAATCGCTTCAGATAAATTAAAATAACCGTAGAGATTCAAGTAAAATTACAGATTTTGTGTTGGAGCTGTTAACCAGATTCGAACTGGTGACCTCTTCCTTACCAAGGAAGTGCTCTGCCAACTGAGCTATAACAGCGCACTTCTGGCACTAAACGTCAAGCTGGATAACTTTACTTAGACGAAGCGAATGTTGTGCTCATACACATTCTATAAATCTGACAATATTCTTTTTATTTCAGCGCAATGCCCGCATCGCTCATTCAACATGGCGCCACATTCATGCGGTCTATGCTGAATATTTTATCATAGCTGCCATTCTTTGTCAATTCAAAAGCCATTAACCACTTCTGGCAGCGAATGCTATTTCGTGTGCCGTCAACCACCACGCATCTTCGCCAAGCATTATTTTAATGCAAAACCAGAATCGAGCCAAATACGAAGACACCTAATCTTAAACATACCAAAAAACACGGTTAACATCCGCAAATCACTGCGCTTGTATGTGTATTTCAATCCATGGCATGATTTTCTTTATTTATATCATCACGTCACGGGCTTGGTTTTGACAAATGACGCAATAATTGAGGCAAGCGGTGCTGTAATGATGTTAGTACAAACACACACTGGCACAAATCGAAAATTATTCCGCCAAGAGCTAGTGGCATAAATTCCCTGTATCCTGCATATTGTAATGTTCGGTCGATCCCAGATATTCTCGTAAGCTTTTTCTGTGGCAGGGGCAGAAGGACTCGAACCCTCGACCCGCGGTTTTGGAGACCGCTGCTCTACCAACTGAGCTATGCCCCTATTTCAAGGTTGAAACCCCGCAGAACACCTTGCACTCAAGCCCATTAGTAATTTTATCATCAATAATTGTAATGTGTCAAATATTCTTGCTTTGCTAATGCGTTGAATAAAATATAGTATTTTTGTCAAATAATATCTCAAGATAATAATTAATATGATTATTCAAGAAGGTGAAGTATTTTGGCTGTAAAAAAATTTATAAACTGGGTCAAAATTAGAATTTTTTATCCCGAAATTAATACAAAATTTTCTGAATTTAAATGCGATAATTTTAACATTATTTTCCCAAATTTTAACAATAAAGAAAAATCATTGAGAAACAAAAAATGTGAGATCATAAAATTTAAATCTTTACATCAATGAAAACACTTTGCGATCGGATATGAGATTAGATGCATCTTAATACTTTTACTTACAATCTGTATTTTACTTAAATATTAAAATTTTAAAAACAAAATTTATCGCATAAATGTATTTGTTTTAAAGGTTAATTGCGTTCCTCAATTATTTCCTAAACACCATTGCGTTTTTTAAGAAATTGAGTTACAATTACTCTCATGGATTAAATTGGGATTGCATTACGCAGATTGTGCTTGTGGCGCAATTGAGGGGAATGATATTTTTGTTTGAGCAGGATTTTATGAAAAGGCAAATAAACTCAATTTCCAACGCTTTATCTGTGGCTCTTTTTGGAAAAAAAAGACTATCGAGAATCATAGAAGACGACAACATTGCGGAAGAAGGCCAGGGCTTTGATAGTGATATTCTGAAAAGTATGTTAGATCACAGTTTGTCTAGCGGAAATTTTCAAGAAGGAAGAAGGTTGATTTTTGACGCGAAAAAATCCAAAAAAAACTTAATTCTATCCCTCACTTTTTATGAATCCATTTTAAAACTCAATGATGAAGAACTGGAAAAAGGTAAGCTTTCTAGGGTTATCATAGAGCGAGATATAGAGGACCTTAAAAAAATTTACGCCGTTCGAGAGGCTTAATCTGTCACCCAGTTTTCGAATCCATCGGAAGTTAATTTAACCCCCAAAAATTTCTTGATACCAAAGGTGTTTTTTTAATAAAATATTAAAATCAGAGAGAGGTGTAATTATTGTATTTGTAGATTCAGCCAAAATCGCTATAAAAGCCGGAAATGGTGGCAATGGCTTGGCGTCCTTTCGTAGAGCAAAATACGTGAGGTTAGGTGGACCTGATGGTGGTGACGGAGGTAAGGGAGGAGATATTTTTTTCGTCGGCAGCGATAATGTTTCTACCTTATCGGGTTTTAGATATAGAAAAATTTTTAAAGCACAGAACGGAAATGACGGCAGAAATTCATGTCGTTCCGGCAAAAGGGGTGATGATTTGATAATTAAGGTCCCAAGAGGTACTTTGATTATCGATAGCAACAATGGTAAAATTCTGAGCGATATTTGTGACTATCAACCTCAAATTCTAGCAAGAGGTGGAAAAGGCGGATGGGGTAATATTCATTTCGCAACATCCACAAGGCAAGCGCCCAGATTCGCAAAACCCGGCAGCGAAGGAGAAGAAAAAGAGATACTATTGGAATTAAAACTCTTGGCTGACGTGTGTGTGGTTGGATATCCGAGTGTTGGTAAGTCTACGCTTATTTCCATTGTTAGTAATGCTAAACCCAATATTGCTAGCTACCATTTTACCACTCTTACACCGGTGCTTGGTGTTGTTAATCTAAAAAATACAAAACCATTTGTAATTGCGGATTTACCGGGTTTAATAGAGGGAGCAAAAACCGGAGTAGGGCTTGGACATCACTTTCTTAAACACATTGAGCGCTGTAGACTTTTTCTTCATATGGTTGATGTTTCTGGCAACGAAAACAGAGATCCAAAACATGATTTTAATATAATCATGAACGAACTTTACGGTTTTAATAGTGAATTTAAAAAAAGAAAGATGATTGTAGTTGGCAACAAATGCGATCAAGCTTCTGAGGATCAAATAGAAGATTTTGAAAAATATATAAAAAAAATGGGTCATGATTTTTTTGCAATTTCGGCTGCAACTACGCATGGCATACAAGAGTTGTTTTACTATATAAACAAAATTTTACCAAATCTTCCAGATATAGTTCGTTACGAGGAAGAAATTAACGAAGAACCTCAAATATACAATGAAGAAAAAAATGTTAATATAGTGAAGCGAGAGGGTGTTTATTTTGTAGAGAGTGGTTGGATATCTCGAATTCTAAAATCTATAAATCTTAATTACGAAGATTCTCTTGAATATTTCAAGAAAATTTTATTTCGCAACGGCGTCTTTGATTCTCTCAAGCAAGCTGGAGTAAAAGAAGGCGATACGATCAGCATTAATGATATTGAGTTTGATTTTTGGGAACAAGATGTTTAATTAATTTTTACGTGAATTTAACACTTTATTATGATTCTCATAATCTATAACAATAAGGTGATTGTGCTTGTACGATTTTTTAACAGAACGCGTTGATTACAAAAATATAAGTTCTTCGTCTCTTGCATTTTTGGGAGACTGTGTGTTTGAATTGTTGGTTCGATTGGAATTAATCTCTATTTCCGATTTTTCCGCAAAAGAGTTGCATCGATTAAGTATTTCTAGAGTTTGTTGTCAAGCCCAAGCTGAGTTTTTGGGGGAAATTATAGATGATTTAACGCAAGAGGAATTTGATGTTTATAGAAGGGGAAGAAATTCTCACACTTCTCACGTTCCCAAAAAGGCAAAGAGCTCACAATATCACAACGCAACAGGATTGGAGTGCGTCTTTGGTTATCTTTATCTGAAAAAAGACATTAAAAGAATAAAATACCTTTTTTCGTTAAAATAATCTTTGAATGCATTTAATTCGCCTTTTAAAAACTTGCAATTTTTGTTGTGAATGCTTGACTTTGGATATCTATTAAAACATAAAATATTGGCAAAACCAAAGAATTGTTTTAATTTTTTAAAAATAATTCTGAACATAATAATAAAAATTAAAAGCCAAGAAAGGAGAAAAATGTTTAAATTAAAAGACAATAAAAAAATAGAAATTCTGATAGACATTTTGATGTTTTCGTTTGGAACTCTTTTATTTGCCATAAGCACCAATGTTTTTATCGTTCCAAACAATCTTGCCCCAGGTGGATTAATAGGTTTGGCTACTATATTGAAGATTGTTTTTGGACTTCCAGTTGGATGGACTACGCTTGCAATGAATGTTCCCTTATTTGTATTGGCATACAAAAAAATAGGCTACTCATTTTTGACCAAATCTTTGTTTTGCGTCATTTTGGGAAATGTTTTAATCGAAATTACGAGACCATTTATTTTGGATTTTGAACTAGAATATAAAAGCGATATATTATTGGCCTCTGTTTTTGGCGGTTTCATTGGTGGCGTAGGACTTGCCATAATTTTTATACGCGGAGGATCTACCGGTGGCATCGACATAATAGCAAATTTGTTATCTGCACATAATTCTCACATATCAATCGGAAAACTTTTATTAATTTTAGATGCTTTAGTTATAGCAATCTCGGCTTTCGTTTGTGACATAGAAAAAGCCTTTTATGCTTCGGTGTGCGTTTTTATTACAACAAAATTCATAGATGCTATTATGTATGGCGTTGATATCGGAACGGGAAAATTAGTTTTTGTGATTTCCTCAAAAAATCAAGAAATATCTCAAAAAATAATAAAAAAACTTTCCAGAGGTGTTACTGAATTAAAATCTAAGGGCAGTTATACTGGCAACGAGGGCGAAATTTTACTATGCGCTGTTAGAAGACACGAAATTCACGAGCTTAGAAACATAGTACATTCTGTCGATAAAAACGCGTTCATGGTGGTCACAGATGCAAGAGAAATAACTGGCGAAGGATTTAAAGAAATCTCAATAAAAACTACAATTTAAATCTTTCACAAAGTTTTTTGTGGAAAATTTAAAATTCAATTTTTGAAAAAATCGCATTAATATTATAATATTATGGGTAAATTGAACTTAAAATAATATCGTTCTGTATTGTATCATTGTTTTTTGTTAATTTTTATATATTCTTTAAAGTTAAAAGTGTGAAGGAATATATATAACACCGCAGTTGTTTTTTTTTGACAAATATATTTGCAATAATATTGCAGTCAATTACTCCCCCATTATTTGCAATTGACTGCAAAAAAGCTTTCTTCGTATTGTACGAAGAAAGCTGTTGATTTTTAATCTTTTATTAGTGCCTTAGTCTGCAAACCGGCGTATCGTGAAATTTTTGAAGAAAATTTAATCTTCGCCCCCTTCTATTTTCTCTAATTTTTTGTAACAATTCACTTAGATTTACCTCTCCAT
The DNA here is from genome assembly GCA_031268405.1 of Oscillospiraceae bacterium. Taxonomy (GTDB): domain Bacteria; phylum Bacillota; class Clostridia; order Oscillospirales; family Acutalibacteraceae; genus JAITRE01. The sequence goes on from JAIRXF010000019.1 coordinate 12,870, forward strand.
TCTCATCTTGAACATTACCAAATACCGTTAAGTTACCACCATTATTCGCATCTTGATAAGAAACTTCATAACAATCACCTCGAGGAATACATGTGAATTCTGTGTATAGTAATGTGGTGTCTTCATGGTCATTAGGATAAATCGCCAAATGGATGATAGTTGCATTTTGTTGAGACACTCATGATTCCCAAGCTGTTTGCGGAAAAATTTCAAGTCTATAAATAATATTACCATATTTAGTTGTTCTAATTTTACGCAAGGTTCCCTCACCATTGTTGTTTAAAGCACTTACCCCTACTTCGTCAAAATTATTCGAAAAGTTTATCGATGAAATCCCCAAAGCTAATAAAGCACCAATTGTTAGTCCTTTTTTTAAAGTTCTATTCATATAAATCTTTCTTTATTTAGTATTTTGTAGAATCAAAAACCAAAAATTTTATTTTTCAATATTAAAATAAAATTTAAACATGAATTTTTTAACAGATTCACGTATAAAAAACCTAAAAGCACCCAATTTATGTCGTATCAATCAATTCCAAATAAAACTAAATTATGACATAAAAACAAAAACACCTAGTTTATTCGCACAAAAAGCAATTCTAGTATGTTGTTGTGCATAAATTTTTATCATAAATTAGTCTTCTTGCAATTTATAGCAAAAAGGACTAGTAAAATTTAATTCCAGTAATTGTCAAATCAATTATTTTCGACGTCTTAGTGGGTTGTGTTGGCCTACCTTAGTATGGGCTCTGTATCCTGGTTTCTGCCGTCGGCCGGCTATTTTTCGTCTTATTGATGTGTGTCGGTCTACTTTAATGTCATTTCCGTTTTTCTGTAAAACAAGCATTTGTTGATATAAACGCCCTAAATTCACCTTATTTATGTCGCCTTCTGGTATTTTAATATCGAAAAGACGCACCGGAATCTTTTTCTCATTTTGAACCCAAGCTTCGTAATTTCTATTACGACTGAAACGTTTTGCCAAAATAATTTGAACGTATCTTTTGGTTTCATTTCTACCCTTCTTGTAAATCGCAAGATTAATTGAAAAATATGATGGCTTGTTTGGTGGTGTTATTTTGTAAATATCATTTCCATATTTATCTGTGCGAATTTTCTTGACACGCACAGCATTTACAGCACTCACCGTAATTTCGTCAAAATTATTTGAAAAGTTTATCGGTGAGGTTCCCAAAGTTAATAAAGCACCAATTGCTAGGCATTTCTTTAAAGTTTTATTCATATAAATCTCCCTTGTTAAATATTTTGTAGATGTTGAAATTTGATATTGCAACAAAGCTACCATTAAATTTTACTTACCATTTTAATTATTGTCAATCAAAACATTAAACTTTGACAAAATTTCACTAAAATTCAACATATTTTTTCATACCACAATTATCGTACCAATTAAAATAAAATTGTATAAAGATCGTTTTGCTTTAATTATTGGCCATTTTATAGAAAGCGGAAGTTCTAAATCTTTTTTTGATCTATTGGGAAACAATATTTAATATAAAAATGTTACAATATTTTAAATTGTCGCCATTTAGTGGTTTCTGAATTGGTTGCATACTTGACAAAGATAGTGTTGGGGATAAAATTATTCTAAAGACTGCAAACTTTAATATGTTTTTAGCAATCACCTTTAAGGTTTACCCAGGGCTTAAGAACAATGAAATAAACGGGGGGCAAAATGAACGATGAATTAGCGTGCTGGGTGTGGCTTGGTTGTTCAATTGGATTCGGAAATCGTAAAATAAAGGCCGTTAACAAATTTTATAACATTCAGGAATTTTATAAATCTGGTTATCCAGAGTGGGAATCTTGTGGATTTTTGGACGTAAATGAAGTAAAAAAGCTTAAAAATTTTAGCATAAACGAAGCTCTTGAAATATTATTCCAATGCAAAAAACTTGGAATAAAAATAATACCTATAAACAGTCCTAATTATCCTCAAATGCTTAAAAATATTGAAAATCCCCCTTGTGTTTTGTACATAAAGGGTGATCTTAGCTGTGTGAACAACGCAGTTCTGATTGCCGTTGTTGGAACAAGAAATGCAACTGCATATGGGCTTGATGTTGGATATAACTTGGGTTTTGATTTAGCCGATCGCGGAGTTGTTGTGGTAAGTGGAGGAGCTTTGGGAGTAGATTCCGCCGCTCACAAAGGAGCCATAAACGCCTGCGGCAAAACTATTTGCGTATTGGGGTGTGGCATCAATCACAATTATCTCATAAAAAATAAATCTTTGAGGGAAAAAATTTCATCAAGCGGCGCTCTTGTTTCTGAATATCCGCCCAATTATCCTCCCACTCCTTACAATTTTCCATTAAGAAACCGCATAATATCCGGGTTATCTAGTGGCGTAGTAGTGGTTGAGGCTGGCAAAAAAAGTGGATCTTTAATAACTGCAAATATTGCTTTGGAACAAAATAGAGATGTGTTTTCTGTTCCTGGAAACATCAAGAGCTGGGCTTGCGAAGGCACTAATTATCTAATAAAATCTGGCGCAAAACCAGTTTTATCCGTTGAAGATATCATAGAAGAATATGAGCTATTTTCTGCAAAATTTCACAAACACGAAAATTTAAACCAACAAATTTTGGGTAATTTTTTTACACATAAATCACTCGATATAACTAACAAGATTTCAAGCGATAGCTTTGCTGTACTGAATGTTTTATCTTGCACTCAGATGAATTTAGATGACATTTGCGTGGCATCTAATCTTTCAATACAAAAAGTACTTAGCGCAATTACAGAGCTTGAAGTTTATAATCTCATTCGTGTTCTGCCAGGAAAAAAATATTTAAAATTAACATCAAATACGTAAATCTTAATCATCAAAATAATTCGGGGGTGTAGTTTAGAAATATGTCAAAACTCGTAATAGTGGAATCTCCGGCAAAAGCTAAAACCATAACAAAGTATCTTGGCAAAAATTATAAAGTCGTTGCATCTATGGGGCATATTAGAGATTTATCTGAAAAACGTCTAAGTGTCGACGTTAAAAATTCCTTTAAGCCTAAATATGAAATAATGAAAAGTAAAGAAAAATATGTAGAAGAACTTATAAAATACGCAAAAAAAAGCGAATGTGTTTTTCTTGCAACCGACCCGGATCGTGAGGGAGAAGCAATTTCGTGGCATATTGCCTGTGTTTTGGGTTTAGATTGTGACGAAAAAAATCGAATAGCTTTCAATGAAATAACAAAAAACGGCGTTAAATATGGTATGAATAATCCAAGAGTTATCGACAAAAATTTAGTAAATGCACAACAGACTAGAAGAATTCTTGATAGACTAGTGGGGTACAAACTGAGTCCATTTTTATCTTCTAAAATCAGAAAGGGGCTTTCTGCAGGTAGAGTTCAATCTGTTGCGGTTAGAATAATAGTTGATAGAGAAAAATCCATAAAAGACTTTATTCCTGAAGAATATTGGACCATTGATGCAAACTTTTTTTCTAAATCTAACCCTCAAGTTTTCGATGCCGCTTTTTATGGAGATAAAAAGGCAAAAATAAAAATCACAAACGAAGAACAAGCTAAAAAAATATTAGAAATCATAAAAAAATCAGATTATATAGTTGATAAAGTAAAAAAGGGCTCGAGAAAACGCTCGCCATCTCCCCCGTTTATTACTTCGACCTTGCAGCAAGAAGCTTCAAGAAAACTCTCTTTTAGTCCTAAAAGAACCATGAAAGTCGCTCAAGAACTTTACGAGGGTGTGGAAACTGAAAATATGGGACTCGTTGGTTTGATAACTTATATGAGGACGGATTCATTAAGGATTTCCAATGAATCCATTGCCGATGCTATAGATTGTATAAAAATTAAATGGGGCGAAAAATACTTGCCTCCCAAAATCAGAATTTTTAAATCGCGCGCAAACGCTCAAGACGCTCACGAAGCCATACGTCCAACTATGCCAAAACTTTGCCCCGAGGACGTTAAAAAACATCTAACGTCTGATCAATTTAAACTTTATACGCTTATATGGAAAAAATTTATAGCGTGCCAAATGGCAGATTGTATTCATTCAACAACCCAAGCACAAATTTTGGCCAAGAACTATATTTTTAAGGCTTCAGGATTTTTTGTAAAATTTAATGGATTTACCATCCTCTACGAGGAATCAGATGATGAAAAAGATAAAAAATCCAAGCAATTGCCTCCTCTTGAAGAGGGAGAAGTTTTGAAACTAAAAAAAATAAAACCCAATCAACATTTTACAGAACCCCCTTCTCGATTTACAGAAGCTTCTTTGATAAAAGCTCTCGAGGAAGAAGGAATAGGAAGACCCTCAACTTACGCAGCAACAATCAGCACAATCCTTGCTCGCGAATATGTTATATTGGAACAAAAACAATTAAAACCCACGGAACTCGGTGAAATCACTACGGGCCTTATGAAAGAAAAATTTTCTAACATCGTTAATTTAAAGTTTACAGCTCAAATGGAAAATGATCTTGACACTGTTGAGAATGGAAAACAAGAGTGGGTTAAAATCTTAGAAGATTTTTACGGTAATTTTGAAGATGATCTCATAAAAGCAAAAGAAGAGATGAAAGACGTTAAAATTTTTCTCAAAGAAGACGAAACCGATATCATTTGCGAGGTTTGTGGCCGTAAAATGGTTGTTAAAAGAGGTAGATTTGGTAAGTTTATAGCGTGTCCAGGATATCCCGAATGTAAAAATATTAAGAAATTTATCGATAAAACAGGTGCCGAATGCCCCAAATGCAACGGTGAAGTAATTGTTAAAAAAACAAAAAAAGGAAGAACGTTTTACGGTTGCGATAAATATCCCCAATGCAATTTTATATCTTGGGATGAACCTTCCAAAGAAAAATGCCCCAAGTGTTCAAAAACCCTTCTTAAGAAGAACAATAAAGAAAAAACCCTTTACTGCATTACAGAAAATTGCGACTATATTTCAAAGCAAAATTAATTCATTTTTTGGTTCCTACACCCTCCTCTGGTTGTTTTTGTATTCTTGACTTTTGCCGATAGTCAATATATGATGGTGTTGTGGGGTATTGGATGCACCCAGTACTTTTATTTTTTTGAAACTGGAGGGAAATTTATGCCAAAAATAATGGAGAAAATCAAAGAAATTTGGACACCGTCGGAGGACGAATATGAAGACGACACCAAAGAAGAAGTAAACGGTGGCGAAGGCATTGATATTCCCAACAACAATCAAAAAGAAAATAAAGTACTAAACATACACACTACAGCTAAGCTTCAGGTCGTACTTTTTAAACCCGAAAGATTTGGAGAAGAAACACGTGTAGCCGCGGATGAGTTGATAAAAATGCACACTGTCGTTCTTAATCTTGAAAATACGGCTCGCGATATTTCTAGAAGAATCCTAGATTTTTTAAGTGGTGTAGCTTACGCCAACAATGGCAAAATAAAAAAAATTGCCACCGGAACCTTTATAATAACCCCATATAATGTAGATTTAACTGGCGATGATCTCCTAGACGAATTAGAAAATAGTGGCGTTTGTTTCTGATTTGAATCAAATAAAAATTAGATGTTAATATTAATTTTAATTTTTTCTAACGTTTGTGTTTTTTGCTGCTGTTTATCTCTGAAGTTTTAAGCATATTTTGATAACTTTGACAGACGTAAAAGTGAACACGTTATTATTTGGGAGGATAATATTTATGGGGTTAAGCAAAAAGTTTAAAAAAGTAGCCATCGGGGGTTACAAAACAGAAGACGTCAACAAATTTTACGCGGAAACAAAAACAACTCACAGCAAGCTCGAGGAAGAAAATTCTTTACTCTTAGAAGAAATTGAAAAGTTAAAGTCAAAACTTTCAGGCTATGAGGAGAACGAGTCCTTTATTAATCGCACCCTTGTAAACGCTCAAAAAAATGCTGATCTTTTAATTAGAGAAGCTGAGTGTAAATCAGAAATAATTTTAAGGGAAGCCGAACAAAAAGCTGATGTTAAAATGGTTGAAGTTGAACAAGATCTTAAAAGCTGTAAAAAGAACGTAGAATTTATGAAAAATCAAGCAACGGAATTTCGACGTAGTTTGCTAAATTCATATAAAAATCACGTAGAATTAATACGCGCCATTTCAATAAATACTTCGGATAACAGCACTTCTGATGGCGATAAAAAAGTAATAAATATCTGTGAATCCACAATTAAAAATACGGATATTGAACAAAAAGAATTGCCGCCTTCCAATACAAAAGATAAGAAATCTCACCCCCAAAAACAAGAAAAAAAGAGTATAATAAAAGACAAAAAAATAAAAAAACTTGATAAATCACCTTCTCCGCCAAAATATACAATAAAATCGCTAGATAAATTTACCAATTTAAAGTTCGGAAACGCTTACAAAGTACTGGATTAAGTCGACCAATTAAGTTGTTGGATTTTGAAACATTGTCTTTGGGTATTTTATCTTTTATTCAATTCGCAGAAATTTAAAATAAGATGCTTAACCAGAATCATTTTATTATCGACAGCTGATAACAATTGATTCTTTGGCATTTTGGCGGTGCGGCTCTTTGTGTGGCAATTGAATTTTATTTGCTTTTATCTCTTATTAGATGCATTTACAATTATTATTTCTATGATTAAAACAAATCTATCAAAATTTTAATATTTTATAGTTTAATGTTCCAGTTAAAATGTGGGAGTTTTAAATTTTCACAGGAAAATAATTCAAGAAAATTCATAAAGACAATCCGTTTGTTTAAAAATTTGTTTTCATTTTAATCTGCCTTTTGATTGTTAGTCCGACGCATGCAGAACTGATTTTTAAAATTTAATTTTACAAATATTGAATTTATTAATAAAATTTAGTTGAAAACAGTGCAAAATTATAATAAAATTCAGATAAATGCTCGCCTTATTAAGATTAATGTTGGTTTGTATTGTTGTTTTTGAAAAATTTAAGATTAAGCTTAAATATTTCGTTGTATCGATACGCAAAATTTTCATTTGTGATGCTTGGAATTTTTGTAATTTATCTGTTTTTATGTCTAAAAATATCATTAAATGTGTATTGCTGTTTTTAATTGTTTAAAATGAGTCTTGTATTTAAGTGTTTTAGATTAACCTCATCAATAATTTTTGTTTAAACCAAAGTTGATCGCTTTTGATTTTGGTCATGTTTAAAGCGAGGAGAATCTTATGGAATCTGATAAATATAGTAAAACGTTAAATTTGCCAAAAACAACTTTTCCCATGAAAGCTGAATTATCAAAGATGGAACCCTTAAGACTTGAAAATTGGGAAAAGCATAAAATATATGAAAAATTGATGGAAAAAAATAAAGGAAAACCCCTTTTTATTTTGCACGATGGCCCGCCTTATGCAAATGGAAAAATACATCTGGGAACAGCTCTTAACAAAATAATTAAAGATTTTATTATTAAATACAAAAACATGAGCGGATTTTGTGCTCCTTATATTCCGGGATGGGATACTCATGGTCTTCCAACAGAATTAAAGGCTAGAAAAAAAGCTGGTATAAGTAATTCTGGTGAGATATCAAACAAAAAGCTCAGAGAAATTTGCCGCGATTTTGTTTTAGAATATTTGAACGATCAACGTAGGCAATTTAAAAGATTGGGCATAACCGCAGACTGGGAAAATCCGTATGTAACTCTACAAAAACAATATGAATCCGTTCAGATAAATATCTTTTCTAAAATGGCTTTAAACGGCTATATATATAGAGGTTTAAGGCCGGTACACTGGTGCACAAATTGCAAAACAGCTCTTGCAGAAGCCGAAATAGAACATCAAGAAGATCCATGTTATTCTATTTTTGTAAAATTCCCTGTCAAGAACGATTTTTCAAAACTCAAAAATCTTGGTGCGAAACCTTCTAAAACTTATTTTGTAATTTGGACAACTACGGCCTGGACACTTCCCGGTAATGTAGCCATTAGTGTTTCTCCTAATTCTAATTATGCTCTAGTCAAATATCAAAACGAATACTACGTTGTGGCTGAAAAACTTTGCGAATCTTGTTTTAAGACAGCAAATATTGAAGATTATAGTCTGATTGGAATTATTAAAGGAGAAGAGCTTGAACATATGACCGCTTATCATCCTTTTTTAAACAGGGAATCTTTGGTTATTTTATCTAATCATGTCACACTTGATTCAGGAACAGGGTGTGTACACACTGCTCCGGGCCACGGTTTAGAAGATTTTCAAGCTTGTAAAAAATACAAAAAATTAGAAGTTATAGTCCCCGTGGATTCCGACGGCAAATTGACTGAGGATGCCGGCGAATTTAAGGGGTTGTTTGTAAAGGGATTTGAGAACACAGATAAAGATGCGGGAAGAGCAATTGCTGCGCATCTTAACAAAAACGGATTGCTGCTTGCCACAAAAAAAATTCGCCATAAATATCCGCATTGCTGGAGGTGCAAAGATCAGGTTATATTTCGCGCAACCAATCAATGGTTTTGCTCGATTGATGATTTTAAAAACACGGCTCTCAATGAAATTGAAAATGTAAAATTTATTCCTTTTTGGGGTAAAAATCGCATATCAACCATGATAAAAGATCGAAAAGATTGGTGTATATCAAGACAGAGAAAATGGGGTGTTCCGATCCCAATATTTTTTTGCAAAAATTGCTCTGAGCCCTTAATAGAGAAAAATGCTATGGATTCTGTTGAAAAAACGTTTAAAAAATATGGATCTGATTCTTGGTTTGAAAGGGACATCGATGAATTTTTGGATCGCGAATTTAAATGCAAAAAATGCGGATGCAATGAATTTGAAAAAGAAGAAGATATAATGGATGTCTGGTTTGATTCGGGAGTATCTCACGTGGCTGTCTGTAAAAATAGAGAGAATTTTAATTGGCCCTACGATCTTTGTTTAGAGGGAGCTGATCAATATCGCGGGTGGTTCCAATCCTCTATTCTTACATCGGTCGCTGTCTATAAAAAAGCACCCTACAAAACTGTTTTGACTCACGGATGGGTTGTAGATGGCAATGGCAGAAAAATGTCTAAATCTCTTGGGAATGGAATTGATCCTGATGAAGTGGTAAATCGGTATGGCGCAGATATTTTAAGACTATGGGTCGCATCTTCTGATTATCGAGCTGATATTAAGATTTCTGAGGAAATTTTAAAACAATTATCGGAATCATATAGAAAAATAAGAAACACAGCTAGATTTATCCTTGGAAATTTATATGATTTTAAACTAGATATCGATTCTATTTCTATCGAAAATCTAGAATCCATCGATTGTTTTATGCTTGCAAAACTTGACGTATTATTAAAGGACGCGCATAGCGCTTACGAGGATTACGAGTTTCACAAAATTTATCACAGTGTGTATAATTTTTGCACCGTGGATCTTTCAAATTTTTATCTTGATGTAATAAAAGATAGACTTTATGTCGAGAGAGAAAACAGTAAAACTCGCCGAGCTGCCCAAACAACCATTTACACGATATTAGATATCATAATTCATATCATCTTCCCCATTTTGCCGTATACTTCAGATGAAATTTTCAAACAAATGCCTAACAAAAAAAATAAAGATTGCCCGTGTATATTATTGTCCAAAATCCCCCGTTCTGTGGGCATAAGTATAAATCCTGATATATTCTCTTATTGGAAAAATATTCAATCTATTCAAAACGAAATTAAAAAAATATTGGAACAAAAAAGAAAAGAAAAGGAAATAGGCTCTTCTTTAGAAGCAAAAATCACTTTATATTTCAATGACAAGGACTACAATTTTATAAAACCAGCACAAAAAGATTTAAAGAGTGTTTTAATAGTTTCCGATATTGAGATTTTGAAAAAATTAAACGTTGATGGGGATAGATTTGATATAAAAATATCCCGTGCCAAAGGAGAAAAATGTAGCAGATGTTGGGTATACAGCGAAACTGTTGGTTCTCTTGATGACAAGCATCTTTGCCAAAGATGCTTTGATACTCTGTTTTTTGATCACAGCAAGTTGTAGTCATCTTTATTTCACATATTGTTGTAAATAAGGGCAAAAATAATAAAAGTGATGTTTGTAGATTAATTTAATATTATTTCTTAAAGGGTGGGTTAATTTTGGAAAAATTCGTAATAACCGGCGGGAATGCGCTTAGAGGTAGAGTAAAAATCGGCGGCGCTAAAAATGCGGCTCTTGCTATCATGCCGGCTTCTATATTATCGGACGAAGTTTGTAGGATAAAAAATATTCCCAACATAAGTGATGTCTCTCTTATCTCCAAAATTCTTGCAGAGATCAATGTCAAAGTCAGAATTTTAAACAAAACCACAATAGAAATAGACCCAAGAAATATAATAAAAAAGCCAGTATCTTGCGACATCGTTAGACGTGTAAGAGCTTCTTATTATCTTTTGGGTGCGCTTTTGGGCAAATTTTCAGAAGCATCTGTATCTTTGCCGGGAGGATGTAATTTTGGCGTAAGACCAATAGATCAACACTTAAAGGGTTTCGCTCGTTTGGGAGCTGAATATAATATCGATTCCGGCGTAATTAATGTTAGATCAAAAAAGCTTTCTGGAAATAATGTCTATTTTGATGTAGTATCCGTTGGCGCAACAATAAATATAATACTTGCATCTGTTAAAGCCGATGGCCTTACTGTGCTAGAAAACGCCGCTAAAGAACCACACGTTGTTGATCTTGCTAATTTTTTGAACTCTATGGGCGCAGATATACGTGGCGCTGGAACAGATGTTATTAAAGTTCGAGGAGTAAAATATTTAAAAGGCACATCATATTCTATAATTCCAGACCAAATAGAAGCGGGCACTTACATGGTCGCCGCCGCTGCTACTGGTGGTGATGTAACCATTGAAAATATTACACCAAAACATTTGGAAGCCATAAAATCTAAACTTGAAGAAATGGGAACGATTATTGAAGAGCACGAAGAATCGGTAAATGTCACTCGAAAAACTCCGCTAAAACGATGTAACATAAAAACTATGCCTCATCCGGGTTTTCCAACGGATATGCAACCGCAAATTTCTTCACTACTTTGTTTGGCGGATGGAACTAGTATAGTTAACGAAGGTGTTTGGGACAACAGATTTAGATATGTGGAAGAACTTAAAAGAATGGGCGCAAACATTTCGGTAGACGGAAAAATTGCAGTCATAGAGGGTGTTAAAAAATTAACCGGTACTCCTACCAAAGCAATGGATTTAAGAGCCGGCGCCGCTTTAATAATAGCGGGCCTTGCAGCTAGCGGAGAAACAGTAATAGAAAATATCGAACACATTGAAAGGGGCTATGAAAATATTTGTCAAAAATTATTAAATTTAGGTGCTAACATTAGAAGAATCAGTGAAGGCTGCGAACCACTTAACGTTGCGAGAGTACTTTAAAACAATTCGAATATTTTCCATGCACGCAAAAACTTTCTTGAAATTTTAATAAATTGGAGTTAATATTTAACGTAGCGTTGGAGTTTTAAGCATTTTAAACTTCGCATCATAATTATTGAAAGCTAATCAATTGTTTGATTTTCTAACTGTCACTCTTTAAATCTCGTTGTAACTCGAGCAAATTCGTTTTATTTTTAAATAAAAAAATTTCAAAAAATCAAATATTTAAACCACCAAACAAAGGGGCTAAAATATGGAACGCGGCATCGTTGTGAGTGCAGATAGCACTTGCGATATAAATGGAGACTTAGAAGAAAAATATTCGCCGGCTACGTCTGCTCTTCATATAAATTTAGAAGGCAAGGAATACAGCGATGGCGTTGATTTAGACCCAGATTATATACTTAAAGTATACAAAGAAAAAAAGATTCTTCCCAAAACTTCATCCACAAGCGAAGCGGAGTATATCGATCATTTTGAAAAAATATTTTCTCAAGGTGCTCGTGAAATAATTCACATATCTTTGAGCTCAAAATTGTCTTCCAGCTATCAAAATGCAACAAACGCAGCTATTAAACTTGGAAATATATACACCGTAGATTCACACAATCTTTCCCTTGGTTCTGGAATGCTTGTAATAGAAGCGCATGAAAAAATTAAAGAAACTGAAGATAGCGCAAAACAAATTGCAGAAAAAATTACATATCTCAGGGAAAAATGCGACATAAGCTTTGTGCTTTCGACATTAGACTTTATGAGTACGGGGGGACGTTGTCCTGGAGTTGTGGCACTTGGGGCTAATTTTTTAAACATAAAACCCTCTATAAAAGTCAATAGTCATCAGGGAAAAATGTCTATTGCGAAGATGTATAGAGGTAAACTTGAGTCTGTTTTGCCGAAATATATCTACGATAGACTAAATGGTAGAAAAATAGCAAATTCTAGAGTTTTTATCGTGCATTCCGGTTTAGATAAGGATCTTTTAGACAAATGTGTTGAGACCGTTAAACAATTGACCAATAATACTGTAGAAAAAATTATAGTAAGTCGAGCTGGCTGCACAATAACTTGTCACTGTGGACCCAAAACTCTTGGTGTAGCTTTTCTTAGAGAGTAAACTCGAAATTAATTATTAATAGGATTTAGCACATATTTACATAAGTTTTAAACTTGCTAATTAAATCTTTTAAGAAGGGTTTTTGTTATGAGGTGATCTTATCAAGGTTAAGAAATTTTTATTTTTAATCATTTTAGCTGCGTTAACGGTAACTTTCGTTGTTCCGTTTTCGTACGATTTCTTTCTAAAAAGAGTTTATCCCGTGTTTTATTTAGAATATATACAATTTTATGCCGAAAAATACAATGTAGATCCCGCTTTAATTTGTGCCATAATTAAGTCTGAAAGCAAATTTCAAAAGGACGCTCACTCCAAAGCCGGAGCAATAGGACTTATGCAACTTATGCCGGGGACTTTTAATGATCTTCAAAAAGATCGAAAAGATAAAGAAATTATGGACGAAAAAAATTTAGAGGATCCAGAAACAAACATAGATTATGGCACTTATTTCTTATCGCAACTAATACAAAAATTTGGTTCTGAAGAAGTTAGCATAATCGCTTACAATGCAGGTGCCAATAGGGCGGAAAAATGGATGAGCGAAGAAAATGAGCAGCAAGGCAGTATAACAATCGAGAAAATTCCCTACGATGAAACCAGAAAATATGCTAAACAAGTAATAAGAGATAGAAAAATATATAAAAATTTGTATTTTTCTTCAAAAAACTAATCTCTAACAATGTGATTGTTAAAGTTTTACTATTAAATTTATAAATATCACAAAGTTCGCTGATTTGTTATAAAATCATATTTAATTAATTGCTGATCTCGTCTTTCTTGATATCTTTTGATAATTCTTCGATATTTTCTTTTACAAAAAATAAATTTTTATAAATTTCATTGCAATTTACCGCATATTCCGGGGGAAGATTTAATAAATTAAAACGTTTGAGTAATGCATTAAAATCTCTTGAAAGTTCATCTATTTCGCCGGTTGACATCGAAGAATCTTCTAATTTCTCATCAGAAAATAACTCATGCTCACCATTGGGTGGTAAAAATTTCGATGATTTGTTACTATCGTCAAGGTCATTTGTATTTTCGTAAGCACTGAAGTCATAATTTTTGTCGTAAACATTTTTTTCGTTATAATTATACAAATAAGATTGATAACCGTCTTCTGCGGTTACATCTTCGCTACCTTGCAATTGAACATCTTTTTCGTTATTTTGTTCGCGAGAACTTGGGTAACTTTGTTCATAATCACTGTTGATATTGTAATTCTGATGAGATAAATTTTTATTATGATTACTTACAGTATACAAATCTTCTAATTCTATTATAAGCCTACTGGCATCTTCAATTACATCGCTTGAAATCGTATCGTACATATCAAAATCTCGCTTTAATGTGTCAAATCTTTCCAATTCAACAACTTCATCGTCTATTTGTTCGTATATATGTCTTAAATTGTCAATCACAAGAATCGCTTTTTTAGTGATTTCATTGTACCTTTTTTCATATTGCTGTGGCATCATTCCCAAAGATTCTATTCTTTTAAAACAGGTGTTAATGGCGTTCACAGAATTAGCAATTGCGTTTTTTAATTCAATTTTTAATTCGGGATCTACCACATGATATAGATTATTTTTTTCTTCATTAAATTTTGAATCACCGTCATCGTGTTGTATCTCGCCATTCAACTCAGTTTCGTCGCCAGAATCATTCGTTTCAAGACTCGATTTATAATCAACTACAGACTTATTTGATAAACTCTTGCTCGACGAAATCTCTTCATCCGATTTTTTTGCAAAAATAACATCTATTGGAATCGCTCTTTCCTTCAAAGAAGTGTTAAACACAAAAATTACTTTTTCTACAGCTTTATCGGTTTTTCTTATTAAAGAATCTAAAACTCTCAAATCTCTTCTGAAAGTCCAGTTAACTTTTACGTCTTTTTCTTTGACAGAAAGCATCGCTTCAGAAACAACACCTTTCTCCATTTTTTCAATTTTCTCTTTTATTTTTTTAAAATTCTCCATAAATATTCTTATATCTTCGATGTCTACGCCTCTGCTTCCTTCTTTCAAGGAATCCATATTTTCTCTAAAAATATTAATTGTATTTTTTATACTTAGCAAGTTTTCAGTCATTTTGTTTTCAATATTTTTCAAAATTTTTTTACTCTCTTCGCTTTTGCTTGAATCAATATTTTTTTCCCCTTCTTTGATAGTATTTTCTATCTCATGTCTTAAATCATCCATCCGATTAAACACAACTTTCATTTTTTTAAAAAGCTTTTCATCAATTTCAATGACAGTAGATTTTTCGTCTAGCATTTTGTTTTTGCCGTGTGAATTATTTTCGTCAGATTCTTTTCCATTGCTATCAAAAGCCTCATTCTTTAAAGAAATATCTTTTGAATTTACATCACTCAACAAAAGTTCTTTTGAAAGTTCAAATTTTAAACTTTTGGGTCCCTTTTGATTATTATCAGAGTATTCAAGATATTCAACCAAAGTAAAATCACAATCTATATCTTTAGCAAAAGATAACAAATCTTTTTCAACAAATTCCAAAGTCTCTTCTGTATTTAAAATTTTTTCCCCGTATTCTTGTCTTAGTTTTTTAATTTTTTGCATCAAGTCATCGTTTTTATCCAAAAGTTTTAAGAATTTTTGCACATTGTCTTGCCCCATAATAGTTAAATATCCTCCAGCCATTTATTTATCAAAAAATAATTTCTCTGTGAACAACAGTATCCTCCCCTGTTTTTACGTAAAATATTCAGTAAAATTGAGCGTTTATTTGAACTTAATATCACACAAAAAAATACCAGAGAATAAGATGGTTATAAAACCATTAAATTGCTAAAAACAAACGGTGGTTTCCGGGGAAATTCAATTTCCAGAACTTATGAGAATATAGGAAGTTGTGTTATAAAAAATTTTAAGATGGTGATAAAAAATGATATTCAAAAAAGCAAAAATTACAATTAATTTATTTTTTCTGTTTATATTGACTTTTATTCTGTGCTCTTGTTCTGATAATTCTAACAACAATTATAAAAAGATAAAAATTAGCGAAGCTACAAGATCAATATTTTATTGCCCACAATATGTTGCTATGAGTCTTGGTTTTTTCGAAGAAGAGGGGCTAAAAATAGATCTTGTGACATCCGAAGGCTCAGACAAAGCTATGACCTGCGTTTTGTCGGAGCAATCAGATATAGCCCTGATGGGTTCAGAAATGGTAGCGTATGTTTGCAGTGGTGGCAGAGAAAATTTCCCGATTTTATTCTCTCAACTCACAAAAAAAGATGGAAGTTTTCTTGTGGGACGACAAAGTTTATTTCGCTGGAGTGATTTAAAGGGAAAAACAATAATAGGAGGCCGTAAAGGCGGATTACCAGAAATGACTCTTGAACACGTTCTTAGAAAAAACGGCCTCGAGCCAAATGTAGATGTTGGTATTTTAAATAATATAAAACTAGATCTGATGGGGTCTGCTTTTTTAAGTGGCACAGGGGATTATGTAATGCTCTTTGAACCAATTGCTTCGTCATTTGAATCCACTAAAAATTGCAATGTACTTGAAAGTTTGGGGAACAATTGTGGAGAAATAACTTACACGTGTTATTGTGCTTCTCAAAAATATCTTAAGAAAAATAAAGAAACTATAGAAAAATTTACTAGAGCTCTGTACAAAGCTCAAACGTGGGTACGCACTCATAATTCAACAGAAATAGCTCATATTATTTCGCCATATTTTGTCAATACAAACATTGAATTAATAGAAAGAGCAATTTTAAGGTGTTCAAAAGTTGGCGTTTGGTCGGAAACTCCGGTTGTAAATAAAAATGCCTTCGACCTTATGCAACAAATTGCAGCCGAAGCCGGAGAATTAAAACAAAAAATAGATTTTAATAAAGTTGTAGATAATCAATACGCACTTGCAGCAACCATGTAAATACTGTTAAAGGTGGCCAGATTTAATGGAATTAGAAAACAAAATCGTAGAATTAAAAAATATTTCTATGAAATACCATACTCTCAAAAAAGAAACTCTAGTTATCAATAAATTAAATTTAGATGTATATAATCAAGAATTTGTAACAATTGTTGGACCAAGTGGGTGTGGCAAAAGCACCATATTGTCAATTATTTCTGGGTTGATTAAACCCACAGAAGGAGAGGTAAATATAAATGGAAAACACCTTCGCTCAATCAACAATCAAACCGCTTACATGTTACAAAAGGACTACTTATTTGACTGGCGTAATATACAACAAAATGTATTATTGGGTTTAGAAATTAAAAAAAAAGTAACAGAAAAAAACAAAAAATACACCATAAAATTGCTCAAAAAATATGGTCTAGAAAAATTTTTAGATTGCTACCCCCATCAACTTTCAGGAGGTATGCGTCAAAAAGTAGCACTTATTAGAACTTTGGCAATAAACCCTAGAATACTACTGTTGGATGAACCATTCTCAGCTTTTGACTACCAAACTAGAATTGCAATCTCTGAAGAAATAAGGCAAATAATTAAAAAAGAAAAAAAAACAGCCATTCTGGTAAGCCACGATATATCAGAAGCAATTTCTCTATCTGACAGAATAATAATAATGACCAACAGGCCCAGTAGAGTCAAAAGAGTTCTTGAAATAAAATTCGACGATCAAACCTTTAATTATGAACAAAAATTAAAAGATAAGAAATTTAATAAATATTTCGACATTATTTGGAATGGATTGAATGACGATGAATAAAAACAACTGCGAATTTTTTTGTTGCTCTAAAGAACATCTAGATTTTTTAAAACTTCAAAAGAGAAAAACAAATTTTATAAAATTGTTGCAATCGATTGTGTTTGTATCGGGTGTTTGTTTGTGGGAAATTGCATCACGCCTAAATTTTATAGATTCGTTTCTTGTAAGCTCACCGTCCAGAATTCTAAAAACAATAATAGAATTAAACAACAGCCATGAACTTTGGGAAAATATAGGATGCACAGTGTCGGAAACAATTTTAGGATTTCTTTTTGGCACAATTCTTGGTATTTTAATAGCCATAGTAATCTGGTGGTCACCTTTGATTTGCAAAGTAAGTCAACCATATTTGGTTGTATTTAATGCTCTTCCCAAAGTAGCACTCGGGCCAATCATAATAGCTTGGATTGGAGCTAACATATTTTCTATAATAATAATGGCACTACTCGTCTCGGTGATAATATCAATAATAAATATACTTTCGGGATTTCAAAATGTCGATCGAGAAAAAACAATGCTCATGAAATCATTTGGTTCAAATAAATTGCAAATATTGACAAAATTAGTTTTTCCTGCAAACGTTCCCACAATAGTTTCCACTTTAAAAATTAATGTGGGAATGTCACTAATAGGTGTTATAACTGGTGAGTTTTTAATTTCTAATAAAGGAATAGGTTATCTTATAGTTTATGGTGGACAAATTTTTAAATTAGACCTTGTCATGGCGGGAATAATAATATTAGGAATAATAGCCTCTATTTTATATATGGGTGTATCAAAATTGGAATCTATATATGTTCTAAGGAAGAAATAAATCAATTTTCTTGATAATATTACTGTTCAAATTTCTAAAATTTTTTCTTCAATATAGACCTCTTCTTTTTTAGCCGTTTTTGCATCTCATTAAGCTTTCTACGTATTTTGAATGCATCCCGCTTCTGCTGATCTTAATTGTGGTTTTGCATGTAAAAAAAATATTGTTGTCGGGTTGCAACATTACTAGTGGCACTAGCTCCATCTCTCGCAAGGTTAATTTTACATCCGCTATTATGATTTGAAGTCGTATAGGGGGTAAGCCTTGCGGTGCATTTCTTTAACTCTGTTAAGCAAGCCTACACCAATTTTGTCATTTTCCAAACCCTGGTGAGATCCATTTTCCAATGCAATTAACATGTTTTGATGTAAGCCATCCAGCACACCAACTCTTGTATTTAAAGTACTAAGCTCTTTTCTTAATTTATTAATTTCAGCTTGGCTAGATGATTCCTTGATTTTTTTTAATTCACCTTCTAACTTTTCGTTTTTCTTTCTAAGTTTATCCGTCTCTTTTTTGTTTTGGCTTGATGATTTTTTCAATTTAGCAATTTCATTGGCTTGCTCTTGATTTATATTTGTTAATTCTACCATCTTCAACTGATGGTCTGCTGATTTTTGTTTAAGGGATTCAATATTAATATTCAGGGCTTTGTTTTGTTTTTTCAGTTCTTGATTTTCTTGCTCCAAGGCACCATTATCTTGTTTTAGCACCTTTAATTGATTGGCAAGACCTTGATTAGTTGCTTGTGACGCTGCGTTTTCTTGTTTCAAACCATTTATTGTTTTTTGTAGGTCTTGCCGATTATCAATAAGTTGGTTTATTTGACTTTCCGCCTGCACTAACCGTTCATTCAACTCCTTGTTTTCATCCGCTAATTCCTGATTTTGCAACAGCAAATTATTCATTTGTTGATCCAAAACCTGATTTTTTTGCTTCAAGGCGTCCGTCTGATTACCAAGCGCCTCTAATTGATTGGCAAGACCTTGATTAGTTGCTTGTGACGCTGCGTTTTTTTGTTCCAAACCATCTATTGTGTTTTGCATGTCTTGCGCCGTTTGCTGATTATCGTTAAGTTGATTTACCAGATTTTGGTTTTGGACTTTCAGTTGATTTATTTGACCTTCCATCTGCGCTAACTGTTTATTCAACTTGTCGTTTTCATTCGCTAAACTCTGATTTTCTTGCTTCAAGGCGTCCGTCTGACTATCATTATTTTGTTTTAGCGCATCTAATTGATCGATAAGATTTTGATTATTTGCTTGTAACGCTGCGTTTTTTTGTTCCAAACCATCTATTGTGTTTTGCGTCGTTTGCTGATTATCGTTAAGTTGATTTACCAGATTTTGGTTTTGGATTTCCAGTTGATTTATTTGATTTTTCATCTGCGCTAACTGCTTGCTCAACTTCTCGTTTTCATTCCTCAAAACCTGATTTTCTTTTGCCGAATTACTCGCTCGATTTGCAAGATCTTCGCATTCCTGTTGTTTGTTTATCAGTTCTTCCTGTAATTGTTGTATCAATAAAATCTGTTCTTGATTTTTTTGGCTCAAGGCGTCCGTCTGACTATCATTATTTTGTTTTAGCGCCTCTAATTGATTGGCAAGACCTTGATTGGTTGTTTGTAACGCTGCGTTTTTTTGTTGCAAACCATCTATTGTTTTTTGCATGGCTTGCGTCGTTTGCTGATTATCGTTAAGTTGATTTACCAGATTTTGGTTTTGCAACGTAATATTATTCATTTGTTGGTCCAAATTGCTGTTTTTATTTCTCAAATCCTGATTTTCTTGCTTCAGGTTCTGATTTTCATTCGTCAAGTCATTCACTTGATTTGCAAGGTCTGTATGTTGATCGTTTAATTGGTCCATCTCCTGTTGCTTGTTTTCCAGTTCTCCCTCTAATTGTTGTACCGATAAATTCAGATCCTCAATTTCTTTGGCCTGATTGAAGTTTTTGGTTTTCAACGTCTGATTTTCTTGCTCCAGGAAATTTATTGCCTGTAACAGATCATTTTTTTCTCTTTCTAGTGATTCAATTGTATTTTCAAAATTTACTATATTGTTTTTTAATAACGAGTTTTCTTTTTCCAGATCATCGAACTGCAAATTTTTTTCTGTCAGCTGATTTTTTAAATTTTTAATTTCTTCGCTCTGGTTCGTAATCTGAGTTTTGGCGATATTTAGTTGCAAGTTTAAATTTGAAGCATTCTGACTACTCTGAGATTTCACGTCGTTCAGCTCTTTGTTGACTTTAACAACCTGTTTCGTCAAATTTTCATTCTCAAGTTTAAGTTTTTCCAGCTCTTCATTGCTCTTGCCTGATACGCCTTTTGTCTTTTCTGATAGCTCTTTATTTTCTTTGGTCAACTCCGCATTATTTTCCTTGATCTTTTTATTCTCTTGCCTTAATTCTTCATTGGCTTTTTGTTCCTCCTTCAGCTGTAACATCAAACGCTTAACTATAGGATCATCCATGCCCTGTCGAAAACGACTCAACTGCACCTTAAGATCTCTATTTTCCCTCTTTAAATCATTAATTGTTGCATTATTTTCTTTTATTTTCTTATCAAAATAAGATTTTTCACTTTTGTTTAATTTTGCTTCTCCACGCACAAATCTACCGCTATTGTTATCTGCGGGTTTTGCAATTGATTGTTTGTTTTTTTTCTGCAATAGTTCCTCATCTTTTTGCCCAATTAATCTTGTGAGATTTTCCACCTCATCTTTCAATTCAGCATTTTTTTGCTCATAACCTTCCGCCGAAGAGATGTTACTTCCTAAAGAGACGCTGTTACTAGAAGAATTATTCGCCAACAAACCCCCTACACCCGAACCAAACAAACTAACCAGCCAAACAACAGGAACTAGTTTATTTCTAAATCCGGCCCCGCCACTCACATTTTCCAACTCATCATCAGAAAGAACATCAATTTCTTCAAATTTTATCATACTATTCAAAAAATCTTCTAGAGTAAAATTAAAACCCCTATCTCTTGCAAAAGGTAGGAGATCGTTGTTTATAAAATCAAAGACTTGCTTGGAATTCAAAAGCCCCTTGCTATAATTATCTTTAAGTTTTTTTAATTCATTTTTAAAATCCTGATTTCTATTCAACTCCGCATAAAAATTTTCTAAATCTTCTTTCATTTCTACCTCCCAAATAAAGCAAATCTCACTGTATATTGTGCCAAAATTTAGGATTAGTATACTCGATCATGAAAACAATTAAAATTATATCTTTGCGATAATTCTTGCCGATAAATTATCTGCGCCTATCGGACTTATAATGGGAAAATATCTAGCCAAAATCCCATCCAGTTCAGAATATTTTTTAATTTCTTTGCAATTTTTTACCATACCGTATCCATCTCCTCCGCAGGAAATAAAATCATTGGTTGCAATAATATATTCACTTTCGCATTTCATCGGCACATCGTCAATTTTTACAACTTTCACGCGTGAATCAAATTCTAACCCCGGATCGAAAAAACATTGCATTCCCGCGATTTGAGGAAAACCACCCGTGGGAAAAGGATATTTCCCGAGTCCTAATTCAAGCATCTGTAATATTTTTGATCCTTTTATTTTCTTTGTGACAATAAAATTACTAAACGGAGACACCGAAACAACGTCATTCATCGTGATATTCCCAGGGTTTATAGAAGATCTAAAACTTCCACCGTTTAAAAAAACTACATCTGCACCGGTTTCCTTTTTTACAGCATCTGTAATTATTTTCGTCAAATGAGTTTCTCTTGTACGAACTGCCGATTTTTTACCTTCCAAATAAATTTGAGTTCTGCCCACAATTTTATCGAGCAAATGAGAAACTTCACTACTTGCCTTCTTTACAAATCTTTCAACCACCGGATCTGGTTTTTGCGATTTAAAATTATCAAAATGTATAGATTCTGGGTTTATAATTTTCGCCCCATCTATTATAGATAAATCCACAATGCCAACGTATTCCAAATACGCACCCGTAGAAACAATCGTGGCTCTGTTAATTATCTGATCGATCTTTTTAAGTTTAGTGTGACTGTGGCCATCTATTATTAGATCTATTCCAAGAGTTTTGTCTCTGAGGTCATATGATCTGTGGCCAAAACTCTCATTGTCCACACCAAGATGAGTGATGGCTATTATTAAATCGACATCTTTTTTTCTAAGTTCTATTATTTCTTTATTTGCCGCCTTAATCGGATCTATAAAGATGATTTCTTTTGTATTTTGTGGATTGGTTTTAATCGATGTCTCCGGTGTTGTGAGCCCAAATATTCCTATTTTTTTATCATCAATTTTAATGATGTCATTTCGCTTGAATGGAAATTTTCCGTTTAAAAAAACAATATTTGCAGACAAAACATCAAATTTCATGCTTTTTGTAAGCTCTAAGAGTCTTTGATATCCATAATTGAAATCATGATTTCCGGGAACAAAATAATTGTAACCCACAAGATTCATAACTTCTGCGGCAACCTTGCCTTTAGAGAGTGTAACAATAGTCTGCCCGTGCAAAATATCTCCCGCGTCAATAAGTAAAATATTTCTGTTTTCAGCTCTTAATTTCGACACATATCCGCTCAATCTAGAAGCTCCTATAAACTTATTGGCTTCATCATAGAGCAATCTCCCGTGCACATCGTTCGTATGAACAATTTTAATATTAAAAACCACAGAACTCACAAAAATCCCTTTTCTTCACTAAAACCAAACCACAAATTTCAGATACAAATCTTATGTAATGGATGTAAAAGTTGGCTTAATTAATAATATGTCATCGCGCAAAAATCTGTTAATAACGTGTCCAACGGCATTATTTGTTCGGGGTTAAAACAATCAATTTTTGAAAATTCCAACACGCACGTAAATACCGATTGACTGAAAATTTTTACACCAAACACGCCATTTTAGCGGCCACTAGACACTCTAACACGCGTTAAAACACATTAAAAATTTTTTTTACGCAATCATTATGGTTTATTAAATTTAATTAAAATTTCAAAACCAACTTTTGTATTTTTGTCATACTAAAAAATTAATTATAGGCTTTAAAAACCAGCATTAATAAAAGATATTTTGATAAAAATACTGCCAATAATCATAAATTACGCCAACAAAATACAGCTCTATAACCTGGAGCTTTATAGCAACTTTCTACATCCCTTAAAATTTTACATATCAAGGATTTCACAATCTCTATAAATTGAATTTGGCACTCTATTTTTTGTGTTTAAAATTTGGGACAATTTCTCCAATTAGTTTTTCTATTTCTTTTTTATCATTTTTATCGATAATTTCTCGTAATTTTTCTAAATGTTTTGTAAATTTATCGTTATCCAAATTTATCGGCTTTCCTATGTAAATCTTTTCGTTTTCTGTTTTTTTGATATTCTCTTCTTTTAACAGCAGTTCTTCGAACAATTTTTCCCCTGGTCTTAGACCCGTATAAATTATTTCTATATCTTCGTTTGGTACAAATCCAGAAAGACGAACAAGATTTTCTGCTAAATCTTTAATTTTTACAGGTTCCCCCATATCCAAAATAAAAATTTCACCACCCTTGGCTATACCTCCGGCGGTCAACACAAGAGAAACAGCTTCGGGTATTGTCATGAAATACCGTATTATATCAGGATGCGTTATGGTTACAGGCCCGCCCGACTTTATTTGTTCTTTAAAAAGCGGAACAACAGATCCATTGGACCCTAAAACATTCCCGAAACGCACTGTTGTAAATTCAGTTTTACTTTTCATTCCCATGCTCTGTACTATCATTTCGCATATTCGTTTTGTTGCGCCCATTATGTTGATTGGATTAACAGCCTTATCTGTTGATATTTGCACAAATTTTTCGGCGCCGTGTTTATCAGCCAACGTTACAAGATTCAATGTTCCAAAAACGTTATTTTTAATCGCTTCTCTTATATTTGTTTCCATGAGAGGTACATGTTTATGGGCTGCCGCATGAAAAATTACATGAATTTTTTCGTTTTGAAAAATATCTTTCACACCAACATAATCGTCTATGGAAGCGATCTTAATTTTAATATCGTTGCATTTATTATTTCTTAAGAGCTCTTGCTGGATGTTGTAAGCTCCGTTTTCGCATATGTCAAGAATGACTATTTTATGCGGTGCTAACTCTGCTATTTGCTTACACAACTCTGCACCGATAGATCCACCGCCACCAGTTATCAAAACATTTTTATTTAGAATATACTTTCCGTATTGTTTTGTATCAAAAGTAATTGCATCTCTTGCAAGCAAATCTTCAACTTCAACCCGCCTGATACTTGAAAAAATAGAGGCATTTGATGTTAGTAAATTTCTAATATTGGGTATAATTCTAACTTCCAAATTAGTTTTGGCGCAAATATCAAGGATTCTTTTTTTATCAAAAACAGAAATAATGGATATAGAAAAAAGTATTGTATCTATTTTTAGTATATCGCAGAATTTTGGAATTTCATGAGTGTTCCCAACTATTTTAATTCCGGATATACTTCGACCTATTTTGGTCTTATCGTCATCAATTATGCAAACTGGTAAATAGTCATTATCGCGAGATTTAGATATTTCATTCAAAATAGAAAGAGTTGTCTCTCCACCACCTATTATGAGCATTCTTTTTTTATAAAATCTGGGAGAATTTTTTGAGTCCAAAATTCTATTTAATCTATATATTAACCTAAAAATAAATAGCAAAAAAGACGACATTAACATGGTCAATATATGGGTTCTAAACCCCAAAAATATTTTTAAAATAACTACCACTACGAAGAAAAATAAATTCGAAATAACAACTGCAATCTCAACATAAAAAAAATCTTCTATGTCTGCGTATCTCCACATTTTTTGATAAAGCTTAAAATAATAGAAAACGGCACAAAAGCACAAATTTAAAACAACGCAACTTAAAAAAAATTCCCTTTCATTTCCAACCAAAGAAAAACTATCCCTGCTGACAGAGTAAGAAAGAAAGAAAGACAAGTTCCACAGCACCACATCGCACAAAAACAACAAAAATCTTCTTAATTTTTTGAGTTTAGTATATAATTTAGTCATAATTCACCTAAATTAGCAAACTTTATTACCAACAGTCATAATCCTGAAAGTTTTTTGCGGTATAATTCCCATTCGCCGATAAAGCTTGCAAAACAAAACCCATACTTTTGAGAATAAAGGCAGTAAACAATCAAACAATATTGCATTTACTTTATTTTAACACAGGACCTTAAACTACACCTTGTTAAATTTACTTTATAAAAGCTTAATTGTCAAGAATCATTACAAAACACCTGTAGTTTCTTGTTTTAATTGATTTATTAAAATCCGTCGCCAACTTAACATTCACCACCTAAATTCTACTGCAGATTGATCAAAAAGTTTTGTTGTATTTTGTCCGCCTTTTGTGTTTTCTAAATTTATGTATAATTCTAACTAAATCTCTTTTAAAATTTTTATTAATTTACTCCTAACTTCTTGAACAGTGTGATTGGGTATCTGTGTGCCAGCCGTAGTGTAATGACCTCCCCCTCCAATCTGTTCCATGATGATTTGAACGTTGAGATTCCCCAAAGATCTGGCGCAAATTCCAACTCCTCCTTCATGGGGATACAGAACAAATGATGCTTGCATGTTTTCTATTTCTAAAAGCTCATTCGCAACTTGAGCTGATATTATTCTAATTTCTGGAAACACAGATGTGGTGTACGTTAATATACAATTTTCAAAAATTTCCGCATCGGAAGAAAGTTTTGATTTTTGTTTGTGCATTTCTATAGAATGAACAAATAATCTCTTAGCTTCGACGGTATCTGCATTTCTTCTTCTTAAAAATGCTGCAGCTTCAAATGTTCTGGCGCCAGTTTTTACAACAAAGTTCCTGGTGTCGAGCATTATGCCCGCCAGCAATGCTTGTGCTTCTTGCTTTTGTATCGTGTTGTCTGTAAGATATTGTACTAGCTCAGTAACCATTTCTGAAGCTGATGAAGCATGGGGTTCGTGATAAAAAATAAGCGCATTTTTTGCACAATCCCTCATCATTCTGTGATGATCAATTACAACAATTTGATTGGCAATTTCGTAAAGTTTTTCGCTTTCAAAAAGAGTTGGATTGTGCACATCAACCACAACCAGAAGCGTTTTTTGTGTCACCATATTTATTGCTTCTTCTGAGTCTATAAATATTTTTTTATCGCTATTGCTATTTTTAAAACTGTTTATTAACTTAGTGGCGAGACTTTGTTTTTCCTGTATGACTATAAAGGCTCTTTTGTCTTTGATTTTAGAAACTATCGAATAAACTCCTATAGAGGCACCAATGCTATCTAAATCGGAAAATTTATGACCCATAATTAGAACTTTATCACTATTTTTCATGTGATTTAAAAGTGTGCTCGAGATCATTCTTGCTCTGACTTTGTTGCGATTTTGTGAATCTTTAGAAGTGCCACCAAAAAAAGAATAAGAGCTGTCTTTTTTAATAACTACTTGGTCTCCCCCTCGCCCCAAGGCCATTTCAAAAGCTCTTTTTGCCCAAACTTCACTTTCTTTAAGAGTTAACCCTCCTCTTCCAATACCTATAGAAACGGTTGCGTGTGTACCAGAATTATCTTTAATTCCATGAATTTTCTCAAGAATTTTAAATTTTTCTGATATAAATTTTCGCAACTGCCTTTCTTCCATCAAAACCAAATATTTATTAGAACTAATTTTTTTTAAAAATCCGGTTGTAGTATTGATCCAGGATTGAAGCTCTTTTTCAACTTGAGCAATTATCTGTAAATCTTGCCCATCCACGCTGTTTCTTACAAGCTCTTCTTTGTTATCAAAAGTAATTATAGCAACCACAGGTTGACTTTTTAAGTTTTCTATAGAAGCCGTCTTATAGTGTGTGTTTTCAAAAAGATAAAGTATCAACGACTTACCCGATTTCCTGGCAAAAACCGTGCAATGATGGCCGTTGTATACAACATCCACACATTTATATTTCGATATTTCATTTAAATTTTTATCTGAAAAAAAATTGTCAACCCGTTCACCTTGACAATCTTTTCCGTTATTTATTCTGTTTGCAAATAAAGAATTACAAAATAAAATATTTCCATTTTTAGAAACCACCAACACAGGCATCGGAAACTCTTCTATTGTTTTATCGTCAATTTCCTTAAAAGAATTTGCAGCTTTTACTATCGTTTTTTTAACATACCGTTTAAAATTCAAAAAACAAATAAACAATAAACCAAATTGAACCACAACAACAGATGCCAAAATAATTGCTGGATATTTACTGTCAAAACTCGGAACAAAAAGGGGCACAACAACAAGAAAAACAATCAAAGGAGAAATTATAGAAAAAAACTTTAACAGTTTAAATTTGTTCAGTGCGACCACCTTCTTTTGAAACTTGCTTGTTTTGATTTTTTAAAACTTATCTTCAAATATAAAAAATCTACTCATCAAATTTATATAGAGGGAAACTGAGTAGATCTATAGTAATTAATTTATAAAAATTTACAAAATTTTAGCACAACAAAGAAATCAAACAGACTTTTCTAAAGAGAGGTTAAAAACATAAATAATCGAGTACGGTCAATAAACAACAATGCAAATAAATGCTAAAAAACATTAAGAAAAGAAAATAATGAGTTAAAAAAACTTACATAAATATTAAACAGATTAACAAAAGTATATAAAAACCTACTAGAAATCTTTGGGCGATTTATTGAAATGTGATTTCAAAATTTTTAAGATTATGTTTTAATGTATCTTTCTCCCCCTATGCTTTGATAGTAACTTAAATCTACAAAAATTTCAAGTATATTTTTATTTTTTAAATAAAATTAAGAATTATTATGCAAAATAAGGTAATATATTTCTTTTTTTAACTCATTCTATAATGTTATTTAAAATTTAAAAAATAAGAATAACAAATACCGAGTGAACAAATAATATGTCAAGAACTCACCAAAGGAGGCAGCTTAAAGTTGAATATTACAAACAAAGAATATGAAATTATGTCAAAAAAAGCATCTCCTAAAGTCAAGTGGTTCAAAAACGCTTGCTTTGCTTTCTTGTTTGGGGGGATCATTTGCGCCGTGGGACAAATTTTATTTTTCGTCTTTCAAAACCACTTGAATTTAGACGAGAAACAAGCAAGGGTTTTGGTTTCGGTATCACTCGTTGGAATTGGAGCTCTACTGACCGCCGTCCGGCTCTTTGATAACATTGCAAAAGTAGCAGGCGCAGGTACTTTAGTTCCGATAACGGGATTTGCAAACTCAATTGTCTCGCCGGCAATAGAATTTAAAAGCGAGGGATATATCATGGGAATGGGCTCCAAAATGTTTGTAATAGCCGGACCTGTTCTTGTATTTGGAACATGCGCGTCTGTCGTATACGGCCTGGTTATTTATTTTTTTCACTTATTTTAAAAATCCAAATACAGCAAAACTTCAAAACCAGTATATGTCGGCGATGTAAAATAAATTTTACTGCGCATTTATCTATATTTTTGGGGTAATTAAAATTTGGCGTATTTTTCGTCGACTTAATCTTTCACATTCCTGATTTGCAACGGTACAAGAAACCTTACAAGCCGACTGGCAAGACGCTTGACACTCTCCGCACCCACTTTTTTCTGAATTTAACTGCAGATTTGCTTTGTTAACCGCAAAAATATGATTCATTTTCATTACCTCCTTTTATTTACACCAATTATTCCGCCAACGGCTCCTGATAACATCATGGAAAAAAGCTTTATTAAACTCACCAGCGTAAATGGTTCACTCGCCACAGAAACACTCACAAGCAATAATATAAAAAATATCCCAAATCCAATAGACATACCGCAGATCATTCCCTTTTCTTTGTTTATTCTAACAGCCACATAGCTCCCTAAAAAAGCACCAATTACTGCTGAAGTAAGAGAAAACAAAAAAACAGCCTGTGCAGGAATGGATCTAATTCCAACAAACACAAACGCAAAAGCACACAATAAAATCGAACACATTATAGAGCCAATTAAAACACCCGTTACAATCGATTTTACAAGTCTTGCAATTTGATTCTGAGAGCTCTCTGACCGACTATACTTCAAAACACATCACCTCAAAAATTAGTAAAATCTGCAAATATCTGACGCTCAAACGAGATCATTGGGGATTTATTGCAATAAATCAAATTCGACGCCTTACGTTTCATCTTTCGTGACTTTATTTATGGCGGAAATAGCCCAACGTTTTATCAAAATTTTACTGCGATCAACACTTGTTTCTATTACAAAAGAGTCTGAACTCTCCTTAACATTTATAATGCGGCCAATAATTCCACCCAAAGTAACAACTTCGTCGCCAATATTGAGCCTAGATCTCATCTCTTCGTCCTCTTTTTTTCTTTTGTTATTGGGTCTAATTATGAAAAAATACATAATACCCATAACAAACAAAGGCATGGCAATCATAGAAAATTGTTCCATGTTTAGAATTTTCACCTCCTGAATAAATTTAAAACAAACAAACCTTAAACTTACTAAGTCTTTTTACGTAGAGATTCTCTCATGTTAAAGTTATATTTGTCAAGCTACCATTTAATGAATTATCAATTTTTAATTTTTAATTTCGGCTGCAAATTCAGAATTTTTATTTAAAAATTTATGACAAAAAATTAATGAAAAATATCTGAATGTGAGTTTTCTTCGGGGGTTTCTTCGGGAGCTTCTTGCAAGTGTGGAGGCCAAACTTTGGGTGCCCCCCTTCCATGAACATCACAAAAATCTGGCATATTGTTTTTAGCATAATATCCTTTAGAGGTATTGCACGAGGTGCTAACTGCTAACTTTCCCGAGGTTTTACAAAATGGGATTTGCGCAACATCTTTATCGAGCTCAAAAGGTATGCTAGGTTTATCTTTTAAAAGAGCCGTTGCAATATTTCTGAAAAGGTCCTTAATTCCTTCGCGATCTTCACGCAGCGTCCGCTTGGGATCATCGTATCCCATCCATATAGCGATAGAAAAATAAGGCGGCACCAAACCAACAAACCAATAATCTTTGTCTCCGTCTGTGGTTCCAGTTTTGCCTATCGTTTCGTAACCTTTAACGTCAGCTTTGCGCGCCAGAGCTCTTTCGCCAACAACAGCATTTCTTAACACGCGATTCATTACGTTCGCTGTCGAAGGATTTATAGCCTGAATAGGAGGCTTTTGTCTGTTATCAAGTAAACTTTTCCCCTCTCTGTCGAGCACGTAAAAATAAGTAAATGGGGCATGATAAACTCCACGGTTGCCAAAAATTTGATAGGCAGAAGCCATTTCTCTAACCGTCACACCACTATCAAGACCACCAACCCCCAAAGGAAGAGATTTATCGCTTTCACCGAGTTCATAAAACCCAAGGTATTTAGATAAAAATTCTACGCTTTTGGATGGTGTTAATATCTCTACAAGTCTCACCGCGGGAACATTAATAGAGTGCTCTACGGCATCAATCATTAACACTTTTGGCATCACATCATCTGCAACCGTCCAATTATGAGGTCCTGGTTTACCGGGACCAAAATAGTTTGGAATTTTTTGATTGCTAATCAGAGAAGACCAATGACATAACCCTCTATCCATGGCGGGAGCATAAACAGATAATGGCTTCATAGCAGAACCAGGCTGGCGTCTTGCAAAATTCGCTCTATCGAACATAAGATTTCCAAGTTTTTCTTTTCTACTTCCCACACTTGCTAGAATTCTTCCGTTGGTGGGATCCAATACAGAAATACCAATCTCCAAGCCAGGATCGCCCGAGGCTGAACCATTTTTCTTTGCAGATTCCTGGATAAAGTTTTGAGCACTCAAATTAACAGCTGAATATATTTTTAAACCCTGATTGTAAAGCATGTCTTCCGCAGAATGCAAGCTTATCTTGAGGTGTTCACTCAAATCACGTTTCACATCAGATATCAATCCCTCCATGTACCAGTCGTATATAAAATCTTTTTTCTCTTCTGAATCTGAAAAATTCTTTCCCTTTTTAAACTCCATATTATTAGATTCTTCTCGAGCTTCGGAATACTCTTCTTTCGTTATCTTCCCCTGTTCTAACATTGCGGTCAAAACAACTTCTCTTCTTTTTTTGTTGTTTTCTGGGTAAATCAATGGCATGTATTGAGAAGGGTTTTGGGTGATCCCAGCTATAGCCGCGCATTGGGCAATCGAACAATCTTTTATGTCTTTGTCGAAATACATTTTTGCGGCAGCTTGCACTCCTCTGCTTCCCCCTCCAAAATTAACAAGATTAAGATACGCCTCTAATATTTGGTCTTTTGAATATCTTGTTTCTAAATTAGAAGATCTTGCTATCTCTCTGATTTTTCTTTTCAGGCTAACAGCGTTTTCTTCGCTTAAATTTTTAACAGTCTGCTGAGTGATAGTAGAACCTCCGTATGTATTTCTTTTGCCGGTTAAAAGACTCTTAACAGCACCCAGCGTCCTCCTCCAATCTATTCCGTTGTGTTTTTCAAAACGCTTATCTTCGATAGCTATCATAGCATCTTTCATTGCGCTTGGAATTTTGTCAAAATCAACCCATATTCTATTTTCTTCACCATGAATAGCAGCGTGCTCCTTAAATTCGCCATTCTCATCAGCTGCATATATAAAACTCGTAAGCCTTAATTTCATGGCCCCTAAATCATGGGGCAAAGAGTTTTGAGAAGGGTCCATAAAAACTCCAGCAATATAAGAAGCAAAATAAAAAAACATAACTACACAACTAATCGCAGTTACTGAAATAAACGCCAAAAAAGATCTTAAAAAAAAATTAAAAACAAGCCTAGCCACCCCCGGACGCAACGCGGATATTCTCCAGTTGTCAAATTTTAAAAATCTAAACTTCTTCACATTCTTGTTCCCCTAATCTTCAAAAATAAAAAATTCCATTTGCGGGAATATACAGATGAAAATCGCTAACACTAAACAAACAAAGTAGAAAACAAAATCAAGGAAATTTCAACAAGAACAAATTCCGGAAAGGGTGACTGTATGAAAAAATTAGTAGTATGCTGTATTTGCGTAGCTGTTACGTGCTTGCTCACCTCGGTAATGGTAACCTCGATATCATTGTCGTTCGTGGGCAAAAACCATAAAGAAGAAAAAATAAATTCAAAAAATTTTGAGGAACAAAAGGATCTGCCTTCGTATGAAGATGAAGATTTGCCGTTAAAAGACGATGACTATATAGATTCAGAAGAACCCTTAGAGTCGAGTCTAGCATACATTGTGAAGGATTACAATGGTAAGGTAGCAGTATTTGAAAAAGACAAAATCGAACCATTTAAAATAACAGATTGCCTGGTTAGTCATTTGCCAAATTATGATCAAAGGATTTTAAAAGACGGAATAGAGGTCAAAACAGAATTGGAGCTCGAAAGACTATTGGAAGATTATTGTAGCTAAAAACATGTGTGTACAAATTTTTCTTGTTTGGTCTTTTAAAAAATACATAATTTGAACAATGAAAATATTTTGCGTGCTCTCACTTTTATCGATGTCCACGCCCCCTGTGTCTGGTGGAGTTAAGCACTTCACGGAGCTCTTTGGGCATTAAATTTTTAAGTTTATAGCGTTCGTCCCCCTTTTTAACTTTATGTTGATCAGTAATTTTTTTAACAAACAGAGATACAAATCGACGTCTATCCAGTCTAGAAGGCTGGTTAAAAAACCAGTTAACCCAGCGGGGGTTCCTCAACACGCACCCAATCTCGTTGGGGATTTGTCCCCTGTTAACATCGGCTTGAGCGGATGCAAAGAGCATCATAGACTCAAGTATTAAAAATACACCACTATCTCCACATTGCTCAACACTCTTAAAGTCTCTATTTTGTTCAATAAAAGAGCCTTCCCCACACCTTTCTTCAATGTACTGAAATGATTCCCATACACTTTTTGCAAAATTTTTGTGATTCGTAACTAAATCCCTCATTTCCCCCAAACTAAACCCATAATCATTCTTATCATTTGGATTAAACTTCATACAGGGGAAAGTTTTTTTCACAAGCTTCGCATCTACCTTTTGCCCTTGACTTATGTTGTTCTTAATGCGTTCAAAATTTCTATCAAAATCCTTTTCTAAAAATTCAATTTTTCTATCAGCACTGGACTTTGGGACAGCGTTTTTGTTTTGCTCATTTTTTTGCTGTGCATTGCTCTTATTTGCACTTTTTCCTGCAGTGTGTCCGTGGCCCCCTGGAATATTATTACGCTGTTGCTTTGAGGTTGAGGGTTTAGGAGGACCAACAAATCCTCGACCGGGAACAGGAACAGAACTGCTTGATTTTTTCA
>JAIRXF010000020.1 GCA_031268405.1 Oscillospiraceae bacterium
TTCTTCCAAAGCCTCTTTGAAAAGTTTTACATTTTCTTTCATAATCTATCAGCGCCGTTCTCAAAAAATTTTAAAAACAAAACGTAATGCAAATTCTCAAAAATTATGTGTTTTGAGCAATCACATACATACGGTTGTTGTTCCCCAAATAATTCAAAAAATAAGCATCAAAATTGATTTTTAAAAATTACTTGACAATTTTACCATCAAAAAGGTCACTCCCGCTAATAACTACATTATCGTAAACTTTTAAATAATCTTCATGAAAAACTACTTTTGGATCGGGATTGCTTTGGCAAATTACATAATTTTCATCTTTTGCTAAATACAAAACACACACCTCTTTAAATATTATTTTATTTCCGTGCAAAACAAAAACTCCCGTGATATTTTTTTCTTCTTCTTTGCCTTCTACAATTTTTTTTACTGTTTCTTTTCTTAAGGATTTTTTCGAAATTTTTATTCCTCTGCTGCTGCTAATTTTTATGATTGTTTCCCCTTCTCTAAAATTTAAAATTTCATTGTTCATATAATCACAACAGCAAATTAAAGACGATTGTTGTTGTTCAATCGATTTATTTATGGCAACAATTTTTGCTGGAATTTTATCGGATGTCACGGTGGGTATTGATAAAAAAACATCCGTATCTTCTTTAAATTTTTCGGCATTCTTCGAGTCAATTGAAAAAACCATGTACCACGGTAAATCGCTTATGATTTTCCCCAAAACGCTCTTATCGTTTGTATCTTCTTTAAGTTTACTCGCATTGATATCTTCAGGCTTCAAAGAAGAGGCAGATTCAAAATCAAACATGTGCTCAAACCCATCTAAATGGTCCATAAAATCACCAGCTTCAGGTGCTTCTACAATTAAAGTGTTGCAATCCTTTAAACTTTTTGATAAATTTTCGCCCTCTTTTTTTAACTGCGATATTCTATTGTTAAAACCTTCTATTTTTCCGGTGATAATCTGTCTTACATTTAAAAATTCAAGAATTTTTTCTTTTTGATAAAATATTTCTTGAAACCGATGATTGTTTGTTTCAAATAGGTTTGAACGAATATTGTTGCAAATTTGTTTGGAAATTTCGTTTGGTTCGGAAGCAAACGAAAGCCTGGATTTATTAAGACTTTTTAATTTTTCTATTTCATACTCAATTGCTTTTATTCTCTTTTTCGCAAGAACATCATCGGTATTTTCATAAACATTGGCAATCACGCCACCCTTAGAGACTCTTTGACCGTTTTTAACATCAAATATAGCTACACCCCGGGTGGGATTTTCTAATTTTACTAAAAATTCTTTTCTTATTGCGTATCCTTTCGTGTTTATTGTATCTTCCATTTCTCCCAAAATAGCTATTTCTGTGTCGACATCCGATGATATCGCAGACTCCACTTGATGAATAATCCAAACAATCATTAAAAATAAAAAACAATACAAAATAATACGTCTTGATATTTTTCTTGAAAATAAACGAGATTTCTTCATTGCTTTTCTCCCAATGTATACTTCTCTTATGCCCCTAATTGTAGATAAAATCTAGCAGTTTTGAGCGAAATGCGATTTTGCAAAACTTTCGGCCTTTAAAATAACTTCATTAAAATTCTTATAATCATCAATATAAATCCAAAAAACAGATTCATCCTTTAAAAACCAAGTAAGTTGCCTTTTTGCATAGCGACGGGTTTTTGTCTTTACTTTTTCTATAACTTCATCCAACGAGCATTTAGATTTTAGAAAATCGGTAAACTCTTTATATCCAATCGCAGATCTGGCCGTCTTGCTACACTGCATCGATAAAACCTCACACACCTCTTGCACCAAACCCCGAGAAATCATTGAATCTACTCTGCTGTTAATTTTACTGTAAAGGTTTTCTCTTTTACTATAATTTAGCCCTATTGTTCGCACATTGTATTTTAGTGGTATATTTTTTGACAAATTATTTTGCTCTGTAAGAGTTTTTCCGCTAGAATAATATAATTCGAGCGCTCTTATAATTCTTTTTTTATCGTTAATATGGATTCGATTCGATGCTTCTGGATCGATTTTTTTTAATTTCAAAAATAATTCGTTGATCCCTTGATTTTTGACCATGTCCTCCAATTTTGCTCTGATTTTAAAATTGGTTCCGTCTTTTAAAAAGGTATTGTCCGACAAAAGACTTTTTATGTAAAGACCAGTACCTCCGCACAAAATGGGAAACTTATTTCTGTTGCTTATTTCTTTAATAAGCTCTCTTGCAATTTTTACGTAGCTTGCAACGCTAAAAATCTCTGAAACTGAAAGAAATCCGAACAAATGACACGCCACTTCCCCCGTTTCTACTTGAGTCGGCCTGTTTGTTCCAATTTTCATTTCCTTGTAGATCTGCATAGAATCCGCGTTGATTATTTCTCCATTTAAACGTTTTGCCAGTTCAATAGATAAACGAGTCTTGTATGTAGCAGTGGGCCCCACCACCGACAAAACACTAATTTCTTTTTTCATACTAATGACAACCAGAACATCCCGCACAGCCACTTTCACAGTCTCTTTTCTCAAAGCTTACTGTGTTGGGATCTTTCCCTTCAACTGAACCTATTATTATAGACGTTACCTTATTAACAAGATCGCTCATTTCTTCTTCCATTTTCTGATATTGTTTCATGTTGTCGTTGGCAAAAATTTTTTCACATATAATCTGGGATTCTTTATCTTCACCATTTTGAGAAAGATCCGATCTTTTAGTTTTTAGTTGTTTTAAAAGATCTTGCAAATCTTCATCGTTCTTTACATTACCATAAGCTTGCCTAAATTTTTTATATCTCTGATCCTTTTGAATGAGTTCTCCTATCCCTTTGGCAGCCTTTATTACTGAATCCACTTAGTATATCCCTCATTTCTTAACTATTCGGGCTTTATATTTTTTATCAACATAACACATGGCATAACCCAAAATTGCCCAAAAAAACACGCACGTAAAACTTATACTTGATAGCAATGTTATTTCGACTAAATTGTAGACCGAATAAGCAACTATCAGAGAAAAAAAATTACTGTAAATCGTATCGTTCGTCTGATTCCTATGGTTAAACAAAGTTCCACACAGATGCGATGCCACAGAAATTGAAAAAAAAGCAAACACCACAAAACCTATGCTACCCCAGGATACTAAAATTGTCAAATATCCATTGTGTAGATCCTCATAATCCAATCTATCCGGAAGATAAATCCTTGCATACTCTGTTAAATTTCTTGCTCCTATGCCTAAAATTGGAAATTTTTTAAAAAGCCTAATGCCTTGTTGAAATAAAATATTTCTACCGCTGGTTATTTCGTAACTTCCTCTTCCAACTTCTATGAAGGGAGTACTAAAATTCTGATCATGAAATATTCTCACCACAAAATTAAAGGCGCTTTGTGTAGTACTTTTTACCGATAAACTTATAAAAACAAAAGCCACGCAAAGCGCTAATAAATAAATTAATTTTATCTTAGATTTTTCTCTTCCTTTATTTTTTATAATATTGCAAAAGATAATCGATATCAGATATATTATTAAGAAAAGCAAAGAACCGTTTGAATCAGAAAGAAACAAAGACACAAGGTTTAACAGCACGCAACCAACAAAAAGCCAATTAGATAAAAATCTTTTAATTTCCGGGTGATTTCTCTTTTCTCTCATTAATATAAAGCAAGAAATTATTGACAATACACATAAAAAACCAAGTACATTTGAGTTCAAATAAACCCCAACTAATCTATGTGATTTTATGCCTAATGTTTGATTGAATATTACGATTTGATTTTTAAACACCGCTGCCAGTAATCCCAAAAACGAAAGAAACGTTGGAACGTAGACGAGTATGATTAAAATTGCAAATATCTCTTGTTTTATTCTTTCAAAATCACCATTGCTATGCATACCATAAAACAAAAAAAAGCACACAATAACATGATATACCATTAAAAAATTCCAACCCATATTCCCCAAAACTCTTAAATCTACAATTCTCACCGCCGTTGTCAAAAACATAGAAATTATAAAAATTATTATAGTTTTGTAACACAGAATACGAGCAAGACATTTTGAAAATATAAAATTTTTAACAATTAGCAAAAAAGACCAAATAAACAACACACACAACACAACTATGGCTATTTCTTTTGTGCAAACCACATTGATAAATATCATGGTCACCAAATAAGCTATTCTAAAAATACTAGCATTTGATATAAAACTGGAAAATGATTTAAATTTCAATTTATCTAACAGAAAATCACCCCTTTTGGTTCATTTGGGGATTAAAGCAATTCTATATTGTCCCGATACTCGATGTTTTTTAGGGCATTCCGAGTGTCAAATATCACTTTTGAATTTTTCGCAATCATCTCGTAATCTACATCCGAATGAGCCGTGGTAATAACAACAATATCATAGCTTCCAACAATTGTGTTGTCCATATACTTTACACCACTAAGCATTTGATCTTTCCACACGCATATCGATATAAAAGGGTCATAAAAATCAACCAACGCCCCTAAATTCTTCAATTTTTCTAAAATTTCTAGAGCAGGGCTTTCACGATAATCAGCAACATCTTGTTTATAAGCCACTCCTAATATTAAAATTTTTGAACCATTTATGGGTTTATAAAATTTATTAAGAATTTTTGAAATTCTATCCACACAATATCCTGACATTCCATCATTTATAGCTGAAGAAGCTTCTATCATCGAGGTATGAAAACCATACTCTTTTGCTTTCCAAGAAAGGTAATGTGGATCTAGGGGTATGCAATGTCCTCCCAAACCTGGTCCGGGATAAAAAGCTTGAAAACCATAGGGTTTAGTTTTTGCAGCTTCCACAACTTCCCAAATGTTAATATCCATTTTATTGCACAAAACAGCCATTTCATTAACAAGCGCTATGTTTATATTTCTATAAGTATTTTCCAAAATTTTTTCCATCTCTGCCGCCGCGGGGGAAGAAACTTTATAAACATTGCCTCGCAAAATCTCGCTATAAATTAACGCAATAACTTCCAGCGCATCTTTTCCCACAGCACCAACAATTTTGGGGGTATTTTTTATTTTGAATCTACAATTACCAGGATCCACTCTTTCTGGTGAAAAACCCAGATAAAAATCTTTTTCGCATTTTAAAGAAGAATTTTTCTCGATTGTATTTTTAACAATTCCCTCGGTCGTGCCGGGGTAAGTTGTGGATTCAAGAACAATTATAGAATTTTTTTTTAGAAACTTTGAAATAAACTTTAAGCTTTGTTTTACACAAGTAAGATCGGGCTGTTGGTGATCAAGTGGAGTTGGCACACAAATCGCTATAAAATCCAAATTTTGTATACAGGAAAAATCAATTGTGGCACGCATTAGCCCAGATGAAACAACTTCTTCGAGCTCATTTTTCAAAACATCCGCTACATAGTTTGTAGAAGAATTTACAGAATTTACCTTTTCTTCAATAATGTCTAGCCCAACGGTTTCATATCCAGATTTTGCAAACTCAATTGCAAGGGGGAGTCCAACGTAACCAAGACCAACCACAGCAACCTTTAGCTCTTTATTTTTTATTTTTTTTATTAAAATTTCTTTCATTTTTCGCCCTTTCGCTTTTGTTTCAAATTGTTAATTCTATAATTTCTTGAAGCTTTTCGGATAAAATTTGATAATCATAATCTTTGGCTCCCTTTCCGGCATTCCGGCATAATTCCTCGTATTTGCTTTTTGAAAGGCTGTAAATAGTTTTTATAGCTTCTTCCAAATCAGCGGGACTACTTGATTTCGAGGTTATACCGCAGTTGTATCTCTCCAATAAATCATATTTGACAGATATATTGGAAACTATTGGTTTTTTACTCGCCATATAATCAAAAAGCTTGTTGTAACTTGTTCCAAATCTAGTTAGCTCTGTTTGTTTCACGATAATAATATTAATGCTAGCTTTTGACAGAACAAATGGTATAAATTTTCTTGGTATATGACCTTTAAAAATTACATTATTTATGGATTGAGCTTGGCATCTTTTAATTAAATTATCTTTTTGGGTCCCTTCCCCATAGATTATAAATTTTATATCCGGGTAAATATCTTTCATCTTTTTTGCAACATCTATCAAAATTGAAAGATCATTGACTTCTCGAATGGACCCTGTATATATTATCTTAAAAGTATCATCTCTTAATAAATCTTGATCTTCCACAACATTTAATAGGTTTTCTTCATATTCAGACAAATCAACTCCGTTATTTAAAGTATAAACCTTATTAAGATCCACACAATCACAAAGTCCTCTTTCTTTTAAATAATCTTTTCCGCCTTCCACAGTAAAAATCAACCTGTCTGTACTTTTATAAAGCCATTTTTCTAATTCGTAAAGCAAAATTATTATAGGGTTTTTTTTTGATATATTTCTATAAGCCACAATTGATTCTGGCCATAAATCTCTAATTTCCGTAACGACTGGTACTTTTAATTTTTTCGCAAGCCAAACCGCCGAAACCGATGTAAATAAAGAAGGAGAGGATGTATATATTAAGTCTGGTTTTCCAAACTTTTCTACTCCATATTTTTTAAGAAACGAGTATGAAAAATATGCAAAATTCAGCATATTCTTTATTCTGGCAAACCCATTTCCAACATACCCAGAACTTTTTAAAAAGGTATATTTTACTCCATCAAAATCCAAAGTTTTGAAGGTACTTTTATCGTCTTTTTCAATTATATTAACTTGCGAATTATGAATTTTACTCGAGGTAAAAATTTTTGTATCGTAGCCTTTTTTTTTGAGATATTTCGAAAAATAGTAATGCCGATTAAGACCCCCAAATTTAGGCGGAATTGCATAATGATTGATTATCCATAAATTTTTCACAACCAATTTTCCTCCCCAAATAATCTAAAAAACTAAAATCTAGATAAATTTCTTGAAATTTTTAACTATGTAATCGGCATTTTCTAGGCTAAGAGCGCTGTAAAGTGGTAAAGTTATTTCATTTTTATACACATTAAAGGCATTGGGAAAATCGTTTATATCAAAACCCAAATTTTTATAAGCAGTGAACATTGGGAGTGGTTTATAGTGAACGTTTGTGGCAATATTTTTTTCTGCCATCTTTGCAATAACTAAATTTCTAAAAGATTCATCCCTTCCCGTCAATCTTACACAATATAAATGACCACTGGATTTGTTTTTGGAATTAAAATGCTCAACAAAAGTAA
This sequence comes from Oscillospiraceae bacterium, assembly GCA_031268405.1. Classification (GTDB taxonomy): domain Bacteria; phylum Bacillota; class Clostridia; order Oscillospirales; family Acutalibacteraceae; genus JAITRE01. The sequence continues at coordinate 7,226 of JAIRXF010000020.1, forward strand.
TGTTTTCATTTTTTAGATCATTGCAATAATATTCTATTATCTCTCTTCTTTTTTTTAAAATCTGAGAGTACCTTTTTAATTGTGCAAGTCCAATCGAAGCCAAAACATCTGTCATATTACATTTGTATCCTATAAATTTTATATCGTATTCCCAAGAAGAAAGTCGCATTTTAGCTAAAGCATCTTTTGATTGCCCATGTAACGACATAATTGTTAAATTTTTGTATATTTCATCATCTTCAATTCCCTCTATTTTTCTCCACGTAAGTGCACCCCCTTCTGCTGTCGTCAAATTTTTAACGGCATGAAACGAAAAGGCGCTAAAATCAGCAATTGCACCACTTTTAACTCCATTGGATAAAAATTTTGCTCCAAAAGAATGAGCGGCATCTGCTAAAACCAAAATTCTCCCTAACAATTCTTGATTTTTACTGTTGGGAGAAAATTTGTCTTTTTTTTCTTTTACGACGCTAAAAATTTTACCGTAATCACACAAACGCCCGGCTATATCTATTGGAATTATAGCTTTTGTTCTGTTTGTTATTGCTTTTTCGATGGCGTTGATATCCATTTCAAAAGAATCTTTTGCCGTATCTACTAATATTGGAGTTGCTCCAACATGAACTATCGGACTGCACGAAGCAGTGTAGGTGTAAGCACTTGTAATGACTTCATCTCCCGGACCTATATTAAACAATCTCAAACAAAGCTCCATACAAGATGTTGCCGAATTCAAACAAACAGCTCTATTCGTTCCGCAATACTCGGCTATCTTCTTTTCAAGTAATTTCGTTCTCGGCCCCGTTGTAATCCAACCAGACTTTAGAGTCTGACAAACATAATCGACCTCTAATTCAGAAATATCGGGTGGTGAAAAATCTATTTGAAAATTTATAAAGCCCACACCCTTTCCTCGAAAATTAAATCTTTATCGTTCTGGTTGATACAGTTTCTACAAACTCTCTATCATGAGAACTAAATAAAATATTCCCCTTAAAATTTACAAGGCCTTTGTTTAAAGCTGTAATTGATTCAAGATCTAAGTGATTTGTGGGTTGATCAAACAATAAAACATTAGAGCCGTAGAGCATCATCCTAGAAAACATGCATCTAACTTTTTCTCCTCCGGAAAGAACGCCAATGGATTTGAAAACATCGTCATTTGAAAATAACATTCTTCCCAAAAAACCCCTCAATCGAGATTCCTCAACATTTTTGGAATACAATCGCATCCAATCAATAATACTAACACTATGATTTTTAAAATACTCAGTATTGTCTTTGGGAAAATACGATCTAGATGTACTAACTCCCCACTTAAAAGAACCCTCATCTGGTTCCAATTTTCCTGTAAGTATTTCAAACAAATTTGTTATTGAAAATTCATTTTCACTAACAAACGCTATTTTCTCTCCCTTGCTTAGTGTAAAATTCAACTTATCGAGAAGCTTTTCGCCGTCAACAATTTTAGTAAGCGATTTTACCGTCAAAATGTCTTTCCCCACCTCTTTTTTTATATCAAAAGCTATAAATGGGTACTTCCTGCTAGACGCCGGCATCTCGTCAACCGTTAATTTTTCTAGCAGTTTTTTTCTGGAAGTTGCTTGTTTGGCTTTAGATTTATTTGCTGAAAACCTCTCAATAAAACTCTTTAATTCTTTTATTCTTTCCTCTGTTTTTTTATTCTGATGACCCAAAGTACGCTGCATTAACAAACTAGACTCGTACCAAAACTCATAATTACCAACATACATCTTAATCTTTGTATAGTCAATATCTACAATGTGTGTACACACTTGATTTAAAAAATGTCTATCATGAGAAACAACTATTACGGTTCCTGGGTAATTTATTAAAAACTCTTCCAACCAATTTATGGCTGGTACATCTAAATTGTTTGTCGGTTCATCCATGAGCAAAATATCGGGATCCCCAAAAAGAGCCTGTGCTATTAAAACTTTAACTTTTTCTGGGCCGGATAATCCAGACATTTTAACTTTTAATAAACTTTCTGACAATCCCAGGCCTTTGAGCAATTTTGCACTTTCACTCTCCGCTTCCCATCCTTTTAACTCGGCAAATTCAGTTTCAAGCTCAGAAGCTAAAATTCCATCTTTATCATTGAAATCTTTTTTGTTGTACAAATCCTCTTTTTGCCTCATAACATCATACAATCTTTTATTTCCAAATATTATAGCATCTAGCACAATAAAATCGTTAAATGCATAGTGATCTTGCTTTAACATAGACATGCGCAGATCTTTTTCAACAAAAACGTCTCCGGAAGAAGACTCGATCTGCCCAGAAATAATCTTCAAAAACGTCGACTTTCCAGCTCCATTTGCTCCTATAATGCCGTAACAATTATTGGCGGTAAACTTTAAATTTACGTCTTTAAAAAGAGTAATATCTCCAAAACTCAAACTCAAATCTTGCACCGTCACCATTATAATTCCGCCCTTTTATTGTGTATATTTAAAAACTAAAATGTTTTCTATTTGAGATTATACTACCAACATACACTCAACAACAACATCAGAACCACAACCTATTACAGTCTTTACTTAAAATTTTGTTTAATATTTGTGAGTCTATTATTTTTGGGCCAAACATAAATTTGTTAAATAAGCTAAATATTCTATAAAGATTTGGGGTAAAACTAATGTTTATAAAAAAAATTAATACAACGAGAACTCTAGAAAAATTTAAAAATAATAATGTTCTTAAAAAAACACAATTCTTAGCTCGACTTGTTTTAAACAAAAAAAGATTTAGTGCAACATCAATACTCAAGCAAATCAAAAAAATATTAGAATATTTTTGGGGAGAAGACGAAAATGTGTTAACCGAACGAATTAATTCAAACGATTATCAAAAACACACCAAACAGAAATAATATAAAAACGTTTAGAAAGAACTTGTGATATTTTAAATTTACTTATAAACAACAACTTTGTTTACAGGTAATAGTGTTTATTGTAGCACTAATAATTTTATTAAATTAAAGCGAAGGAGAAAAATTCAATGATTGATGAATTTAACGTAGATTACAGAGATTTTTTAAATGAAAATAACAACATAAAATCAAATTCAAAAAGAAAAATCAACACTAAACCACTTATCAAATCATCATTTAAAGATGATAAAACAGATGATCCAAGAGGATTTGAAGAATCAGATATTTTTGTTTTTAAGAAAAAATATAGATTATTTTTGGGCTCTTTTTTTCTTATTTTGGCGCTTGGTTGTGTAATTTTTACATCTTTTTGTTTCCAGGGTCCACAGATAAAAGAATGCTTTGAAAAAATTACCAACATCTGCTTTAAATCTTAATTTATATATACTTGCGATTTTACATGAATAAATTTCGGCAATACAATCACCGCTGTAATTTAATTTAATGCGTAAACACTCTTCAAAAGAATTATCCCATTATTCAGAAGCTGCCTCAAACATAAAGTTTTTATTTCCATTCGACTGGGGGTTTAAAACTTCACCCCGATTTGTCTCCATTTAAAGTTGTCGTTTTGTCGATTTCCCAAAAATTATCTGAAAAAATTTTAAGATTTATCAAGAGATATTAAAAGAATTTTTTACAGACCACAATGACACTAGCTCCATTGGTAAATGCTATAGAAGACAAAATAAGATTGGCGCACCATTTTTTTATAACTTACGATTTTGACAAATGTTGCAATTAAGGTTTAGCTCCTTTTATTAAATGTTCAGCCAAGCCGTTTAGCACATTCAATAACGATTAACATATCTTTGGATTTTACAATCCAAATAGAACCTAAAAAGTATAATGGTTTTTTGCGAGA
>JAIRXF010000023.1 GCA_031268405.1 Oscillospiraceae bacterium
AATAACCTCTCCTAAAATATAATAATTTTGGGTAATTTCAGCAAATTTTTTGACTAAATATAGGTACATTAATCGGTTAAAATCTGATTTTGTGAGATTTTTACTGATTGCTTCAACTCGCCCAACGAATTAATTATAGCATATAATTTATATTTTGTCAATATTATACACAAACATTTATATTATACTGATGTATAAGTGGATTCAACAAAATTCTTACTGATGCTAGTTTTATTAAATTGTATTTTTTGATAAGTAAATGGATAATTTTACAATTATTTATTCAATGCAAATAAATAACCCATTTAATGCAGTGAGATTTTTAAAGATTAGATATGTATTGCGCGAATAAATTTTGTTCGCACAAGCGATAAATTTCCTCGGTGTGCAAATTTATAATAGTTGCAATCCATTAAATGGTGCAGCCGATCGATTTTTCTAATTAGTTATAATGACTATTTTCGGTTGATGAGTTTATTTTTTGCCGTGATTGTTTGCTTTATCTGCAAAAGCAAAATTTAAGAATTAAGTTAATACAGATTTTTTTTTACTTCATTCAATACCTTTTTTTTAACATCTTCAAGTGTGCCAGAAATCGCACAGCCCGCTGCGTTTATATGACCTCCACCGCCGAATTTTTCGCACAAATTTGCGGCGTTTATGGGATTTTCTGTTCTAAGAGAGATTTTATAAAAATTTTCATCTTCTTCTCGAATTGAAATTCCTACAAGTACACTCTTAATTTGACGAGGTATGCATGAAAAACAATGAGCGTCTTCTTTATTGGTATTGCTTTCTAACATCATTTTTTTTGTTATGACAATCATGGCGCATTTCTGATCAAAAAAGAATTCTAAACTGCCCAAGACAAAATAGTTGAGTTTCATTTGCTCTTTCGTTTTAGAATCAAAAATATTTTTACTTATGAAACTGTTATTTACTCCAATTTTTAGTAATTGTGCAACTATTTCGTGTGTTTTCGGCGTGACATTGGGGTGCCTAAAACCGCCTGTATCCGTCAATATACCCGTATAAATGCACTTTGCTATTTCAAGATCAAGTAATTTTAGCGATTTTACAACTTCGTAAATAATTTCAGTAGTTGCAGAAGCTGATTCATCTACGAATGAATAAGTAGAAAAAATTTTACAGGAATGATGGTGATCTATCGACATATCGATATTTACCAGTTTTTTTAGTGATTTTCCCAGGAGATCCCTATCTGCGACGTCGACGCTTAGAATGAACTCATTTTTCGAAATATGTAAGTTGCTATCGTAGGAGCTGGCCAGCTCAAATATGTCATCATCAAGTTTTTTCACAGAATTTTTGCTTAAAAATTCAAAATTTTTAGGAAAAGGATCATTGCAAAGAATTCGGCATTTTTTGCTCATTTTTTTTAGAAGATTAAAAATGGCAAGCGAGGATCCAATAGCATCTCCATCTGGATTGCTGTGCGGAATTATAATGAAATTATCTTTGCAACTTAAAATTTCGCAAATATCTAAAATCTGCTGATTTGTCATAAATTCTCCAATTTTTATAAATTTAATCTGAGATTTTCTTGAAATTTCAGTTATTAATAGGTAAAATGCCGCTTGGTTCGAATGTTTTTTTAAATCTCTTTAAATATTTTCTCAAGTTTTGCTCCGTATTCTATGGAGTTTGTTTTTAAAAATTTAATTTCTGGAGTACGTCTGAGTTTTAAACGCAAAGCAAGCTCCCGTCGAACAAATCCAGAGGCAGATTCCAGAGCTCTGAATGTTTTACGGGAGCTTTTTTCATCCCCCATTATACTTAAATAAACACGACACACAGCCAAATCCGACGTCACATAAATTCTTACAACACTTACTAAATTTTGTATTTGGGGGTTATTCAAATCTCTTAATATAAAACTAATCTCTCTTTTAATATCTGACGATATTCGATCTATTTTATGAACAGACATATAATTACCGTGTCCTTTATGATTACTTTAACAAGATTGTATCATATCTTAGATGTATTTTGCTAATGAAATTTTGTTTATAGGTTTAACAAATTTATGCACTATGATTTGATTATTTGCAATTTCAAATACACTGCCGACAATAATATATGTTGCGATTGATGTATGAATCATTCATGAATTTACTTAGATAATTTTCATTAAAAACAGCTTAATTTTTCAGTTATTTGGCCTTTTAACTACAGAAATCATTGTTTTGTGCGATATTTTTTAGCATTAGTAAATTGGGCGGTTTGTTGTATTTTGGGTCAATTTTAATCCCAATCAGATGTTATTCCTTTTAGAAATCTAAAATTTTTTCGTGGCTTATAAAAATCTGTCTCGTGAGAAACAAGAACTATATCTTCGCCTATTACTTTTACTTCTTCCCAAAGAATTACGATATCGTCCCGTCGACCGAATATACCCCAAAATCTCAATCCACCGTATACAATTATGGCTTGAGTTTGACCGCTTTCCATGTCTATTTCAATATCGCAAATACTTCCAAGTCTGTTTCCATTTTTAATATTAACTACTTCTTTGTGTTTGATGTCGGATATTCTACAGTTCAAACTTTTGCCTCCTTGATAAACAAAACGATAAGATTTTGTTTTGTATTTGACAATACAATTATATGACAATAGAATTAAATGTAGTGTTGTTTAAGATATTATTATAAAAAGTAGTGAGCACATGAAAAGATATAATCCCTCGCCTTCACAAGGATTAAGTGATTCTCAAGTTCAGCAGCGCATAAATGAGGGGCTTGAAAATGCAAACACATCGGTTCCCACTAAAAGCTTTTCGACCATAATAAGAGAAAATCTTTTTACTCTTTTCAACATAATAAATTTTATTTTAGCTTTAGCAATTATAATGGTTAAATCTTATAAAAATATGCTTTTTATGGGTGTTGTGATTTCAAATTTAATAATTGGAGCTTTTCAAGAAATCAGAGCAAAAAGAGCCGTTGATAGTTTATCTTTGATGTCTTCTGCTAAAGCGAAAGTTATAAGAAATTCAATTAAAAAACAAATAGAGCTTGAAAAAATTGTACTTGATGATGTTATTTTTTTAAGTACCGGTGATCAAGTGCCTGCGGATTGTATAATTTGCGAGGGTTTCTGTGAAGTTAATGAATCCCTTTTGACTGGGGAATCTGATTCTATAGTTAAAAAGCATTCTGATTTACTTCTTTCTGGAAGTTTCGTTGTGAGCGGTCATTGCAAGGCCAAGGCGGAGAAAGTGGGGGAGGCTAGTTACGTTTCTGCGGTTTCTAAAGATGCCAAATATGTTAAAAAAATAAATTCAAAAATATCTTCTACATTTAGAAAAATTATGTTGGTGCTATCGATATTAATTATTCCTGTTGGAATACTTTTGTTTATAAGGCAATTAAATACACCAAATAATACTTTTCAAGAAGCCGTTGCAAAGACCGTGGCGGCTATTATAGGCATGATTCCTGAAGGCCTTGTTTTATTAACAAGCACCGTTCTTGCAGTTAGTGTAATTCGGCTTTCTAAAATCAAGGTACTGGTGCAACAGCTTTTTTGCATCGAGACGCTTGCGCGAGTTGATGTTTTGTGTCTTGACAAAACTGGAACAATCACAGAGGGGAATATGGAACTCACCGACGTTGAGCCTTGCGGCAATTTTAAAGAGGATCAAATTACAGAAGCCCTGGTTGCTATAACAACCAATCTTAAAGATAAAAATTCCACATTTCTTGCCGTGGCGGCTAAGTATTATTCCAAAAAAACAAAAACCGCAGACAAACTTGTGCATTTTTCATCAGAAAGAAAGTGGTCCGGCGTTTATTTTAAAAGAGGCGGTTCCTTTATTTTGGGTGCGCCGGAGTTTGTGATCAAAAATAAGACCTTGAAATTTCAACGGGATTTAGAGATTTACGCAAAAAAGGGGCGTGTGCTGGTAGTAGCCAAATCAAACAATTGTTTTGAAGAAGATAAAAATGGAAATTTTGCCCTGCCGTTGGAAATAGAAATTCTTGGGTTTATCATATTAAAGGATAAAATCAGAAAAGATGCATCTGAAACTTTGTCATATTTTAGGGAGCAGGGGGTTAATTTAAAAATTATTTCAGGAGACAGTGCGTCAAGTGTTGTAGCGATTGCCAAATCCGTTGGTTTCCCCCAAGATGTTAAATATATTGATATGACCGAAATAAACAACGAAAGAGATATTAAAAAAGCAGCAATAGAATGTTCTGTTTTTGGCAGGGTTTCTCCGATGCAGAAAAAACAAATAATTTGCGCGCTTAAAGATGAAAAACATACAGTGGCAATGACGGGAGACGGCGTCAATGATGTTTTGGCGCTTAAGGAATCAGATTGCAGTATAGCTATGGCTTCTGGTAGCGATGCAGCTAGAAATGTTTCAGAGCTTGTGCTTTTAAACTCCGATTTTAGCACAATACCAAAGATAACAGCTGAAGGCAGAAGATGTATTAATAATATTCAGCGGTCTTCTTCATTATTTTTAGTAAAAACTATTTACTCGAGTATACTTGCCATTATATTTTTATTTGTAAAAATGCCATATCCTTTCGAACCGATTCAAATGACTCTTACAACGAGCCTTACAATAGGGATACCTTCTTTTATATTGGCGTTAGAACCCAACAAAGAAAGAATTACGGGTAATTTTTTCTTTAATATTATGGGAAAGTCTCTTCCCGGAGCAATAACTGTAATTGTAAACGTATTTCTGCTCAATATTATAGCCCACTATTTTGGTATGAATGAACAACATATTTCAGCTGTGAGCGTAATTTTGACAGCTTTTACAGGATTTTTAGTACTTTATAATGTTTGCTTGCCGTTTAATTGGCTTAGATACACACTTTTTGGAAGTTTAGTTGCGACTTTTATAGTTGCTGTAATTTTTCCCAAAACAGGAGAATTTTTTTCAATAGCAAAGATTGGAGTTTCCGAGTTTTTGGTTTTATCGGGACTGATGCTTCTTTCATTTTTGGTTTGGAGGGGTATACTCGACAGTTTAAAAATTATTTTTAAAAAATTCCCCGATTCTTCTAAGGTTTAAACAAGGCTTTATTTTGATAAATCAGTAAAATCTTAAGTGGTTTGCAACTACATTTGTGTAATTTTGTTCTGCGGAGGATTAATTTTCGGAAAAGAAATACAGCGACTGCTTTGTGTTATAGTATTTTAAAAGAAAAACAAAAAATTTAAACGAGCACAGTATTTTTAAAGTTAATTAGCCTTGCGACACAATAATTAGAGGTTTAAATTAATTGAGCTACGGTTACACCAATACCTCCTTCGCCATATTTCCCCGGGCGAAAGCTTTTTATGTGAGCGTGATAACTTAAATGATTTGCAACCTCTCGCATTAAAACCATAGTTCCCTTTCCGTGTATAATTCTAATTTCGTTTACGCCGGAAAGCAAGGCAGAATCTATGAATCTGTCGAGTTCTTCTATAGCTTCTAAGGAATAATATCCCCTTAAATCAAGTTCCGATACCGCTGTTATTCGCTTTCTTCTAACGTGTTTTGTAGAGACATTTCCTTTTTTATTTTTAAAAATATCCGATTTATCCAACAACTTAAGCTGAGAAATATTAACCTTCAATTTAACGCTTCCGGTATCAACGGTGACTGTATCGTTTTTATCCAATTCTAAAACTGTAGCTTGTTTTTTTATATCGACAATTAAAACATTATCTCCAATTTTTAAATTTTCGGGAGTTTTGTGTCTGCTTTCGATTTTATTTTCTTCGAGCAGCGATTCATCTAAAATTTTAATATTTTTTCGGAGTTTTGTTTTATCAAGAACGGCTAGACTACCTTTTGATTTTATTTTTTTAAGTTCCAAAAGGAATTCTGTAGCCTCCTTTCTTGCTTTTAATATTATTTCTCGAGATTTTAGTTTTGAATTTTCTAAAAAAGTATCAGATTGATTTTTTATGTTTTTTTTCTCAGTTAATATTTCATTTTTCATTATTTTGGCTTGATGAAGTAGTTTTTCAAGTTCTTTGTTTTTTGTTTCAATTTCTTCTCTTTTTATTTCTAATGATTCAATTATAAAGTCTAATTTTTGGGTTTCTAAAGACATGAATTTACGGGCTTTTTCAATTATTTCTTCTTTTATTCCCAGTCGTTTTGATATTTCAAAAGCATTGGAACGCCCCGGAATACCGGTTATTAGTTTATAAGTTGGCATTAAGGTTTTTACATCAAATTCGCAGCAAGCATTTTGAACTCCCTTCGATGAAAAAGCATATTCTTTGAGTGCGGGATAATGAGTTGTAACCATGATTTTGGCCTTTTTGCCGCGTAAATATTCTACGATTGACAAAGCAAGGGCGGCGCCCTGTTCCGGGTCTGTTCCGGCCCCAAGTTCGTCAAGAAGCACAAGACTGGTGTGATCTGCAAATTTAATTATTTGTACCAATTTTGAGATGTGCCCCGAAAAAGTAGATAAAGACTGCTCTATACTTTGTTCGTCTCCTATATCAACAAATATTTTATCAAAAATACAGATTTCACTGCCATCTTCTGCGGGGATCATTAATCCAAGTTTTGCCATAATAACAAAAATTCCAACAATTTTTATAGATACAGTTTTTCCACCCGTATTTGGACCCGTTATCATTAAACAATCAATATTACCACCAAACGAAACATCTATGGGAACAACTTTTTCTTGATCTATTAATGGATGTCTAGCTTTTTTTAACGCGGTTACGCCAGAATCATTAAGTTTTGGGGGTACAGCTCTCATTTTTTTAGCGAGCCGAGCTCTTGAAAAAATCATATCTAACTTTACCAATAATTCGTAGTCTAAAAGTAGAAAATCAGAAAAATTTGCAACTTCCTCCGAGATTTTAGATAAAATTCTTTCTATTTCTCTTCTTTCCTGCAGACGTAAAGATGCGATTTGATTGTTGGCATCAAGTACTTGTTTGGGTTCTATAAAAACAGTAGCTCCGCTTGACGAAGTGTCGTGTAAAAAGCCCTCCATTTCGGATCTAAACTCAGCTTTAATTGGAATTACAAAGCGAGAATTTCTAACAGTTATAATAGATTCTTGCAAAAATTTTTGATAACGCGAAGATCTTATTATATCTTCGAGAATTTCACGTATTTTAGAAGAAAGTGCCCGTTCTTTATTTCTTAAAGAAAAAAGCTCCGAAGATGCAGAATCTGCAATTTCTTCTTCGGAAATTATAGAAGAATCTATTTTGACAAAAAGCTGCTTATTAGGAGAGAGTGAAGATATTTTATCAGATAAAACATCGGAGAAATTGTCTAAATTTTTATACCAATTTAAGATGTTTTCTACAGAAAAAAGCACGCCTTTAATATCCAAAAGTTCTTTCGGAGAAAGAGATGCTTGATGTTTTGCTCTTTTAAGATGAGATTTTATGTTTTTTATATTTCCAATTGGTATATCACCGAAGTTTGATAAAGCATCAAATGCTGCATGTGTTTCTTTTAAAAGTTCAGAAGTGCGTTCAAAGGATACGTCGATATTTAATTTTCGAGTATTAACTTTTGCCTCTTTACACATGCAAACTTCCGAAAGTAGATCTAAGATTTCATGGAGCCCCAGACTTTCAATACCTAAATTTTTGCAATTATCGTTTTTCATTATTTATAGCACATCTTTTATATTTTACAGATTTGTTTATAAAATACCAGGGTATTAATTTTTTTTTCAATACAACTTATGGTATATTCTTCGCAAGTTTTGCAAAAGTTACGCTTATTTTCTTCTGATAATGAAAAATAAAAAGCTTTTTCAAGCGAAGAAGATACAATATGTCTCAGAGCAAGTAATGTTCCTCTGGAAAGTTCAATAAATCGATTTTTTGTTGTATAAAGACATTTTTTGCAGTATATACAGCCTTCAATCGAAACCAAATAAAACCCATCATCTTTACGAGACAAGCATTTTTTACAACAACAAAGATTCGGAGAATACCCTGATGCACATAAAATTCTAATTTCAAAAATTGATTTTAAAATAGATTTATCAAGAGTTTCTTCTAAGAGAAAATGTAAAGAGTTCAGCATGAGTCGTAAAATTTTATTTGATTCTTGAGGCTGCACAGACAGATTTATAATTAATTCGCAAAAATATTCTGCAAGCGAGAGTTTTTCAAGATTATATCTAAGGTCAAAAAAATATTTAATTGAACACGCTTCTCCTAAGTTGTAGGAATTCTTGGTTTTATACAAAATAAAGTCCGAGTAACAAAACAAAGAAAAGGCTGAAGAATTGCAGCGTAAAAAATTCTTAGCTCCTTTTGCGAATGCGCGAATAAGCCCCTCTTTTTTTGTTAATATTGTTAAAAGTTTGTCTTTTTCCAAGATTGTTTGTTCAAATATCACAATCCCGCTTGTTTTTATTATCAAATTTCTTCTCTCTTATCTTAAATTTTGCAAAAACACGCTGCATTGAAGTAATAAGATAATCACTGTGATTTTAAACTACTAGCTATGTAGCTGTAAGTTTTTTTAACTCTTTCTGGAGAAATTTTTTTATCTCTGATGCTTTTAGTTGCATCCCAAGCTTTTTTTAAATCATCGCCCAAATGTTCTCGAATTATTTTCTCGGATTCGTCGTCTATCGAACTTAAAATAACTATAGTTATGATTGATCTTGCGTCTAAATCTCCGGATTTATACAGTCCGTCGAATATTTCCGATATTTTTTTCACTTTACCATTATCGGGTTGGGATTTTAGAAAATTTTTTAATTTTGGATTAATATTTTGCTTTGTGAAATTTACGAACCTAAAATTTTCATAAGCTCTTTTTTCTTCTTGTATCTCTGCTTTTAATTCTGGGAAAATATTGGCAATTCTGTTAATTAAAAACATGGGATCTGCGTCAAAATTTTCATCTTTTTTTCTCTTTTTAATATTTTTAGAAATTTTTCTAATACTATCTTTGGGTCCAGAAACTCCTACAGATTCTAAAAAATCGGTTGTTATTGCATTGATCTGTTTGTTCGCGTCTGTGGAAGAATCAAAGAGCCATTTTGATAATATCGTTTGATCATCGCAAGATTCTGGATCACAGCTTTTAAGCAAAAAAACACTAGACGAAGAGTCATAAGATAACTCGTATTTGACATTTTTCCCAATAAAAAATTCTCCTATATTTTTATTGTTTTTCTGAAATTTTTCTCTTTTAAAATCAAAAGAAGTTAGCTCAGAAGCAAACTTATCGGCTATGAGATAAAAAATTTTCTCATTATTTGCATATATATTGCTCAAAATAAACACCTCTTTTTTAATAAAAAATTTATCGAATAAAACAAAACCACACAAGAATATTTTAACACATATAAAGCAATATGTAAAAATGTAAAATTCTAGGTGTCGTTCAAAATTCTAATATTCAGTAACGTATTTAAGATTTTTTGAAGAGCTTGATAATTAAGCAGTTTTGATTTTTTATACAGATTTGATATAAAATTTAAAATTTAAGTGTGAATAAAACATTTAAAAATGATAACACTAGTAATTGGTTTCTGAGTTTTTCAAAAGAAACCGAAAAAAAGTCAAAAGACTTGATTTTTTAAAAAGGAGAGATGAATCGTATGACACTTATGGACATTGCGAAGAAAGACCCCCAATTAGTTAAAGAGGCGAGGAGGAAGTGCAAAAATAAACAAGATTTGAAAAAGTTTGCAAAAGAAAAAGGCATCGAAATAAGTGATTCAGAACTTAACAATGCTTATGCCTACGTATGTGGAGGGGCGAAGGATGCCAAATTAAATTCCGAAGAACTGGGTCAGGTTTCGGGAGGTAAAACTTCGTATGAGTCTCACAAAAAGAACGACGTTTTTATAAACTCTGATGGAAAAGTTATAATACAAGATTAAAGAATTGAAAAGTTTTTTAAAATTTTAGTCAAGTAGAGACTATGAGCGATTTAAGAGAGTTTGATATTTTGCTTTATAAAATAGCAATTTAATTTGGAGGGAAAATATGAAATTGATAGATGTTGCCAAGAAGAACCCAAAATTGATAAAGGAAGCAAAGGAAAAATGTAAAAACAAGGATGATTTGAAAAAATTTGCAAAGGAAAAAGGTATTTCTATAAGTGATTCAGAAATTGATGACGCTTACGCCTATATAAGTGGGGGATCTAGTTCAAACAGCAAGTTGAACACTGAAGAATTAGGGCAGGTTTCTGGTGGAAAAACCTCTTACGAAGAATACAATTCAAACGAAATTTACTTTAATCCAAACGGAGATGTAATTACGAAAAAAAAGTAAACAATAGAACTGTTTTTAAAATTTAGACACTTTGGAAGATCATTTTCAAAGTGTCTAAATTTTTTAATTTTGAAGGTGATTTAGCATGGCCGCGGCAACTGGGGCTGCATATTCGCCACCAAATCCCGAATGTTCTACTACTACAACAAAAGCCACTGGAGTTTTTTCGTTTTTTGAAAATCCAGATATCCACGCATGGGGTTTTTTTCCGGATCCTACTTCTGCTGTTCCGGTTTTAGCACATACATCCGAGCCCGAAAAGAGGGAAGAAATAGGACTATTTTTTGCGGTATAAAGCATCATTTCTTTTAAACTATCGGCTATTTCATTTGACATATATCGTTTTGATTCTTCTTGTTTAAAATTTAATTTATTATGCGTAGACTCACCAGAAATCTCTTTTATCAATTTTGGTGTAACCGAAATTCCGCTGTTTGCTATTGACCCGACAATTGTGAGCATGTGAATGGGATTTAATAAAACTTTATCTTGCCCTATACCTGACCAGGCAAGAGCATCCTTGGCGTCGGCCGAGAGATCGTATACACTTGGCTCGGTGTTCACGAAATCTATATTTAAGGATTTTCCAAAACCAAGACTTGCGGTGGTGTTTTGCATATTTTTTTTCCCAAGAGCTACTGCGAAGTTGCCCAGTACAATATTGCAAGAAAACCTGAGACCATCTCTTAGATTAATATTGCCGTGACATCCCATACAGGTAATGCGTTGACCATTTATAATTTCAGCTCCGTTGCAAGTAAATTTTTTATTTGCGGCATCGGGCATATTTTCGAGTGCGCAGATGGCTGTAATGATTTTAAAAACAGATCCTGGAGTATAACTTGAAGATAAGGCTTTGTTTAAAAAAATTCCATCGTTATCTGCATTTTTATTTTTTAAATCAGGAGGATTTTTTATATCATATGTAGGTGTGCTAACCATACAAAGTAATTCCCCGGTTTTATAATTGTACATAACAGCGGTTCCTTTGTATCCAGAGAGTTTGGAGAGAGCAATTTTGCAAAGTTTGCTGTCAATGTTAATGTGAATATCACGGCGTTTTTTTAGAAATTCTGGCGAGTCGATGCCCATAAAAAAATTGTATCCAAAAAGTTGATCTCGAAATTTACTTTGCAAGGAAGTCGAAATGTTAAAATTTTCATCACCAACAGTGTGAAGTAGAGCTTTTCTTATTTGTTCATCTTCGTTATAAATGCGTTTTGAATTAACGCTTTGCGCCAGAATCACAGAATTTCTATCAAAAATTTTTCCGGCGTTAGCAAGAGAATCAAGAGCCAAATGTTCGTTGAAAGGTTTTAAAGCCCAATTTGAAGAGTTTATACACAATTCAAATGATAAAAATACCACTCCGCATAAAAAAAATGAAACCAGAAGAAATAGCAAAACTGATCTCTTTCTCGAATTTTTCAATTTTATCTCGACCCCCCTTCCTAAAAAGCGTCAATTAAAAAGCAAAGAATATGTTCTATCATCAGATGCTTTAATGAATGCCAGCAAGGCCCACATGGATATCAAACTTGATCCTCCTAAACTTAAAAAAGGCAGGGTAACACCTGTTAATGGGAAAATATCTGTGGAACCAAAAACGTGCAAGCACGATTGAGACATAATTATAGCACCAGCGGTGCAAGAAGCAATAGAATAAAATGTAGATCTGCATCTTTCGCTGTAAATTCTTGCAAAAAGCGCAATGAGTCCTAGTGAAACTGCGATTAAAATGGCGATCAACAATCCTAATTCCTCAATAATGGTGGGGAACATGAGATCACTGGTTCCTGCAAAAATATTTTTTAATTCACCGTTTCCCGTGCCGATTCCGAAAACACCACCACTGGCAGAATAAGTAAGGGCACGACTTTGCTGATAACCGGCATCTTGAGAATTTTCAAAAACATGTCTCCAGACAGAAAATCTTTCTGCTATATAAGGCTTGAATTTTAAAATTATAAACGCGCCCATGATAGCTGCTGAGCAAGAGAGAATAATTGTACGTATACTTCCCGATCTCATAAACGAAGCAATTAAAAACCCAATAAAGAATACACAAGCAGATCCAAAATCTCGCATTAAAAATAAACAAGCAATACAGAACGCCGAAAAAGCAATAAAGTAACCAAGGTTTTTGGCGGTTTGAAGCTTATCAAGAGTTGAGGCTCCGACAAATACGAAAGCTATTTTTATAAATTCTGAAGGTTGCAGAGAAATTGGCCCTAAAAAAATCCAGTTTTTAGAACCATTATATTCTTTTGCAAATATAAGATTTATAACGAATAAAACAATCGCAATGATTGCAACAACAATTCTGAGCTTCATAGATCTTTCAAGATCTTTTATCAACCATATTAAAAAACAGAATGCAAATAAGCCAATACAAAGACTTGCAAGTTGAGTGTAAGTTTTTTGAAATCCTTCAGATCCAACAATTATTAAACCTATTCCAGAAAGAAAAATTCCGATGGATTCTAACTCAAAACTTTGCCTTTTTGTAAAAATTCTTGTAGTAAAAAAAAACAGCCAAGATATGATAAAAATCACAAAAAATGTACTTAAGCAATCTAAAAAAATTTCCCCATGAAAAATATTTTTTAAGTCTAAAATATTTTTTAAATCTAAAATATTTTCATTTTTTATTGTTTTTCTAAGTACGCAAAGATAGCTCTCAATTGCCATTAAAAAATGAAAAATATTAACAAGAAAAAGTAGAAATTTCTGATTAAATTTTCGCTTTTTTTTGGGTTTACTGGTTGTGGAATTTATATCAAAATTATCGTTGAATGACTCTTTTCTTTTAATTATCAAAACATTTCCGCCAATAGTTACTGTATCACCAAGATATAAAGAAGTGGGTTTTTCTATTTTTTGATCATTGACCATCACGCCAGAATGTGAATCTGTATCTGTAATCAGCCAACCTTTCTCGCGTCTAAAAAGTACTGCATGATCTCTCGACACTGTGGGGTCTTTCAGAATTATGTCTGAACTTTTGCTTCTTCCAATGGAATTTTCCCAAAAAGTTACAGGAATAAACTCTTTAAGTATTTTGTTGCGAAGGTATATTAGGGGTACTTTTTCTCTTTTATTATTTGTCAGCGATCTGAAGCATTTAAAAACAATTAAAAAGCCCAAAAAGGGTAAAAACAACCTTATGACAAAGAGGAGAGTTTCAACTAAATACCGCAATAATCTTCCTCCTTTGTAAAAAAATTTATCGATACTCTTTTTATAAGGTATGCTGAGTATTTTTGCAAACTTGAAGTCTACTAAAAAATCCTCGAAATCCTCATGTACGCTAGTACACTCCGGTTTCTCGGATTTTGAGTAACCTTCAATTTTACTAAAAATACTCAGCATAAAACCACTGCAGTGTAGTTAAAATCTTCAAGACGAGTATATCTTGCACGCGAATTAAAAAAAGATTCACAGGTTATCGCGGTATAATTTCAGAAAAAACTATTTAGAGATGTGAGTGTTAAAGATACGAGTGCAGTGTAGTTAAAATCTTCAAGACGAGTATATTTTGCACGCGAATTAAAAAAAGATTCACAGGTTATCGCGGTATAATTTCAGAAAAAACTATTTAGAGATGTGAGTGTTAAAGATACGAGTGCAGTGTAGTTAAAATCCTCAAGACGAGTATATCTTGCACGCGAATTAAAAAAAGATTCACAGGTTATCGCGGTATAATTTCAGAAAAAACTATTTAGAGATACGCGACTATGAGTACTTTTTGTGCGCAGATTCACCATCTACCTTATTATGGGCGTGTAATGCGGACCTAAAAGTTTGCAGAAAGTAAGAAAATGATTGTGCCCGAAAAAGAAAACCTGCTGCTGAGAGGAATTTTTAAAAATCCCCGTAAATCGCAGCAGGTTTAATATAAATTGATTTTAAAATTAATAAAATTTACAGCTCATTGGGCACCTCAAGATCTTTGTTTTCATTTTCGTATTTAAATTTTTGCAATTGTTTGACCTCTTCTTGACTTTTGGCTAGATTATTCGAAAGAGTTTCATTTTTTTCCCTAAGTTGTTTAATTGAAAATTCATTAACTTTTGCAATTTCTTCCGAATTCTTCAAAATTTCTTCATTGTTCAGATTATATTTTTTTAATAGTTCGAGGTCGTTTTGACTTTCGGTTAGATTATTTGAAAGAGTTTCATTTTGCTCCTCCAATTGTGCAATTTTTTCTTGGCTTTCGGCTAGACTATTCGAAAGAGCTTCATTTTGCTCCTCCAATTGTCTAACTTTTTCTTGGCTTTCGGCTAGATCATACGAGAGAGTTTTGTTTTCTTCCAATATTTGGGATGATTCTAGTTTTTGATCGACAAATCCGGATTCTTTTTGTTGAAAGTATTCCTCAAATTCATTTTTTTCTTGCTCTTCTTCTTGAAAATCTTTAAATTCAAGCGATTCGTTGTCTTTTTGAGACTCGTTGAAGACAGATTCTTGTTCCTGCTCTTCTTCTTGAAAATCTTTAAATTCAAGCGATTCGTTGTCTTTTTGAGACTCGTTGAAGGCAAAAGGTTGCTGTTCTAATTCAAAATCTTCTAACCCTCTACTTCTAATATTTTTGCTCTTGCTAGCAGAGTTAAAAAGTTTTTCGTTTATTCGTTTTAATTCATGAATTTGATGCTGAAGTAACTGTATTTGTTCGGAAGATTCATCGCTTTTTTGTTGATTTTCGATCGTAAGTTTTTGAACCTCAGATTCTAATTCCTTATTTTTATCTAATAAAATCTGATATTGCTCGTCTAAATTAAGCCTTGTTTGATCTTCTTCTTGTTGTCTGTTTTTTAGAGATTGAATCTCGCTGATGAAATCCTCCAAATTTCTCTTTTCGTTTTCCAAAGCCTTAACAATAGTCTTTAGATAGTTGTTTTCGACATCGAGTATTTTAATATCTTCTACTAATCCTGGAATTACTCTTGAAAAAGTGTCTTCTGAAAAATAAATTTCTTCAAGGAAATACAAACCTCCTTTATTAGAAATAACAGTATAGTGTCCGCCGGTGAAGCCCCTAACTTCTACTGTATCTCCTGTTTTGAAGGAGAGTCCGATGTCCTCCGCTTTCTCGTGGTCGCCGAGGGGAATAAAATCTTCCTTACACACAAAGGCTTTGTATATATCGCTGGTCGTTTTAATTGGTGGACTATCGACTGCGATTTTACGGAAACTAATATCTGGATATGGCAAGAAAAATTTGCCCGTTGCTACTTTTCCGTCCGGCAACGAAAAAACTCTGCCAAATCCCGGTAAATCTTGATATTGTATATAATTAGAAGTATTAAAGCTTGGAAGATATCCATCGGGTGTAAATTTCTCGTCTTCATAACTAAACAAGGGTACGTTAAAGTTATAATGGTTTACAATTAATTTTTCTTGTCTTGGATCTGCGTTGTGGGTGTCATAAGCGTGTGCATTTTGATTAAAGTATAGATTATTTATCGCCGGAGTCGCTGAGAAAAAAACCGCGCAAAAGAGTGCCATGAAGCGTCTTGAAAATCCTTTACTTTTCATTTTAATACCTTCCCTTCGATTACAAAAATAAGATTCAAAGCTCGATGCAAAGCCAATTTTTGGATATCTCCCCCCCCATTAAATGCCAAACATGATAAATATTGTATCTTACTCCATTTTTAAAGTCAAATACCAAAATTAAGCAGATTACGAAGAGGAGTTTCAAAGTTGATTTTTATATAATATTTGAATCTATTGATTTGGTTTGTTTTGTGGGGCAACATATTGATTTTTTTGTTTAACCACAACTCGATTGGAATCAAAATCAACTTCATAAATTCTGTAAGGAGATCCATCTAGATCAACACTGACTGTTTTTTTGCCACTAATTCCTTTGACCTGGAATTTATACGAACTGTTATAACTTGGTTTAACTTTTTTGCTATTGGAATCATCAGAAACACCATCGATATAAACGCTGAGAGTTACATCGTAGTTTACATTACCAGGCAAATCGACGTCAATTTCTGCGGATTTTTCTTTCTTTTTAGTCTCTTTTGAACTAACAGTTAGCTGTATTGAAGTGTTTTCTCCTACTTCCGATCCAACGGTTGGGCTGATAGCTATAACTGTATCGTTATCTTTGTCACTACTTTTTGTTAAAATTTTCTCGGAGATTTTCAAATTACTGGACACTAAGCGATCTATAGCTTCACTGCGACTCAACCCAATAACATCGGGAACTCTAACCTTCTTGATGGACGCACCTTTGCTGATAAATATTTTAACGGTGCTTTTGGAGTTGATAAAAGTACCTTCTTCTGGATCGGTTTTTACAACCATACCCTTGGGAACCTCGTTATCTTCAACCTCCAATACTTCTGTTGTAAAACCTGCTTCTCTGAGTTTTGCTCGGGCTACTTCTTCGCTCAAACCCTTAACACTTGGAACTTTAGACTGTATGGGGGAACCATTAACCTTAAGAATTATTTTTGCATCTTCTTTTATTTTTTTGGAATTTGGCCTAGGATCTTGATCTACAACAATACCTTCAGGTTTATTGGGATCATAAACAGATTCGGTTTCAAAATTAAATTTATAGTTTTTATCTGATTGAATTTCTGAAGCTTTTTTACCAATGAAATTAGGAACATCCACGTCTTTGGAAGAACCAGAAAAATGCCCAAAGAGCGCGTAGCACCCAAATCCTAGAAGAAAAACCAAAACCGATACTCCTACTATAATTGCCGTTCGAAGCCATTTTGTATTTTGGGAAATGTCTTCATATTTATTGTTGCTGTCGGTGTAACCATCCCCATAATCCTTTTTGTTATCTCTTATGGGATCCATATGTTTGGTAAGGCCATCATCATTAAAATAACTATAATTAAAAACCGTATGGGGGTTTTGTTCTACTCTCATTATGGCGTTGAGCATTTCTTCTGCAGAAGAAAATCGCTGATTTTTGTTTTTTTTCATAGCCTTCATTACAATTTCTTCTAATCCGACCGGAATGTTTTCACAAATATTTTTGGGTGGGGTTGGTTCCATTTGAACTTGCATAAGTGCCACAGAAACCGCTGTATCGGCTTCAAACGGTAATTTTCCCGTAATAATTTCGTAAAGTATAGCGCCTACTGAATATATATCGGCTTTGTCGTCAACAACGCCGCCCTTGGCTTGTTCGGGCGAAATATAATGGACAGATCCAATGGTTTTTTCCGTCATGGTTTTACTTTTTTGACCGGTGAATCTTGCTATTCCAAAATCTGTGACTTTGACGGTTTTATCTGGCAAAATCATTATATTTTGAGGTTTCATATCACGATGAACTATATCTTTATCATGAGCGTGTTCAAGTGCTTTTAAAATCTGACAAATGAATTTGATAGCTTTTTGCCATTTAATCTGACCGTGATTTTGTATATATTCTTTGAGCGTTATTCCGTCTATATATTCCATTACAATATATTGGATTTTGTCTCCAAAACTGACGTTATAAACCTTAACTATATTGGGATGTGATAATATGGAAATTGCCTTTGATTCATCTTTAAATCTTCTTGTAAAATCTTCGTTCGACAAAAATTCATCTTTTAATATCTTAAGTGCAACAGTCTTTTGTTCTACCTGATCGAGGGCTTTGTAGACCATAGACATTCCGCCAACGCCTATAAGCTCTTGTATTTCATAGCGTTTATCGAGTCTTTTGCCGATGTATCTATCCATTTTAAAACCAGCTCCTCATAGATTTTAAAAGCTTAATTGTGGGAATCGTTAAATAAATTAATATTGTCAAACTCTGAGTATTGTTTCAAATGAAGAATTTTATTTGAAATTTTTATTCATCCACGGCTAAAATGGTGATGTCATCTTGTCCTCCCAATTTCTTTGCTAAATTCATTGTATTGCTAACAAATTTTTCTATATCAGGTGCATCTAAGAATACATCAAAAATTTCTTTATCTGAAAGAGAATTTGTCAGACCATCTGTACAAATTAGCAAAGCTGTATTGTCAGAAAAGGAAGTTTTTATATAGTCAAATTTATTGTTCATATCCATACCAAGAGAACGTGTTATTATGTTTTTTAGTGGATGATCTTTTGCCTGTTCATCTGTAATATGCCCTGCGTCTACCATCTCTTGCACCAAAGAATGATCTTTTGTTATTTGTTTTATTGAATTATCATTCTTCGACATCAAATAGGCCCTACTATCGCCTGCATATACCAGCTGTAAAACATCGCCGATAATTGCAACCAAAACCATAGTTGTGCCCATATTTTTTAAATTTTCGTTAGCACGAGATGTTTCAAGTATAACCTCGTTTGCCTTTTTTGCCGTATCAAATAAAAAAGCTTTTAGAGCTTCTAGATCATTTTTTTTATCGGTGTCGAAAATGTTTGAGACTTCTTCTTTTACTGTGTCAATTACCAGATTGCTGGCTATGCCGCCTCCGTTGGAACCACCGACTCCATCGCAAACCACGGCGCAGACAAAATCTTCAGACACCTTAAAATAGCAGTTGTCCTGATTTGTTTCTCGAAGAGATCCGACTTCGCTTTTGCTAAACGCTTTCAAGTGTAATACCTCCTAATTTACCACTGTGCAATTATTAATATTGCTGTTTTCACTTCTTTTTAAACTTTTAAACTTCAATTGGCCACAAGAAGCATTTATATCTCTTCCCAAACTTCTTCTGATTGTGACACTTATTCCTCTTTCCGTCAAAATTTCGCAAAATCGCTCTATTCTGGCTCGTTGACTTTTTTCGAACTTGCTACCTTCTATTTCGTTTAACGGGATCAAATTTATATGACACGGAATAGAAAAAATTTTGCTTGAAAGTTGTTTTGCACAGTCGTCACTATCGTTAACATTTTTTATCATAGAATAAACGAAGGTTATTCTGCGCTTTGCATTGATAGCGTAGGTTTTGCAAGCCGATAAAAGATAATCGAGTGGAAATATTTTATTTATTTTTAGGAGCTGATTTCTTATTTCGTCGTTTGGAGCGTGCAAAGAAACCGAAAGAGTTAATCTAAGTTTCTTTTGAGCGAGGTCGTAAATTTTGTTGGCTAAGCCGCAAGTAGAAACAGAAACGTGTCGATTTCCAATATTCATACCTTTTTCCGATGTTGTTATATTTAAAAATTTCAATGTGTTCTCATAATTGTCAAGCGGTTCACCCATGCCCATCATTACTACGTTAGAAACCTTAATTCCCATATCTTTCTCCACAATTTGTATCTGAGAAATCATTTCAGAAGCGGTAAGATTTCGAGAGAATCCTCCCTTACCTGTTGCGCAAAACAAACAGTTCATTCTACATCCAGCTTGACTTGACACACATGCAGTGTATCCGTGATGATATTTCATAACAACACTTTCAACTTTTTCACCATCCTCCAATGATAACAAGTATTTGGTAGTCGAATTATCTTTTGAAATCAGCTTTTTAATAATTTTAGTTGAACAAATTTTATATTCATCTTTGAGTTTATCGCGAAGTTTTACTGAAAGATTTGTCATGTCATCAAAATTCAGTGTACCTTTCGCTAGCCAAGAAAAAATCTGTGTGGCGTTAAAGCGTTTGTAACCCAAAATTTTAATCTCGTCAGTTATTTCGTCAAGGCTCATTGATTTTATATCTTTTTTATGCAAAGTTTAAACCACCAAACTTATGAAAACTCCTAGTTACAAATTATATAGATTTAATAAGATTGAAGTAACAATACTTATTTTAGCAAAATTTAAGAAATATATCAACTAAGTTCAAGTGCGGACTCACACTTTATTTGCAATAATAGTTTCTTGAGAATTTCTAAATTGACAGAAAATTTAATGACAGACCTATATGTTTTAGATGTGTGTTTGAGTTGACACCAAAATTCAGAAATGGTAAAATACACCCGGTAATATGACTTAGTTTTTACATGTCGGGAGGGTGATAAAATGGCAGTACCAAAAAGAAAAGTTTCAAAGTCAAGAAGAGACAAGAGGCGCTCGAGTGTTTGGAAGATAAAACCGCCAACACTTATTAGATGCGATAACTGTTTAGCATACAAACCCCTGCATAAAGTGTGTGAAGATTGTGGGTATTATAAAGGTAAGCAAGTAATCAAAAAGAGTTCTTAGAATCAGCTTTGTTGAGAGGGGTTTTTGGTTTGTCTAAGCCATTGGTTGCATTGATAGGAAGGCCCAATGTTGGAAAATCTACATTGTTCAATAAATTATCCGGCAAGAGGATTTCTATTGTGAGCAACATTTCTGGTGTAACGCGCGACCGTATATATGCCGATTGCCACTGGAATAATGTGTCATTTTCACTTGTGGATACAAGCGGTTTGGAACAAAATTGCAAAGATGATGATGTGATTGCCAAAAGATCAATGCAACAAACAGACTTAGCCATTCAAACGTCTGATGTTATACTTTTTGTTGTTGATACCAAGACAGGAATTACTGCTCAGGATAAGGATATCGCATCAACTCTCAGAAAGAGCAACAAGCCTGTAATAATTTGTGCTAACAAGTGTGATAAAACAGGAAATGATGATATTGATTTTTATGAGTTTTATGATTTAGCTCTTGGTGACGTTATACCAATCTCTTCGATACATGGCCACGGCACGGGAGATTTATTGGATAAAATTTTGATGATTTTGGGTAATTGCTCCGAAATTCACCAAAAAGGAGATTGCGTCAAGGTGGCAATAATAGGTAAGCCCAATGTGGGGAAGTCCTCTTTGATTAATAGGATTGTTGGCGAAGAAAGATGCGTGGTTTCTGATGTATGGGGCACGACGCGAGACACAACCGATTCCACTATAAGTAATAATTGCGGGAGATTCTGTTTTGTGGACACTGCTGGATTGAGAAAGAGAAGTAAAGTGCATGAGGCGCTTGAAAGATACAGTGTAATTCGTGCGAAGATAGCTATTGCTCGGAGCGATGTGTGTGCCTTGATTATTGACGCTGATACTGGATTTACCGATCAAGATGTTAAAATTGCTGGTCTTGTAAATAAAGCTTTAAAACCTTGCGTAATAATAGTTAATAAATGCGACGTTAAATCGGGTTCCGAATTTCATAAAAGATTTAAGAGCGATTTTTTAAGAAAATTTGCTTTTTTATCATGGGCAGATATTATTTTTGTCTCCGCTAAAACGGGTAAGCGTATAGATGACTTATTTGTTTATGTTAATCGAGCATTTTCTTCAAGTTCAATGCGTATAACCACGGGGAGAATTAATTATTTTTTATCGGATGCTTTGTTAAGAGTTCAGCCACCCACCAACAAAGGCAAAAGGTTGAAGATTTTTTATATGACGCAAGTTTCTGCAAAACCTCCTACTTTTGTGATTTTTGTAAATTATAAAAAACTGTTTCATTTTTCTTACAAAAGATATATAGAGAATAGATTAAGAGAGACCTTTAGTTTGAATTCTACACCTGTTAGATTTATTATTCGAGAAAGAGGGGAGCAATCGGTTAATTGCCGCGATTATCGAAGTGAAAATAGCGAACAAATTAAGCTTTCTTCTTAACGGTTGATTTTTTGTGATTTTGTTTAGAATCTTGTGTATTATTGTTTTTTTGGTTTACAAGTATTTGTGAGTTAGAATTAAATTTTAAACAGATTTTGTGTGTGTGTCATCATGCAAGTTATTGTTTATGAGGGGAAGTATTTGGTTGATTAATGTGACAGAAGAGATGAATGTAGTGAATTTTCTTTTTGACAATTGGCTTGTGGTTTCAATTGTTGCTATAATCGGTTATTTGTTGGGGAGCATTAGTTTTTCTGTAATATTCACCAAAATAAGCAATAAAAAAGATATAAGAAATATGGGTAGCAAAAATGCGGGATTTACGAATGTTTTGCGTTCGGTTGGAAAAATGCCCGCCATACTTACGCTGTTATGTGATTTTTTAAAAGGTATAATGGCAATATTGATCTCAACATTTTTTATATCGATTACTTGTGGTAAAATCGGAGATTTTGCGTTGGGGCATGTGTCTTGCATAGTGGGGTTTTTTTGTATTTTGGGGCATGTATATCCCTGTTTTTTCGGATTTAAAGGCGGAAAAGGAGTTATAACAAGCGCTTCTGTTATATTGATGACGAATTGGTGTGTTTTACTGGCGATTTTGTTTGTTTTTCTTCTGGCTTTTGCTTTTTCTAGGGTGGTATCATTTTCATCGATATCCGCAGCCATATTCTATCCAGTTGCGGCGCTAATATTTTCCGTTGGTTTAAAAGATATATTGCTGTCGATACCAGTTGCTATATTGGTTATTTTAAAACATAAAAGCAACATTGCAAATATCATAGGGGGAAGGGAAAAAAAGATTTTTAGTTGGTAAATCTGTATGATATTATAAAAATCAACTGAGAAGATGTATTAATTAAATGGGGGTTTTAATTTTATATTCTTACAATTTTCAAAGCTTGTTTTCACCTTGTGTATTTTAAAAACATAGTATTAAGCAAGGTGAGATGTTATATTTTTGAATGAGACAACACCACCTTATCGTAAAAATTTATCTCAAGGAATGTGAATAGAGCAAATGAAATTGTTAGGAAATATTTTATGGGTAATATTTGGCGGTTTAATTTTATCCGCCACGTGGTTTATATGTGGACTTGCATTGTGTATTACTGTAGTGGGTATTCCCATTGGAATTCAGTGTTTTAAGTTTGCAAATCTGACTTTATGGCCCTTTGGCAAAAAAATAATTCATACAGGCAATGTTGGGGGGTTTCTTCTAAATTTACTTTGGGTATTAGTTTTTGGTTGGGAACTTTGTTTGATTGCGATTGTTGTTGGAGTTTTATGGAGTTTGACCGTAGTGGGAATACCGTTTGCAATTCAAAGTTTTAAATTCGCCGAACTGGCCTTGATGCCATTTGGAACCAAAGTGTTAAAATCTTCTTCTGAGGATTTTAGTCAATAATTTAAGACCATTTATTTCGAGCGTTTAATTAAGTTGTAGCAAAAAGAGATTTACCTTCGTGAATTCTACTAATAGCTTTTGAAAAAGTTTCATCTACAGATAAAATCTCAAGTTTTTCTTGCAATCCATTTTTTGCTACGGGAATGGTATCTAGAAGTATAAGTTTAGAAATGGGGCTGTCTTTAATTCTTTTTACAGCTGGGCCGGATATTACGCCGTGCGTAGCGCATGCATAAACTTGCGTAGCCGCACCGCATTCGATCACGGCCTTAGCTGCGTTACAAAGGGTGCCAGCAGTGTCTATCATATCGTCAACAAGTATTACCTTTTTGCCTTTAACATCCCCTATAATGTTCATAACCTGACTTACATTAGCTTCTGAACGACGTTTGTCTATAATGGCGAGAGGGCAAGATAGCTCTGAGGCAAAACTTCTTGCACGAGTAACCGAGCCTAGATCTGGCGACACAACCACGAAATCAGAAGTATGTTCGGAAATTTTTTGTTTTAAGTAAGAAGCGAGTATAGGAGCGCCGATCAAATTATCAACGGGTATATTAAAAAAACCCTGTATTTGCGGTGCGTGCAAATCCATGGTAAGAATTCTATTAGCCCCCGCGGTTGTTATTATATCGGCAACAAGTTTTGCTGATATAGGCTGCCGCGCTTTTGATTTTCGGTCTTGTCTTGCATAACCAAAATAAGGAATAACAGCGCTGATGCTAGCAACAGAAGCTCGCTTCATGGCATCTATCATTATTAGAAGTTCCATTATGTTTGTATTTACCGGGTTGCAAGTGGACTGTATTATAAAACAATCTGACCCTCGAACAGACTCTTCTAACGAAAGCGAAACCTCTCCATCGCTGAATGTTTTGACCTCCGATCGACCTATCGGGAGATTGAGATTATCTGCAATTTTTTGAGCAAGAGCTTTATTAGAATTTCCCGTAAAAATCTTTATATTTCCTTTGCTATAACCCATATATCACCCCGAAATGTGAAGTAATAAATTTGATTTGATAAATTTATAAAAACTTCAAAACCTCAATTGTTTCTTGATAGAAATTAAAAAACTAACTTATATATACTACAATTCTACAAGCATTGTATCATAGATTAGGTTTTTTGGAAACTAATTTTCGATTTTAAAATTATAAAGGTATTTATAAAAACCGATGCAATCAAAAGCGCAATTCTTCTTGAATAAAATTTTAAAATTTATTAAAATTATACCGATAGACTTATATTTAGTCTTGAAAGAGGGTAGAAAAATCATGTCCAAAATTTTTTTAGAAGCTAAAAAATTGCTCAGAGAGAGAATAAAAAAAGCTCTGGATTGTATAAACAAAGAAAGATTAAATTGTCCTGATTTTTTTATAGAAGTCCCTGTAAACAGAGAACACGGAGAGCTTTCTACAAATGTCGCACTTGTTTGCGCCAGAACTTTTAAAACGTCGCCTTTGGATATTGCTAAAAAAATAGTTAAAAATATTAGTTTAGGTGGCAGTGATTTTGATTTTTGTGAAATCGCCGGTCCAGGATTTATTAATTTTAAATTTAATGCGAATTTTTGGGGCAATATATTACAAGATATTGTAAAAAATGACGCCTATTACGGTAGAAGTGATTTTGGAAAAAATAAAAAAGTTATGGTTGAATTTGTTTCGGCAAATCCAACAGGACCAATGCATCTTGGTAATGCTAGAGGAGGTTCGTTCGGTGATTGTCTAGCTTCTGTGTTAGATATTGCGGGATACAATGTGTACAAGGAATTCTATGTTAATGATGCCGGGAATCAAATTGAAAAATTCTCCCAATCTTTGGAAGCTAGATATTTGCAAAATTTTTTAGGTGAAGAATCGGTTTTATTTCCTGAAGATGGATACAAAGGAAAAGATATAACTGTTTTAGCTAAAAAATTCGCAGATATTTTTGGAGAAAAATATGTAAACGTTGAATCTTCAATTAGAAAAAAAGCGCTGATTGATTTTGTTTTGCCCCAAAATATAAAAAAAATGAAAGAAGATCTCAAAAAATATAGAATAGAATTTGATAATTGGTTTTATGAGAGTGAACTCTATAAAAATTCAGAAATAGAACAAACGATTAAGGATTTAAAAGCCCAAAAAGCTACTTATGAAAAAGATGGTGTTCTTTGGGCCAAAGCATCTAGTTTTAATTGCGAAAAAGACAAAGTCTTGATAAGAGAAAACGGCATTCCTACTTATTTTACCGCTGATATCGCGTATCATAGAAATAAGTTTTTAAAAAGAAATTTTGATATTTGTGTGAACATCTGGGGTGCCGATCATCATGGACACATCGCAAGAATGAAGGGTGCTATGGATGCTCTTGGAATTTCTAGCTCGAAACTTGAAATAGTAGTGGTTCAAATTGTTAAATTGGTTAAAAACGGAAAAACAGTTCGTATGAGCAAAAGAACCGGAGAAACCATAGGTTTGATTGATCTTTTAGAAGAGGTAAATGTAAATGAAGCAAGGTTTTTCTTTAACATTTTAAAAGCGAATTCTCAACTGGATTTTGATCTTGATTTGGCGAAAAAACGGGCTTCTATTAATCCGGTTTACTACGTACAATATGCTCACGCTAGAATTTGTAGTGTTCTTAGGAAGAGCTATTTCAAAATAGAGGATTTAAAAAAATTAGAAGCAAAAGATTTAAAAAACTTGTGTTCGAGATCCGAAAAAGAGTTAATATTTTGTTTGGCGTCTTATACACAAGAAATAATTGATGCATCTAAAAATTTTGATCCATCAAGTGTTACTAAATATGTAATAAAAGTTGCTACTCTTTTCCATAAGTTTTACACAACTTGCCGCATAGAAAATGAAGATAAATCACTCGCTAAAGCAAGGCTGCATCTGTGTTTATCAACCAAAATAGTCATAAAAAATATTCTTAATATGTTTAAGATAGATGTCCCCGAAAGTATGTAAGAAAGATTTTGAAATTCCAAATGTTCTTATTTTTATAAATTGATTTGAGTGTACATAAAAATTTTATAAATTCAGCTTTATCTGTGTGTTGTACAGATGTTTTTCGCGAATATTTTCTAAAATCTAATTATATTTTGTGCAATACAATAAAAAAATATAGTATAAATGAATATTTATTGTTATTATGCAAACAATACTGTCGCACGCTGCTTTGAAATTTAATTTTTGTAAAAGCGTGTAATAAAATACTACAAGGGGGCTATTTAAAATGGCTAACCAAAGACGAAATTCAAATGCTAGAAATGGAAATAATAGTAATAACAACGCGAACAATCTTAAAGGTTGTAGTGCTGCAAAAAAGAACAGAACTGGAAATACAACAAAGAAACGAGCTTCATCAACAACGAGAAAAAGAAAAAATTCTAAAAAATAATGGATTATTTGATGTTCTGCTGGGATTCAAGATCTATTCTGATTTCCAGCAGAATTTTTTTATTTTTCTTAATGGCAAATTAAGGTATAATTTATAATAAATACCTTTAAATAGCTGTTGTAATTTAATATTTTGGGATAAAATCTGTGTTTAATGAGTAACGTCAAGATTAGTAGTATTTAGTTTTGATTATTATTTTAACGTAAACGAATTCACTGCTTGGTCGCGCGAATAATCTTTATTTAAAAATGTTGTTTTCTATTTTAGAAATATTTTGCACTCTTAAGAGATGTCTTCCAAATTCAAAAGAAGTTTCTAAAAATATTTTTACAATTTCAACGCCTTCTTTAGGTTCAACAAATATACTTCCCAAACACAACACGTTTGCGTCATTGTGCCTTCGAGCCATTTGAGCGGATTTTTTGTTAAAACAAGAAACCGACCTGATGCCCTTAATCTTATTGGACACTATACAAACCCCCGCTCCTGTTTTGCAACAAATTATTCCCAATTGACATTTTCCGATAGACACACTTTTGCCTACTTTGAATGCAAATTCCGTATAATCTGAAGATTCTTTGTTGTAAGTTCCAAAATCCTCTAAATCAAATTTATTTTCATTTAAAAAACTTTTAATAGCTTCTTTTAGGTGAAACCCCCCGTGATCGGAACCAATAGCAATCTTGATCATATAAAAATTACACATCCTTGACAATGTTTTTATTTCTTTGCACTTTGGGAACACAAACATACGAAGGTCTAATTTTATTGATGTTCATTGATTTTCCCTCAAGAAACATATTTTCTGATATTTTGGCAATTCCTATTGCAAAGTTTCGCCAATTCAGTGAAGTATTTAACAAAGCAACGTTTTTATTGTGAATTTTGCTTAAACATAATTCTGCAGCGTCGCCGATTAGAAAAATTTTTCCTTCGTGTGTATCTATGAATTCAACTAGTTCGTTTATTGTTAATGCACAATCGTTGGTTTTTCTTGTTAAACCCGTTTTAGAATTTTCAAAAACTGCGCTGTAAACCCTCTGACATTTAGCGTCCATTGCACAAATTATAACACCAAAAATATCTTTTGTTGAAAGCATGGCAGAGACTGCCAAGGAATGAAGACTAGATATTCCAACGCAAGGCTTATCAAGAGCGAGAGACATGCCTTGCACAGTGCAAATTCCTATTCTAATTCCAGTAAATGACCCCGGACCTGTGGAAACTGCAAATAAATCAATATCTTCAATTCTTTCGTTAGAGCACTTAAAAAGCTGATCTATCATCGGCATTAATGTTATGCTGTGTCGAAGTCCAGCATTAATAAAAAAATTTGCAAGAACCTCACTGTTTTCTGTTAGAGCAACTGAAACTGCTGAAAACGAGGTGTCGATCGATAATATTTTCAAATATTTTCTCCTTTTAATAGATGAAGGTCAAAAACAAATAGTATTTTTGATACATTTATAATATCTGCAAAATGTTTTTTGTGTTTAAAGCGGGGTTCAAATTTTTCGTAGCTTTATTTTAGAAAAATCACATAACCGTACAAACACGCTTAATTTTAACATATATTAGTTATTTTTTAAAATTTCCATTAAATTATTTTGTTTATTTTTTGCAAAAATGGAAAGCATAAATACGAGTGGGACTTGTTGTCACCTTGAGATATTATTTCGAGGAGATTGAAAAATAGTGAAAGATAAAAGTCGTAAAAAAGGTAAAATTAAAAACTTAGATAATAATAATATTTTATCCGTTTCGGGAGGCATAAATTCCAACAATGTTTCGAGCGCACCAAATTTATTAAAAGCTGAAGATTTTTCACCTCCAGTGGTATCTGGGATTATTGACACCAACGGGACAAAATGGCGCGCAATACTTTTGAACAGCAAGTGGGTTTGGTATCCAGATGTCCCGGATGATATTGTGAGTGGTTTACTGGTTGAAAATTACGAAAGAACAGAATACCCCCAAGAGCTTTGGGGTTGGCCGGATGAATATGAGGTGGGTGACGACGTGGATTCGGAATGATTTCTAGTTGACTTACGAAATAAATTCTACAGAATTTTATTGTTAGATTCTGACAGAAAGCTTTAAACAAAGCAGAGATTTTAAAATATTTATCAAATTTCTATACGGCGATGCTATTTATAATGTTTTTAAATTTGCTAATGATTTAATATTTTTTTGACATTTTTAGTAATTTTTCATACTTTTCTTTAGATAATTTACTGGCTTGTGCAAAAAGACTTTTTGCTCTTTCGGGAAACATCTTTTGCAAAGAATTGTAACGTGTTTCTTTTGCAATAAAGTCCTGATAATCCAAAGAAGGGGTTTTGCTGTCTAATAAAAAAGGGTTTTTATTTTCTTTTGCAAGACGCGGGTCAAATCTGAAAAGATTCCAATATCCCGATTTGACGGCTTCTTTTTCTTCGAGTATAGAATTACTCATACCACCCTTTATACCGTGGCTTATGCAAGGAGCGTATGCGATTATTACTGAAGGGCCATTGTAACTTTGTGCTTCTTCAAAAGCTTTGATGCACTGATTAAAATCTGCACCCATTGCTACTTGAGCCACATAAATTTGCTCGTAATTAATAAAAATCATGGCTAGATCTTTCTTTTTTGTTTCTTTACCCGAAATTGCAAATTTCGCAGAAGAAGCCATGGGCGTGGCCTTGGAAACTTGCCCCCCCGTATTGGAATATATCTCGGTATCAAAAATTAAAATATTTATATCATCCAAAGACGCGATTACATGATCGATTCCCCCAAATCCTATATCATAAGCCCAGCCGTCTCCGCCGAACATCCATATGCTTTTTGAGGTAAGGAAATTTCTATTTTTTAATATTTCTTCTTTCGAATTTACTAAATCTTTCGAAAGATTCGTTTCTTCAAGACATTTCAACAATTTATTTGAGGCTTGCTTGTTTTTTTCTCTATTTTCTTTTGTTTCGAAATATCTTTTACAATATTTCTTAAGATTTTCGTTTTCTGTTTTGGTAAAAATTTCTTCTATTAAATGTGATAAATTTTTTCTTACAGTATTTTTAGCAAGAGAAATTCCAAAAGCAAATTCTGCGTTATCTTCAAAAAGAGAATTTTGCCAAGCTGGGCCGTTTCCGTTTTTGTTGGTTGTGTACGGCGTTGTGGGAGAGGATCCACCCCATATAGAAGAGCAACCCGTTGCATTTGCTATGATCATATCTTCGCCAAAAAGCTGTGTTGCAAGTTTGGCGTAAGGAGTTTGGCCACAACCGGCGCAAGCGCTAGAAAATTCTAGTAACGGTTTGGAAAACTGACTTCCTTTAACGGTAGTGCGGCCAAATTTTTCAAAAACCTCCGGTTTATTTTTTAGTTTTAATGAATAATCAAAGAATTCCTGAGAAAAGGTTTGTGTGTTCGCTGTTTTCATTTCGAGAGCTTTGCAAGGTTTAATAGCGGGACATATTTTTACACAGCATCCGCAATTTGTGCAATCTTTTACAGATATAACAATGGAAAATTTCAAATTTTTAAAGCCCAGAAAATCCTTCATTTTCATCTTATTTGGTGCATTTTTGACTTCTTTTTCGTCTAATATCGCCGGTCTTATAACCGCATGGGGACAAATATACGAGCAAAAATTACATTGAATGCAACTTTCTTGATTCCAAGCTGGAACTTTTATTGCTGCAGCACGTTTTTCAAAGGCTGCAGAACCCTGAGGAAATGTTCCGTCTACGTATGGTAAAAAATTTGAAACGGCAAGTTTGTTACCTTCGTATTTATTGATAGGAATCATTATATTTTCTACGTATTTTACAAGATTTTTTGATGCTGATTCATCGTAATTTAAAGGTTTAGTATTTTTAATTTTTTTTAGAATTTTAAGCGAGTTAAGGTCAATTTTTACAACGTTTTGCATGCCATATTCTATGGCCTGATGATTCATAAAAACTATTTTTTCACCTTTTTTGATATACTGAGCGGATGCTGCATCTTTCATGTATTTTTTGATTTTATCTTCATCTATAAAATTTAAAATTTTAAAAAATGCCGCTTGTAAAACCGTGTTAATTTTTTCTCCGAGCCCTAATTCATAGCTAATTTTAGCACCATTTATTATATAAAAATCAATATTTTTTTTAATGATCTCTTCTATCACATGACAGGGCAATTTATTGCTTAATTCTTCAGGTTTCCAAGTGCAATTTAATAAAAATTTTCCCGATTTTTTCAAATCTTTTAACATATTGTATTTATAGACATAAGATGAGTTATGGCATGCTATAAAGTCAGCGTTTCTCACGTAGTAGGTTGATTTAATACGCGATGGTCCAAAGCGAAGATGAGAGACGGTTAGGCCACCAGATTTTTTTGAATCATAAGCGAAATACCCCTGCACATGTAGCTGAGTTTTATTTCCTATAATTTTTATAGAGTTTTTATTTGCGCTGATTGTTCCATCTGAACCAAACCCCCAAAATTTGCAACAGATGGTATTTTTAGGTGATATTTCTGGTTCGTCTTCTTTGCTTAACGATAAGAGGGTAACGTCATCGTTAATGCCTATTGTGAAGTGATCTTTACAATTTGTTTTTTTCATATTTTTATATACCGATAGTATTTCAGAAGGCCCGGTATCTTTTGAGGCAAGGCCATATCTTCCCCTTAGAATCCGAACATCAACAAAAGTTTTATTATTTTTAATTGCGGCAAAGACATCAAGATACAACGGTTCGCCCACTGAGCCAGGTTCTTTAGTTCTGTCGAGTACAGAAATATTTTTAACTGTTTTGGGAATTATTTTTAACAAGTATTTTGTTAAAAAAGGCCTATACAATCGAGTTTTTATGAGCCCTACTTTTTCTCCGCGACTTCTTAAGTAATCCACGACTTCTTCAATTGTTTCACAAACCGAACCCATAGCTACAATTATGTTTGTGGCTTCTTTGTCTCCATAATAATTGAAAGGCTCGTAATTTGTTTTGTATCTTTTATTTATTTCATCTAAATAATAGCAAATTGTATTTTGCAGATTATCGTAATGAGTGTTACATGCTTCTCTTGCTTGAAAAAAAATGTCATCGTTTTGCGCAGAACCGCGTAAGACGGGTTTCTCTGGGGTTAAACCTCTTTGTTTAAATTCATTTACTTTGTGTTCATCTATCATTTCTTTAAGGTCTTTATAATCTATGATTCTTATTTTTTGTATCTCGTGAGATGTTCTAAAACCATCAAAAAAATGGATAAACGGAATTCTTGATTTTATTGATGAAAGATGAGCGACCGTCGCAAAATCCATTACCTCTTGTGGAGTATTTGAACATAAAATAGCAAATCCAGTTTGACGGCAAGCATAAATATCGGAATGATCGCCAAAAATAGATAGCGAGTGAGTTGCAATAGTTCTTGATGACACGTGAATTACGCCGGGAAGTAATTCTCCTGCCATTTTGTACATATTGGGAATCATAAGTAAAAGGCCTTGCGAGGCGGTGTAAGTTGTTGCCAGTGCACCAGATGCAAGGCTTCCATGCATGGCTCCGGCAACTCCGGCTTCCGATTGCATACATCTGACGCTTACTACGTTTCCGAAGATATTTTTTTTACCCGATGCTGAGAACTCATCAATTTTTTCGGCCATTTTTGAAGAAGGTGTTATCGGATATATTGCGGCGACGTCGGTGAATGCGTACGAAGCATGTGCTGCTGCTTCATTTCCGTCTAATGTTTCAAATATTATGTTGCTTTTAAAATCGGACATAAATCCACCCAACCTTCTATAAATTTAAGCGTTGCTAGTTTTGCGGACTATTCCTTATTGCACAAATTTTTAGCAAAAAAATCTAAAGAATAAGGATAAAATTAAAGTTTGCGGAAACACTCATGATTGTTGCAAATTTATATTTTTAAATTTCGGATTTTCAGTGGTGAATTCAGAAATAAAAATATCCATAGAATCATTATATAACATTAAAATATTAAAAATTAAAGTCTGGTTAAAATTACAGGCGAGAGGAGAAAAAATATGGACAAAAATAAAAGAGAAGAGACTGAAGATTTACAGGGAATTTCGGGGGGACAAAATTCTTTTTCGAATATCAATAATGCCCCAAGAGATGATGTTTTTGCTTTTTCTACGTCTCGCAGAAATTTTGACGGTGCGTTAACATGTAGGGCTTGTGGAGCCACAATACCAGATGGGGCCATAGTTCACAAATGCATGAGAGATGGCCTAGTTTACAACACTTACAGAATAAATCCCGACAAAACAATATGGCGCAAAGATTAAAATTGTTATTTTGCATCGTTTCTTAAAAATGCAATTAGAATAAAAATTTACAGTTTAATTTACGTGAATTTAAGCGTGGATGTATCTATTTTTAATTTACGTTAACTATGATCAATGAAATTTATGGTGATAAAATTTTTTTTCGAGCTCATTAGAAAAACATATTTCTATAAATTCATATTTTTGCTCTATGATTTCACAGACTCTTCTAGTTTCTGAGTCCATTCCGTTATCAATGCAAATTATTCTTTGTTTTCCAACCGAACCCAGCCATTTAAGTTTTGCAACGGCGCTTCTTAGCAAAAATTCGGCTTCTTCATTATGGCCGCTAATTGGAACCAGAATAATTAAACTACTGTCATCTTTAGTTCTAAAGACCATTAAAATAAGAATTCGAAATACTTCAACAAGACCAATGATGGCGAACAGCATTATGAAAACACTGAAAATAATTCCAAACGTTGGTGTTCACCTCTTCCTTTGATATTATATGTTTTGCGTACATAAAAAAGTTCGGAGCCGGTGCATCGTATGAATTTTATTTATTAAACGGGGCACAATATCTCTGTGGAAATTTTAGATTGCCAATTTTGAACAGGAGGAATTTACAATGCTAGAAGAAAATAAGCCCCAAAACAGCGAAATTTTTCAAGAATCAGAATCATCGGTGATGAGGCCGTTAACGGATGATGAACTCGCTTCAATAGTTTGTACAGGGGAAACTAAGCCCCGTATTGGTAAGTGGTTAAGAACTGATTTAGGGGATTAGTTTTTATTGTGCACGAGGAGGAACGTTATATGTCACAAGAATCTTTTAAAAATTTTTGCAAAGCTATAAATAATGATGACAGAATAAAGGAGTCGTTGAAGCAACTTAGAAAAAAATATCCCCCCGGGAAAATGTCACCGGAAGATACTTATAAATTTATAGTAGATGACGTGATAATATTGGCTAAAAGAAATAACTATAGCTTTGATTTTAATGATTATATAGATTATCAGATGAAAGAAGAATCTGGCTCATTAAATGATGAAGATCTATTCGAAGTGACGGGTGGGCTTTCTAACCCATTTATTGCATTTGGTGCTGCAAGCTTTGCAGCTTTGTCTATGATTGGTACGGGAATGGGCATAGCTAATATGTCACAAAATAGTGGGCCTTTGATTAAAACTTCTACATCCGTCAGCCAAAGTCAAGGAAAATCATCTGATTACGAGAAAAAGGCAAAAGAAGAGAAAAAAGATAACAAGCAATCTACCCAAAAAAACAATGAGTCTGGTGATAAATCTTAAGTATGAATTGAGCTGAATTATGTGTTAATGAGTTAATTAAAATTAGGAGTTGCTTTTGATTTTATTTTCAGATTGTTCTTTGAAATTTTAGGAGGTTTTGACTTATGTCAGAAGAGTCGTTTAAGAATTTTTGCAAAGCTGTGAATGATAGCCCTCAAATAAGAAAAAAAATTAAACAACTTAGAAAAAAATATCCAAAAGGAAAAATGTCACCAGGGGAAAATCATAAATTCATGTCAGACGACATAGTGCCTCTAGCTCGAAAATATAATTATGATTTTGACTTAAAAGATTGTATTAATTTCCAAAAAAAAGTAAATGCAAATGCGAGTTCATTGAATGAAGAGGATCTAGTGGCGGTAACCGGCGGCATGTTTACCTCGACTAGTCTTCTTGCATCTGTTGCGGCAATGTTCACGATCGGATCAGGTGCAGCTGTAGCCAATGTGGCAAAAGATGCTATTTTAAATAAAATTTCTGAAAATACCTCAATATCTGCCAGTGTTCAAAAAGATGAGGTTGATTCCGCTTCGACAAAAAAAACAGAAAAATCTTCCAGTGAAGCTTCTGCTAAAAAAAATAAAGACTCCAAAAATTTTGGTAAACAAGGAGCTCAGACCGATGAGAATTTCGAGGAAACGTCTTCTGAACCCGAAGAGTCTTCTCAAGTCGAACTTAAAGACGAACAAGAGCAAAATATGCGGGATGACGACACTGAACAAAAAACTGATGCAAGTCAGCATTCTAAAAAAAGAAAAACGAAGGGGAATAGTCACAAGCAAAAACAGGCTAAGCACAGCAAGAATAAGTTCAGTGGATTTAAAGAATTAGAGGAAGAAAAGGATCAGTATATTGAAGTAAAAGAGGATTTTGAACAGCATAAAGATCAAGATTCTAATGTTAATAAACCTGGTAAGAAAAAGGATGATGATGGCGACGCCAATCAGAAAAATAATCCCGCAAATCAGACGAAAGCTAAGGAAAAACCTGCGCAGCAGACGACTGGTAATACAGATCCGCAGTCTTCGCAGCAGACGCCTGGTGTTACAGATCCGCAGTCTTCGCAGCAGACGCCTGGTAATACAAATCCGCAGTCTTCGCAGCAGACGCCTGGTAATACAAATCCGCAGTCTTCGCAGCAGACGCCTGGTAA
>JAIRXF010000004.1 GCA_031268405.1 Oscillospiraceae bacterium
GTGTGCTGTTGCTTCACCGACCTCGAATTCAAATGCTAATTCTTTTTGTGTTACATACTGCCGCTGGGTATTTCAAGGCCATAAATAATTGATCTTGAAGTGTTAGTTTTGTGTGCCTGCCTCGACACTTATGCTTTTAAGCCATATGCTAATTGAAGCTGAGCAATCATTATTGCATTGTAAGTTTCTTCTTTTACGCCTATTAACTGCTTAAAATCTGTATCTTGCAATCTAATGGTTTTTTTCATATCGTGTCAATTTTCATCACTGGTATTATTGAACCATATTCAAACACTAAAAATCAATTTCCGAGGAGGTCTAATTATTGGTACGCTATTCTTAGTTTTTGTTTTAGTAATAGGCAAATTATATATGAAGGGGGGTATTTTTTATTGACAAACTATAAATTCGTTATGGAGCTTAGAAAAGGAAATTTTATTTTAGAGTTCAAATTTTATTTACATTTAACAGAATTGAATTTGGTTGTTTGAAAACACTTTTTACTTACTTTACCTGCAAAAGAGGTGTCTTTTGCATAAAAAAAATATGCAAATTTTTAGCTTAAATTTTTTGTTAATAAAAAATTAGATGAAATTAATTTTATTTTAGTAAATGATAATTTACATTGTCGTGTAAAATAATTTTGCTTCTCCCGTTTGTTAGGCGCAGAGAAATGTTAAAATCTTTCCCTATCTTTAACTCGAGCTAATTATAATTAGCAAAATGATTTAATAATTTGTTGAACAAATTATTCGTAAAAATATTAATTTAGGAAATAATTAATATTTAATTTTATAAAAGTTCAGAAAGGCTTGACAAACAGCATGGGGAGGAACATCATGTTAGTGTAATAGATGTTTTTTCTCAGAAATTTTTATTAAATCATTAGAAATGTATTGATTTTAGAAGTCGTATTTATAACTTTAATATGTGGTTTCTAATTCAAATCAATTTATATATATTGTACATAAATAAACTAAAAAAGTTGTGCAACAAGCGGTTTGATTAATCTATTAAATTTAGTGATAATTCATAAAAATGATTTTTTTGTCAAAAAGTGGTTTTAATTTATAGAAATATTTGCGAGGCATTTGTTATTAAGGAGTGGATATTATAAATAACATTTTAATACTTACTGGAAGTCCACATAAACACGGCACCTCAAGTCTGTTGGCTGATGAGTTTGAGCATGGAGCTGTTCGTTCTGGAAATAGTGTCAAAAGATTTGATACAGCATTTTTAAATATTAATTGTTGTATGGGTTGTGGTGCTTGTAGAAATAATAGTAACTTTTGCACTAAAAAAGATGATTTTGATGATATCAAAAATTTTCTTTTGAATGCAGATGTTGTTGTTTTTGTTACACCAATATATTATTTTAGCATGTCTGCACAACTAAAAATGACTATTGATAGGTTTCACTCTATAAGTAAAGAACTTCAAAAAAATCCAAAGAAATCATTGCTAATTATGACAGCGGCAAGCCCTGATAAGTCTGTCGCTAACGCTTTGATATTGCATTATAAAACTATGATTAAATATTTGGGGTGGGAAGATGTAGGTATTCTCTTAGCAAAAGACTCCCCAACGAGAGAAAAAATAGAACAAAGCAATTATCCTTTTCAGGCAAGAAAACTGGGCGAAATCCTAGCATAACACTTAATTTTTTTAAAAAGGTGAAATTTTATGAAGTTGAAAAATTCTGTTGCTTTTTCGTTTATCATGTTTTTAATGTTTATTGGAATAAGTTTCAGTAATTCAGTTTTTGCTGAAACAATTGTACCCCAAGGAACTACCGCGATATTGAATGATCAATTTAGCGGTAGAAAAGATTTAGTTGATGTTGTAATTCCAAAATCCGTAGAAAGAATTTATCCCGGCGCGTTTTATCTATGTACCAGTCTAAGGTCAATTACTTTTGAAGAAAGTTCAGTCTTAAAATACATAGACGATT
Source organism: Oscillospiraceae bacterium (assembly GCA_031268405.1). Lineage (GTDB taxonomy): Bacteria > Bacillota > Clostridia > Oscillospirales > Acutalibacteraceae > JAITRE01. The sequence goes on from JAIRXF010000004.1 coordinate 1,955, forward strand.
CCGTTTTTCAAAATTGTAAAAACCTTGAAAGGATCAATCTTCCTGATAGCTTAATAAATGTGAATGCAAAGGTTTTTTGGGACTGTACAAAACTTCCAACCTCGCTTGTTCTACCGGCAACTCTTGAAAAAATAGAAACAACTGCTTTTTTTAATACAAAATTACAATCTGTAACGCTTCCTGCTGGTTGTAGATATCAATCAGTAGACCATGGATTTCCTTATGCTCCATCATTTCCGGAAAGTTGTGTTGTTACCGGCGGTATAGCTTATGACTTCTACGCTCATTTAGCTTTACCTTTGCCAGAGATTAAAATATCGGATGAAACTAGCCTCTTCGCTACCTTAGTGCAAGATGAAAGATTTGTAGTTCCCCAAGGCGCAACCGCAATTGAAGGTAGCGCATTTAGCCAAAGAGCAGACCTTGTTCACATAATTATTCCAAAATCAATTAAAAAGATTGGTTCTAGTGCATTTTATGACTGTTCAAACTTAAAAACAGTGGATTTTGAAGAAGGCTCACAGGTTAAATGCATAGATTATTTTACTTTTCAAAATTGTAGTGCTCTTGAAAAAGTAAATTTTCCAGAAGGGCTATTGCAAATTAGAGCTCATAGTTTTTGGGGTTGTACAAAATTAATTGACGTTCATTTCCCAAGTAGTATGAGAGATATTGACGCTAATTCGTTTTTCATCTCAAAGTTAGAAAGAGTAACCTTACCTAAAACTTGTAGATATCAAGCGTTTGAGCATGGCTTTCCAAATGCTGCTGCTTTCCCTGAAAACTGCATAATAGTTGGTGGAACTCCACGTGATTACTATACAGACCGTCCATTTCCTATAAGATCTTTTCTTATGTCCGAAATTAAGGCAACTCCTTACGAACCTGGTGTAAGTGACAGGTTTATTGTTCCGCAAGGCGCTACAAAAATTGAAAGCACTCAATTTGTAGGAAGAACAGATATTGTAGATATCGTTATACCTAAGTCAGTTCAAGTTATTTGTCCTGGTGCATTTTATATGTGTACAAATTTAAAATCGGTTACTTTTGAAGAAGGTTCAATGCTAAAATACATTGAAAGTTATGCGTTCCAAAATTGTCATAGTATTGAAAAAATAATACTTCCTGAAGGTACTATTCAAATTAGAGCTCACGCGTTTTGGGCATGCCAAGGTTTAATTTTTGCTCATATACCTAGTACCATGAAAGCTGTTGATTGTAGTGCTTTTTATACAACAAAATTGTCTAAAGTTATTCTTCCTACTGAATGTATATATCAAGGCATAAGGCATGGTTTTCCGCATGAAAAATCTTTTCCGGAAAATTGTGTTGTAGAAGGCGGCGTTTGTCGCGATTTATATGTGGGTGTATAAAAAATATCTGTATTAGTCAAAATTTCTTATTCAGAAAGTTAATATTTCATGAATTGAAGGGAATATAAAAAAATTTGTGTAAGTAACTTGAGTTTGGTGAAAAAACAGTTGTAAATGCCTTAGTGGCTTCCTCATTATTCACCAGATAAAAATAAAGTTGAAAAATTGTGGGCAAATTTAAAAAATTGGTTGCGTTTGAATTCTAAAAATTACTTAACAATTTAGGCTACCATCAAGGTTTATTTTAAATTCGAAATAGCTATATTTTTTCAGGCACCGCAAAAATCGAATAGATCTTTGCGATGCTTTTTTAGACTATTGACAAAAATTGTATTCGTGTTAAAACAAAAAAGATTGAAAACTGTGTTGGAGTAAACAAATTTTAAAGTCCCAATCAAAGTGGTGACGAATAAACAATAGACCCCCTCGGAAATTAATTTTCGAAATTAATTAATCCGCACAGCAAAGACATTCTTAACCCCAACCGAGTACGTCTATTGCGGTACTTGTTTGCTATTATTTTAAAAACTTTAATTTTTTCATTTATATTTTCAATTACGATTCGCTCTTTTAAAATACACCGATTTTCGGTTTTTTCTTTAGTGGTTAGTGAGCCTTTTCCTGGTTTTTTCTTTGGAGTTTCATTGTTTTTATGTAATTTCAAAAATGCTCT
>JAIRXF010000010.1 GCA_031268405.1 Oscillospiraceae bacterium
TTGCTCGATACGGGGAAGGTTTAAGAGCAAAATTTATTGCGCAAATATCATCTAATTAAAAAAACAACCTCACCCTCCCCTTAGTTAACGGGGGGCTGCATTTTAAAAATTAATCAGTCGGACGAAATAGAAAATTAGTAAATTCTCAGGGCCTGTTGACACAGTTTCATTTAAATATAACTTCTTGACTAAAAAGAGTTATCTATGTTAGAATCAGCAGGAGTGATTGCAGTAACTCTAAACTTGAGTTTTCGAAAAATTATTTTTACTGTTATACTAAACGAATCCCTTGAGGGGAGGGAATAATTAGATGTCAATAATCAAAATAAAAAATAATGAATCTATCGACAGCGCTTTAAGAAGGTTTAAAAAACAGTGTTCTCGTGCGGGGGTTATATCTGAAGTTCGTAAAAGAGAAGCTTATGAGAAACCTTCTGTTAAACGCAAAAAAAAGTCAGAAGCAGCTCGCAAGCGCAAATCGAAACATTAATTGTATTGAGTCTGATATTTTGACAAGTAAAGGACCAAAAATGTTACTATCTGAAAAATTAGTTAAAAGTTTATCATCCTCCATAGACGCGGCACTTGTGACTTCTGTTCAAAATCGCCTCTACTTTTCTTCATTTGAATCTCATTGCGGATATTTTTTGGTAATGAGGGATGGTACTGCATATTCCTTAATGGATTTTAGATATTACGAATCGGCGTTAAATCAAGTCAAAGATTCCGAAGTTGTTTTGTTCCGCGATATAAAAATAACTTTAAAAGATTTGGCTTCTAAACATAAAATTAAGCGAATTGCAGTAGAAAGAAATGACTTAACTCTAAAGGAGCTAAGAAAGTTCGAAGATTTATTCAAGGAATCCGATGTGATTGTTACAGCTGATGGAGAGCTTGATTGTGCTATAGCTGCCATGCGTTGTATAAAATCCGAGAAAGAAATAGAAAAAATTATTGCGTCGCAAAAAATTACAGAACAATCGTTCGAACAAGTGTTAAGTCAAATAAAACCGGGGATTACAACCGAATTGGAAATCGCTTTAGATCTTGAGTTTGATATGAGAAAGAACGGCGCAAGTTCGGTCTCCTTTGACTTCATAGTTGTAAGTGGTAAAAAAACATCGATGCCTCATGGAAAACCAGGCAATAAAAAAATAGAAAATAACGAGTTTTTAACTCTAGACATAGGAGCGGTGTTCGACGGATATCACAGCGATATGACAAGAATGGTATCTGTTGGAAAATTAAGCGAAGAAGAATTAAAGATTTATGATATCGTTTTAAACGCTCAGTTAAGAGGCATAGAGTCAGTAAGGGCAGGAGTTGCTGCAAAAGATGTCGACAAAGCTGTGAGAAATTTTATAAAAGATCAGGGATATTCGGAATATTTTGGCCACTCTACGGGGCATGGAGTCGGGCTTGACGTGCATGAAGATCCCCGTATTTCTGAGACCGATGAAACTATTCTCGAATCTGGGATGATCATAACGATTGAACCCGGCATTTATTTGCCAGGGAAATTTGGAGTCAGAATAGAAGATATGGTTGTGGTAACCAAAGATGGTTGTAAAAACTTAACTAATATCACAAAAAAATTGATAACTATATAAACAAAAAACTCAATAATTTTTTAAAATTTAGTTGATTTGTGTTTGCAGACCAAATTTTACATCAAAATAATCTATTTCTGAAAAGATTTATTGTGTAATTTAAAGTTTCTGTGGTGTGCATGAGTTTTAGTTTTCTATTCTTTGATTTAATTTCTAAATGATCGTTGCTTAATAAGCCGAATTTTTCTTTAAAATCATTTTCATATAATAACGAAATTAGCACAAGAAGGCTGCTTCGCTTTGAAACTCTATTTTTAATTGTTAATTTAACTTATTATATCTTGAGATTTTTTACATATTCAATTGCATACCCAAAATGCACTTAACGGTGAATTATGGTTTTTGGTTGCACAAACTGAAGGTTTCACTTTTTGTCACTTAATGAGATGATTGTTGATTCCTTTCTTTTTTGTATTGTTCTATTATGTAAAACATATTTTTATTTTCAACAGTTTAAAAATTACCTCAAAGCTTTAAAATATTAGAGAATAAATTCCTGTTATTTGGAAAAAATACTCCAATATAGCAAGGAGTGGTATTTATGGGTTGGGTTGACGAACAAATCAAAAGTCGTATTAAAAACGACAAAAACGCTTTTGAAGATTCAATGATGGATCTCTCTTCGGTTATTTTGGGCAAAAGAGCTGTTTCAAAAAATATAAAAAACGAAAGGCAAAAAACCACAAACGCCATAGAAGAAATATTAAAATATTACAAAATTAAAATAAAGGAAATCCCAAAAGAACTAGAAAATTTAGACGAACAACTAGATTACGCTCTTAGACCCACGGGAATTATGCGCAGAACAGTGTCTCTTGAAGGAAAATGGTGGACAGATGCAGTTGGGGCAATGATTGGAAGAACAAAAAAGGGCGACGTTGTTGCCTTAATGCCATCAGGTATTTCTGGCTATCGTTTTTTTGATTACGAAGCATCTAAATTTATTAAGCTTAGCGATTTAACTCGCGATTTATTAATCGACGAAGCCATTTGCTTTTATGTGCCTTTTCCTTTAAAAGAAATTGGGATAAAAGATTTACTTCTATTTACAATAAAAACTTTAAGCCGAGCCGATATCGCTATGATTCTACTTTCTACAGCAGCTGTAACATTCATTGGAATGTTAACACCAATGCTTACAAAATTACAATATGAGTATTTGATCCCCTCTGGAAAAATCAATCTCATCACGCCGATCGCTACAATTTTGGTGGGCGCAAGTATTTCTTCTTCGCTAATTGGAATAACTAAATCTTTAATAATGAATAGAGTCCAAACCAAAATGTCAATATACGCAGAAAGCGCAACAATGGGAAGAGTAATATCTTTGCCGGCATCTTTCTTTAAGCAATTTAGTGCAGGAGATCTTGCTTCACGCGTATCTGGAATTCAACAATTGTGCATTCAGTTAACAGATGCTTTTTTAACAACAGGTCTGTCAACTTTATTTTCGTTTGTTTATATTTTTCAAATGGGAACATACGGCCCCGCGATGGTAATGCCAGGCCTTGCAATAATACTGTTTCAAGCGGTTTTTGCCGTGTTTGGTACATTTTTGGGACTTAAAAATTCAAGAAAAAAGATGAATATAAACGTCAATTTAAGCGGACTTTTATTTTCAATATTTAATGGCATACAAAAAATTAAACTTTCTGGCAGTGAAAGACGGGCTTTTTCTCAATGGAGCAATGCTTATAAAAATGTAGCATCTTTGGAATACGATCCGCCGTTTATTTTGAGAATTTTGCCCATATTGGGAACGATGATAAGTTTGGTGGGAACGCTTATACTTTACTATTTTGCGGGTATATCAAAAATCACCATAGCAAATTATAGCGCATTTAACATGGCGTACGGACAAGTAAACGGAGCCATCATGTCGGTTGTTAGCATATCGACTATGTTTACATCAATTAAACCTTTCATGGAAATGGTGGAACCTATATTAAAAACAAAACCCGAAATAAGTGAAAATAAAAAAATCGTCACAAGCATTTCGGGCAGCATAGAGTTGCAACACATATCATTCAAATACATTGAAAAAGGTCCATTAATTCTTGATGATGTGAACCTCAAGATTAACACCGGTCAATACGTAGCAATTGTCGGGAAAACCGGTTGTGGAAAATCCACGCTAATGAGACTTTTGCTTGGATTCGAAAAACCAATTCTAGGGTCTATATATTTTGACGGTGTAGACATAGAAAAGATTGATCTAAAATCACTACGACAACACATAGGAGTTGTAATGCAAAACGGAAAGCTTTTTTCGGGAGACGTTTTTTCGAATATTATAATTTCTGCACCGTGGTCTAGCATGGAAGAAGCCTGGGAAGCGGCCGAAATTGCCGGAGTTGCAAATGACATTAAAGATATGCCAATGGGAATGAATACATTGATAAGCGAAGGACAGGGGGGAATTTCTGGCGGTCAAAGACAAAGATTAATGATTGCAAGAGCCATTGCTCCCAAACCTAAAATTTTAATGCTTGACGAGGCAACCTCCGCTCTTGACAACGTCACACAAAAACAAGTTTCTGATTCTTTGGAAAAATTAAAAAGCACACGAATAGTTATAGCACACCGGCTTTCTACCATAAAACACTGCGATAGAATAATAATGCTAGACTCTGGGAAAATAATTGAGGACGGCAGTTACGAAGAATTAATAAAGCTAAACGGACAATTTGCAGAACTTGTAAAAAGACAAAGATTGGACTCCGATACGCAACAGGCAAACATAGAAGGGGAGGAAAGTATAACAGCTGATGATAACAAAAATGATGAAGGCAATGGCAGTAGCATTGACAATGACTATAAAAATATAAACAATAAATCGACTGAAAAAGATAATGCTTTTCCATTTGAAAATGACACTCGCGACAACAATAATTTTAATGACATTCAAGACGACAATAATAAGGGAGAATATTTTACTACAACCGATGATTTCGAGAAGGACTTTGAAGATTTTTTGCGAACAGACACAAAAACTAAATCTCGTCTCAATGAAAAATTGCCTTCCGGCGGTGGGCATAAAAACACGCTCCGCACATTAAAAAACGATGAATCTAGTATAGACTTAAAAAAATTAAAAACTTTCCAAGATCATCATAATAAAAATTCAAATCAAGAAAATCAAAACGACCAAACTAAAAAAAATAATCAAGATTTTAAAAACAATTATATTAAATCTGACGATTTGGATTCAGATTTCAAACTTTTTGATGAACCAAATGATCCGAATCCTTAATAAAAAGTTTCTAAAATATTTTAATCTTACAAACGCAGTCCGCATAAAATCAAAATCATATTGGTGACCCATTCAAATTCTAGGGGGATTAAAAATGTCTAAGTCATCTTTTGAAAAATTTTTAAAGGCCATTGATAACAACAAACAAATAAAACTATCAATGAAAAAACTCATGAAAAAGTACCCCGGTGGGAAAATACCCAAAGAAGAGACACGCAAATTTATAACCAACGATATCATACCTTTGGGCAAAAAATATAATTATGAATTTACTTTAAACGATTGCATTGAATATCAAACCCAAAAAACAAATTCTCTAGATGATGAGAGTTTGGCCACGGTGACCGGAGGAATCGGGGGCGGATTATTAGGGAACGCTGTACTGGCAACAGTTGGTCTGATGACAGCAGCTGGAGCAGGTGCGGGTATTGCGCCTGTGGCTAAAACCGTGGCTGAAACTATCAAATCCAGCATTTCTCAAAGTGTTGCACCAGCCTCTACTAATCAACAACATCAAAAGTCCGATTCAAAAAAAAGCGTAGAACACAAAGAGGAAAAACAAAAACATGACGATGCTAAAAAACAAACTCCAGAAAATAAAACTAACGACGTAACCGAAGATCAAGAAATGGATGACGTAACCGAAAAGGAAGAAGACAGCGATAGTAAAGTTGAAACAGTAAAAGAAGAGCATAAAGAAACTATTAAAAAGGAAAAACAAAAAAAGGATAAAGATTTCGAATATAAAGAATTTTTTTCAGAAGAGAAAAATACCACGCCTCCCGAAGATGAAAAGAAAAACGACGACCAAGATCAAAATGAAACTAAATTGTCCCCAGAAGTTAAAAAGAAGTCCAAAGAGATTGAAGATCTTATTAAATCTCTTCATGAAGAGGCGGCAAACATAGACTCGGATACTAATTTAAGTGTGATTCAAGGTTGTACGGAAATTTGCCTCATGGACTACGAAAATGACAAAATCAAAAAGTCTTCCATTAAAGAATTTTTGGAGGAATTTTTTGACAATGTTACTGACGACACAGTTGACCTGGTTGAAAAAATAGGTGATTTGGTGGCTCAGGATTTGCTTTCCCAGTCCAGTGGGGAATTCTCTATCGATGCAAATGACAAATGCCGCATTGAAATAGCAAAATATTTTCAGACATTATATTCAAAAATTTTTCAAGGAAAAACAGTAACTGCCAACGATATCTTGAATAGAGATTTGCTTGAATTTAGTGACGATCTGTTGACGGAATTGGCTAAAGCTAAATTCGAAAAAAAAGAGGATTTTGAAAAAAATCTTGCAGAATTATTATATAGAAAACACACAATTGAAGGAAAAGAAAGAGAAGATATTGTAAAAATAATTACGGAAAAATGTGGTGTTAATGAAGAAAATGCTAAAACCCTATATGATGAATGCGAAAATAAAAAAGATAAAATATTTAACCTGAACAATGAAACAATAAAGAAATTGAAAAATGCAACCAAGATAAGCTTCGATAAAAAGGAAAAACCTGCGCAGCAGACGACTGGTGGTACAGATCCGCAGTCTCAGACATCTATTAAGAAAAATAAAGATTCACAGTCTTCACAGCAGACGTCTGGTTCGGGAGGTAGTACTACAGATTCGCAGTCTCAGACATCTATTAAGAAAAATAAAGATTCACAGTCTTCACAGCAGACGTCTGGTTCGGGAGATAGTACAGATTCGCAGTCTTCACAGCAGACGCCTGGTGGTAGTAACTCCGACAGCAATCCTTCTCCTCCTCCTGGTGGCCCGCCTCCACCTCCTCCTCCTGGTGGCCCGCCTCCACCTCCTCCTCCTCCGCCTCCACCTCCTCCTCCTCCGCCTCCTAGCTCCTCTTCTGTCACCCCTAATCAATCCGCCGCGATGTTGCCTCCAGTTGAAAAAAAAGTAGAGGAGTCAAAAAAAGAGATTGATAATGCTATAAAATTGTCAGAAGAAGCTAAGGACAAAACCAAGAACTCCGAATACGTTAAGGGTTTGAGCGAAGAAGAAATTGAAAAAACGTGCTTGTCATTCTTTTTGTCCAGCACAAAATCAAATGCAAAATCAAAAGCAACAAGCGCCTGCAAAGAACTTCTCTTTACTGCCGGCTATAATCAAGATGACGCCAAAAAAATTATTAAAGGAGCAAGGCTGGAAGCTAAAAAAATAAGAGATCACTCTGACGGAATATTCTACTTCGGTGAAGGAGCTTTAAAAGGCAAATCGTACTTCAAATACCTCAAAGAAAAAGGAGAAGAATATCCCGAGAATGAATATGTTTCAAAATTCAGCGACGATTTCCTAATAGAACAGGCTAAAAAACAGGCTAAAGATCCATCACAAGGAAATGAAGATGCTGCAAAATTACTTATCATGAAACACTCACACCTAGGTGAAAACAAACTAAAAATTAAAAAAAGTCTTTCTATGCTTACAACGCAGAACAAGATTACAATGCCACATGAAGATTTCAACAAATTATTTGAGTCACTTGAAAATAGCGGAAAAATAAAATCAGATGCAAAGAATACCGCGTCCGATCCAAAGCTGAACGCCAAAGAAGCTGCAAGCAAAACAATAGAAGATTTCGAAAAAGAACACCCAATAAAAAAATACTCAAATGAAGAAAAACCCGCTACCAAAGCAAAAGTTGAAGCTACAAAAGCCTATATTCAATATTTAGGAGATAAAAACTCAAAACTGACCACTGAACAAAAACTTTTGGCGGTAACTTTGAAGGTAGCAAAATTTACCGATGAAGAACTAAAAGTAACGGAGACAAGCGACGACCTAACTAAAATGCTCACTAAAACACCTGCCGAAAAGGAGCAAGATCGAAACGAATTGGCGGCAAAATACACTCGACATGCTAATGGAGATTTTTCAGATGAATTGGACGGGGATGTTGAGGATTTTGAGGAATTTTCGGACGAATTGATAATGGAACAAGTGACAAATGAAAAAGAAGCCATGAAAAAAATATACGACAAGCATAAATATCTAGGAACAGCAAATGAAGAAATTCAGAAGATACTTATAAAAATAACAAAGAAATCGTCAGAAGAAATCCAAAAATTTATAAAAGAAACAGAGGACAAAGCGAAGCAAACACAAGAGGACGAAAGTTGGTAAAAAATAAGATTGTAACATCGGATGAAGATTTCAACAAATTATTTAAGTCACTTGAAAACAGCGGAAAAATAAAAATAAAATCGGATGCAAAGAATACCGCGTCCGATCCAAAGCTGAACGTCAAAGAAGCTACAAGCAAGACAACGGAAGATTTCGAAAAAGAATACTCAATAGGAAAATACTTAGAGAAGAAAAGGAAGAAAAACCCGCTGCCAAAGCAAAAGTTGAAGTTACAAAGCCCATATTCAATATTTAGGAGATAAGAACTCAAAACTGACCACTGAACAAAAACTTTTGTCGGTAATTTTAGAAGTAGGAGAATTTACTCCCGAAGAACTAAATAAAGAAGACACCCGCTTGACTAAAGACCTCTCTCAAGTAACTGCCACCGAGGTTCGAAAGAAAATTGGCGGCAAAATACCTTCGACATTCTAAGGGAGATTTTTCATTGGAATTAGACAAGCATTTTTGAGGAGCTATCGGACGGATTGATAATGGAAGCAAATGGAAGATTGCGATTTTTAATGTTTTCAAATTGGCATTCACGATTATCATTGCATATTAATTCATCAATCTCTATAAAATCAAAATGTATAAAAATAATCGTAACACTCGAATTCATATAGTTTGAAAAGAAATCTGCTATCTAAACCGTTTCTTGAAAAATCTCTAAAAGCCAACTACAAAAAATAAAAACAATCGCTAGAACATTTTGATAAAGAATTGTCTAAAAGGGAAAATACAAATTTGCAGTAACAAAAATCACATCTTTAGCTAAAGATGTGATTGTAATTTTAACTTAAATAACTTTATTGAATATTAAAATCAAACTCTATAAACACAAAGACTTATGGAGCATCAAAATGAATTCATGGTGCTACAACAACTTAAATCTTTAGATGACTTAAGAACAAGATCCCATTCATGTCTAATTTATCCAAACAAAGAAAAACTCATGAATGAGCATAAGTTTCTCGTGAAATTACAAAGAACAAAACAAAATCAAAATTCATCTTTTCATTAATTTTAACAACAATTTACCACAAATTCCCTCGTATAAAATATCTATCTTTAATTGCTGGATGAATTTTGTAAGTCCAAAAAGCTTTGTAAAATAACAGTAGCAGCAACTGTATCCACAATTATTTTTCTTTTTCTACTTTTTACATTTGCATCATTCAAATATCTGTGAGCAATTATAGTCGTCATTCTTTCATCTTGCATAATAACTTCAACATTTCTTGTTTTATTTTCTATTGCCCTGCCAAAACGTCTAGCTCTATCTGCGCCCTTGCTTTCTGTTGCATTCATATTTTTGGGCAAACCCACTATTACTCTTTTTATGTTTGCTTTTTTTATGATGTCTAGAACATTTAATAGTAAATTCTCTTCACTGCATTCCTTTAGAGTTTTTAAAGGAAACGCAAGTTTTTCACTTGAATCAGAAACAGCCAATCCTGTTCTTGCCTTCCCAAGATCAATCCCCAAAATTTTCAAATTATTCTCTTGGCTCCTTTTATTTTTTAAAGATTATTTGCAACTACAACCGTTTCAAGTTTTTAAATAATATTATATTTTAGGTTAAAAAATCCTTCAATGTTCTACTTCTTCTAGGATGTCTTAATTTCCTTAGGGCTTTCGCTTCAATTTGTCGTATTCTCTCGCGAGTAACACTAAATTCTCTGCCAACTTCTTCAAGCGTTCTAGGCCTACCATCTTCTAACCCAAATCTCAACTTTAGAACCCTTTCTTCACGCGGCATAAGCGTGCACAAAACTCCGAAAAGCTGTTCTTTTAAAAGTCTTCTCGCAACAGATTCCACAGGTATCGGAGCATTATCATCCGGCACGAAATCTACCAAATGACTATCATCTTCTTCCCCCACCGGAGTCTCAAGAGAAACTGGTTCTCTCGATATATGCAATATCTCCTGAACTCTATCTTCGGATAAATCAACCTCTTTGGCAATATCGGCAATTGACGGCTCATATCCTTTGGTATGAAGAAGCTGGCTAGCAATTTTTTTTACCTTGTTAATAGTCTCGACCATGTGAACGGGAACTCTGATGGTTCTTGCCTGATCTGCAATTGCTCTAGCAATAGATTGACGTATCCACCAAGTAGCATAAGTAGAAAATTTAAAACCCTTTGTATAATCGAATTTTTCAACGGCCTTAATTAGCCCTAAATTCCCCTCTTGTATAAGATCTAAAAAATGCAAACCTCTTCCAAGATACCTCTTGGCTATGCTTACAACAAGCCTTAAGTTGGCTTCAGACAACTTTTTTCTGGCCGTCATGTCGCCTTCTCCCATACAAATTGCAAGATCTATTTCTTCATCAAATGTGAGCAAAGGAACTCTGCCTATTTCTTTCAAATAAACTCTTACCGGATCATCAACCGCACCATTGTCTGTTTTTTTAGAAACTTCTACATTTTCTCCAGGTTCGACAAGACCAAGCGAAAGATCAAAATCACCAGTGGGCGTGTAAACAAAATCTTCAACAACCTCTATGCCAAGGGATTCGAGCGCATCATAAAATTTTTCTATCTCTTCTGGACTAAAATTCAACTCGCCCATAGAATCTAAAACTTCTCTTGTGCTAATCTGTCCTGACGCTTTTCCGTGATCAATCAATTCTTTGATAACTCTTTTTTTTATTTGTTCCTCTGCCATAAATTTCGCAATCTCCTTTTTAATATAAGAATATAAAGATCAAAATGCAAAAAATCAAAACTCAGATCTTTAAAATTACTTGTCTTTAATCAAAAACTTTACCTCACACTTACATCCAAATTGTTCACAAACTTTCCGTGCACTTTTCTTCTAAGACTGATTTTAAAAAATTCGCATCATTTCACTTTCACTAACGTTTTTCTCTTCTATCACAAATGTACTAACAGTATTACAGTTACTATTTAAAACTAACTGTTTTGTCAGAATCTATTCAAAACCAAGCATTTATCTCCTGTATTTTCTAAAAACCATTCTTCAAAAATATATCACTCAGAGTATATTTTTTATCTTCATCAAAACCACATTCAAAAACAAAACCCCCAAACATTTAAATATTTTTTGATTTTCGACTTTTATTTTTTACTACATTTAAGCATCTTCATATACTCTTTTATAGAATCAACATCAAGAGAATTTGAATCATTACCGATAGTATTTCTTTTTTTCTCTTCAATTATAACACGAATATAACATCTAGCGCTACTAAAATTTTCCTTTTTAAAAGAATCTTTGATAAAAAGCTTAACAATTCTACTCATTTCTTCATGAGAAAATTCTTTAGAAAATTCATCTATATTCACCTCTTTAATTCCTCGTGCTAAAATGTGTAAAATACTTCGAAACACCCTCCGATTAAACGTAGTACAAAAATCTTTCGGATCTATTTCCCTAGAAATAATACTTACCTCTTCGGGATGATAAATTAAGTAAGAAATAAGGGCCTCCTCTGCGCTGGCAGCTCTTAAAAACTTAGATTTTTCAGGGTTTATTTTGTCATCTTTCGCTAAGGCAATCTTTTTTGCAATCAAACCCTCGCCTCTTTCGTGTATTCTCTGCTTTCTTCTGTGTTCTTTTTTAATTTGACTCATAACAGTTTCTTTTTCTATTTTCATCTCGTGACTTAATTTTCCCGCCCAAATCTCTTGTTCCATAACATCATCTATCTCGCATAAGATTTTTATTGCTTCCCTTAAATACATAAGTCTGTGTTCTAGCTTAGCTTCATCGAACATCGAACCAATCTTTTGCAAGCGGTACTCAATATCATTTTCAGCCTTTTTAATTAACTCAGAAAATTGATAACTCGCCTGATTTCCACACAATCTTATGAACTCGTCGGGATCTTTTCCTCTACTAATTTTCAAAACTCTAACAAACATCCCTGCCTGCCTTAAAATTAAGATAGCTTTTTCAGTGGCGTTTTGTCCTGCTCGATCGGAATCATAAGCAATTACTACCTCCTTAATATATTTTGATATAAGACGCGCTTGAGCAGAAGTAATAGACGTTCCAAGACTTGCCACAACGTTGTCGAATCCTATTTGAGAAATAGCCACAACATCCATGTAACCTTCAGCTAAAATAAAAAAATCTTTTTTGCTTTTTTTTGCGAAATTAATAGAAAATAAATTCGAGCCTTTTTTGAATATCGGGGTTTCAGAAGTATTGATATATTTAGGTTTTTGATCTCCAAGAGCCCTGGCACCAAAAGCAATTACATTACCGGATATATTTATTATGGGAAACATTACTCTGTTAAAAAATCTGTCGACCAATACTCCTTTTCTGCCATAAAAAGCAAGCCCAGATTTAACAATATCTTCTTCTTCATATCCCTTATTCAAGAGAAATTTACTAATAGAATAATACGAAGAGGAATAACCTATCCCAAAATAACGTATAGTATTGTCTAAAATTCCCCTCTTTTTCATATACTCAAGTGCTTTAATGCCCTCTTTTGAATAAAGTAAATCGTAATAAAATTTGGCCGATTCGCGGTTGATCGAAAAAATTATTTCACGCTGCTTTAAAAGAGAAATAGTACTCGAATCTCCGGGAAACGATATTCCTGCTTTTTGTGCTAAAAATTTGATGGCATCTATATACGATAAATTTTCGATTTTTTCTATGAAAGTTATGGCGGAACCACCAACACCACAACCAAAGCAATAAAAGGAATTACTCTCTGGATAAACAAACATCGAAGCTGTTTTTTCGTTATGAAAAGGGCACAACGAAACTAAATTTCTACCACTGCGTTTTAAATTGACATACAAAGAGACGACAGACACAATATCATTCTTTGAAAAAAGTTCAGTCAAAAAATATTCTGGCAATAACAGAAATATCACCTCATAAAACCTTCATCGATAATTTTAAATCTCAAATTATTCTCACTAAAAGACGACAAAATCTTAAAAATTTTATCGGAAAATCTTTTTTTAACATGAAATTCAAATTTAATATTTTCTAAAAAATTAACCACATCAATCGTACCGTTAAAACTAGCAATTATATCACAAATTCTTTTATAATTCCTGTAATTACACTCTGCCCCAAACTTTAAGCATTTACTCATGGTAATTATTTCACTAGATTTTACAACAGACTTTGCACAAGTTCTATAAGCATTCGTAAGATTCGATTTACCTAACAAAACTCCCCCAAAATACCTAACAACCACAATCGCACAGTCAAATATTTGATTCTTTATCAGAACATCCAAAACGGGAAGCCCTGCACTACCCTTGGGTTCCGCATCATCAGAACATCTTGCTTGTCCATTTTCATGCAGAGAATATGCATATACATGATGTTTTGCCCCATAATATTCGCGCTTTAGCAATTCAAGAAAATCAAAAGCCTCCCTGGCCGTTTTTACGGGCTTAGCAAAACCTAAAAATCTGGAATGTTTTATTGTAATTTCCGAAAAAACCTCGCTGGCAATCGTTTTGTAATTCTCAATATCAGCCATGTTAAAGCATCACTTTTAAACCTCTTAAAATCTAAACTTCCGATAAAATTCTTGCAGCACTTACTCCAAATCTCAACTGGCAATTATTTTATAATTCTCAGTATAAATCACTTTTGGACTCCTTGTAAATCAAAACCCAATAAAGCTCTTTCACGACACTTGCGCAAAAACCTCACCAATGATTGTTTTGCAATTGTCAATATCAATCATATTTAAACTTCCCATCATTTTTAAGTTTCTTAACAGTTTTAATGAAATAAAATTCTTTTGATATTTACACAAAGACAACACAATCGACACCAATCAATCATGAATCAAATTTTTACAACAAACCAAAACTTTCCGCCTGGATAATACGGACATCAGAACACAATCCCAAGTTTTTGATTCTCTTTTGTGAGTTGCATAAAAATCTAAAGCACTTCTGCACCAATCGACAATAACTCTTGCGGTAAAACTTAAAAATCGACGTAAGCTTTGATATAAATAACAACAAACATAGCAAAGCACAATCAAACGACAATAAATATTATTTTTTCATATCAAAACGCCTTCTAAAGCGATCAACTCGCCCTCCAGTATCAACAAGCTTTTGCTTGCCGGTAAAAAACGGGTGGCATTTTGAACAAATTTCAACGTGAATATTGCCTTTAGTAGAAGATGTTTTTATAACATTGCCACACGCGCAAGAAATAGTCGTCTCTTCATATTTTGGATGAGTATCTTTTTTCATGTTCATCACCTCCGGATATATTTCTTTTATAATTTTGTATAACAAATCTTTGTAAAATAGTCATAAATTATAGCAATGAATAAACTTCGCTTTCCTAATACAAAATAACGACGTCACAATTAAAACAAGTATTACTTATACTGTTTCAAAAGTCATTACAAATACACAGTTCTATTTTATCATATAATTACTTTTAATTTCAAGGTACAAATTTCAAAATTTTTATTTTCTCGCTATCCATTTATCAATTTTCATTGAAATTCTCAATAATCAAACAATGAATCTGTTCAAAATAACCAAATGATGCTTTGCCAAAGGCTATTCTCAAGCCCTCTATCACAATTATTCGTTAAATAAAAGAATATCGTGAATTGCACTTGTTTTTATTAATTATCTCTGAATGGAATTTTCTATAAAGGACTTAACGCAATCCCAATAAAGTTTTTCGTTTGTAATTAAAGCCTCTACATGTCTTGCGCCTTCGATTATTAATTTTTCTTTTTTGGCGTTTGATATATCGTATAAATCGTAAACCATTTTTGTTGGGACAAAAGTATCTTTATCTCCATGTATAAATAGTGTTGGAATTTTTGATTTCGCAACTTGATTGGCTATGTTGACTTCTTTAAAAGAATACTTAGCTCTTAATTTACTGGTCACGGAAGCAAGATTTAAAATGGGAAAATACGGCGCTTTGTATATTAATCTATACTGATATAAAAATTCATCCCACAACGAAGAATAACCGCTGTCTTCCACCACAACTTTAACATTATCGGGCATAACTTCACCCGATGCGGCCATAACGGTTGCAGCTCCCATAGAAATTCCGTAAAGAATTATATCTATTTTGCTATTTATTTTCAAAAGAGCTTCCACCCAAGAACCCACATCAAGTCGATCGTGCCAGCCCCACCCTATATAACTACATTTAGTCTCTCCAAAACCACGTAAATCCGGTATCAATAAATTGTAGCCTAATTCTTTAAATTTTAAAGCAGCTTTATGGATTACGACACTCACGCCTCCATAGCCATGGCACAATATGCACCATTTATTACTATCGGGATTGTTGTAAAGAATTTTCGCATGCAATCTCAATCCATCAAAAGCTGTGGTATACATATCTTCTTTTGGGGTTTTTTCATACTTATCACCTACATTTATATCAAAAATTTCGCGATTAATAAAATTGTGAGGAGCGTTAAAAATCTCTGTTTTGTCGCTTTCTGGATTCACACATAAGTTATAGAATTTATTCCCAACAAAATACGCAACCGCAGGCGCAAGAGCCGATGCTGTCAATAAAGAAGCAAAAGTTTTTTTAGACACAAAATCCCCCCTAAAGTTTTATGCATTTTTAGAATCCAAAAAAAATAAAAATTCAATCAAGCTTATTTCTAGGCTAAATTTTTAATCTTAATCATTATAAACGTTAATTTATCTTTCAAACACTCAATAAAAATTTAAGAATAATCAACTAATAAATCGCAAAATTTGATAAAAACTTTAAAATTTAAGCTCAAACGATGTAAACTTTCTTTGTATTGCAAAACGTTTAAACTAAATTTAAATTATTCAATTAAAATTTACAAACCATCTGCTGCAAATTTCAAAATTTAACAACTGGGCTTAAAAAGCTTCAAAATTTTTAGCAAATCTTTTTTATCTTTAAAGTGTATACGTATAATTCCGTTTCCATTTTTTGTTGTCGTGAGTTTGACTTTGCGCTGTAAATGTTCAGTCAAAAAAGACTCAGAATCATGAAAATCATTAGAACTTGTGTTGCTTTTAATTTTGATCTGTTCGTTTTCTTTTTTGCAAAGCCTCTCTAACTCGCGAATTGATAGATTTCGCTTTTCTGCTATTTTCGCAATCTGCTTAATTTTTTCTTTATTTTTCAAAGACAACAGCGTTCTAGCGTGTCCGGGGGTTAAACGATCTTCTTCCACTGCTAACAAAACTTCATTTGGCAAATTCAACAATCTAATAGCATTGGCAACAACGGATCTAGACTTTCCCACTTCCTTCGAAACAATTTCTTGAGTAAACTTGTAATTCTCAATTAATAATTTGTAGCCTCGTGCTTCTTCTATCGGAGTAAGATCTTCTCTTTGCAAATTTTCCACCAAGGCCAATTCTATGGCTTTATCATCGCTAATTTCTAACACAATCGCCGGAATTTTCTTTAAACCCAAAATCTTTGAAGCGCGCCATCTGCGCTCTCCGGCTATAATTTGATAACCATCAATGCCGCCAAGAGATCTGACCACCAGAGGTTGCAACACCCCGTGCTTTGAAATTGAATCGGCTAACTCTGCAAGAGATTCAATATTAAAATTCTTTCTTGGTTGATTTTTATTCGAGCTTATTTCCGACACATCAAGTATTAATACCTTTCCCTTTTCTTGCGTGTCATTTTCTCTGAATATTGTACTTAAACCCTTTCCAAGATTGCTCCTCTTAGAAATCATT
Organism: Oscillospiraceae bacterium; assembly: GCA_031268405.1. GTDB lineage: Bacteria > Bacillota > Clostridia > Oscillospirales > Acutalibacteraceae > JAITRE01. Next base: position 16,712 of record JAIRXF010000010.1, read on the forward strand.
TTCTTCCCTTCTCACACAACAGTTTAAGATCTATCAACTACCTCTTTCGCAAGATCCATGTAAGCTTTAGCTCCTTTGCAATTTTCATCAAAATATATTACTGGTTTTCCAAAACTCGGAGCTTCAGAGATTCTAACAGTTCTTGGTATGATGGTTGAAAACACCTTTCGAGAAAAATACTTTTTAATTTCTAAAACAACTTGTTGAGTTAAATTTAAACGTCCATCGTACATGGTAAATAAAACACCTTCAATAGCAAGATCAGGATTACATTGTTTTTTAATTTGTTTAACAGTATTTATAAGTTGAGATAAACCTTCAAGCGCATAATATTCGCATTGCATGGGAATTATCAACGCATCGCTAAAACAAAGAGCGTTGGCGGTTATAAGACCCAAGGAAGGAGAACAATCTATAAATATGTAGTCATATTCTTCTCTGATGGGCAAAATGGCCTTTTTGAGGCAGAATTCTCTGTGATCAATATCAACCATTTCTAATTCAGCAGCAATCATATTCATATTAGAGGGCAGAAGCCAAAGGTTGTCGAACTCAGTTTTAACAATTGCTTTCCCCGGACTTATTTTGCCCACCATTACGTCATAAGCAGAAATTTCTGTCTCACGCCTGTCAAAACCCAAACCACTTGTTGAATTCCCTTGCGGGTCTATGTCTATAAGCAAAGTTTTAACACCAATTCTACCCAAAGAAGCCGACAAATTCACGGCGGTTGTAGTTTTCCCGACACCCCCTTTTTGGTTGGCTACTGAAATAACTCTGCTCATACTCTTGCCCCCAACACTTTTACGTTTAACTGAAAATAATTAGTGTTTCAGCCATTAATTAATTGTAAGTTTTCTAACAATGCCACAATTAACACTTACTCTTAAAAAACAAAGCACCTCCCATTTTTGATCTTTTTGCCAAATCTCTTACGCAAAATTCACCGTCATGGCGCTTTATGCTCTTGTAAATTGACACATCATCTCACAAAATATCACTTATTAGAATCATAATCTTATTTTATCATATATTTGATTTTTTTCAAGCTCGTAAGTTTGCTTCAATTCATGAACTTTACAAACATCCTAATTAAAATTGCAATTTGAATTTTAAATCTCACTTAATTTATCAAAATTCGCCTTAAATTAATAGCAAAATTTGAAATATTTTCCTAAAAAACTCATGGGATTTCGTAAACGTAACCTTGTTCAAACTTTTTAACTTTACATCAAATGCATAAAAATTAAATCCCGGGAAATTACTCGATAAGGAAAATGTTTTTCATAGGAGGCTTTTTAGCAGAGCTATGATTCTATTGATTTTATTGAATAAAAAGTGTTTAATTAGCCTAGGAAGTTAATGTAATAATAAATTATGGAGGTCTTTAATGGTTCAAAACGAAGAAGACTCCAATCACGATATTAACAGTTTTAGTAGTGAGTCGAAAAAGAAGAAGATTTCTAATTCTTCGGTAACAGGGTATCAATGTGAACCGGAAAAAAAATCCGGAAATCTCAAAAAATCAAAAGGAGAAAATGCAAAATTTTTTCGTCGTATACGAATAGCAATGATTGCATCAATTGCCTGTTTACTTTGTCAGTACTTAATTATTGGATGCAACGATATGTTGGGCGTATATCGAGAAAAAGAAAAAGTAAACATCGAAATACCAAAAGGATCAAGCAATTCTGATGTTGCTAGAATACTCAGAGAAAATGGTGTAATCAACGAAAGTGGATTTTTTCTGCTTTATAATTTTATTACCAGATCCCTTAAAAATGTTGTTTGTGGAAATTTTGAAATAAACAAAGACCTTGACTACGAAGCAATCGTAAATTTTTTACAGTCAAACGGCAATCGTTCTAAAGCAGACGTTGTTGAGGTTACTTTTAGAGAAGGATTAAACATCTTAGAATGTGCCGAATCGCTAGAAAAAAACGGCGTTTGCGATGCGAAAGATTTTCTTAAAGCTTGCAATTCTGATGTTTTTGATAAGGACTATGAGTTTTTAAAATCCATGCCGGATACAAGCAAAAGATATTACCGCCTTGAAGGGTATTTTTTCCCGGATACGTATAAATTTTACAAAAATTCTAATGTTGAAGATGCTGTTAAAAAATTTTTAAATAACTTTGAAAAAAAAGTTTACACTAAAAAGAAATACAAAGAAAATTCACAAAGCATGAGTTTGGATGATATGGCTAAGGAAAATAATACAAACATTCACGATGTGGTAATTTTAGCTTCACTCATTCAAGCCGAAGCCTCCAATAAAGAAGATATGGGTGTAATTTCTTCCATTTTTCACAACCGACTAAAAACAATTGGAAATGGCGGGAAATCTTCTCATGGAGATTTTGGAATGACGAGATTGGAATCAGATCCGACCGTTTGGTACCCTTACAAAAACAAAGAAAGTGTTCCTTCAAACTTGGTTGAAACTTTCAAAAGTAAATACGATACTTATGCAATAGAGGGTCTTCCTCCTGGGCCTATTTGTAATCCTGGTATCGACTCCCTTCAAGCTGCAATTTCTCCTGAACAAACAGATTATTACTTCTTTTGTCACAATCGCGATGGAATAATATTTGTTGCAAAAACCAAATCAAAGCATGAGGAAAATATTAAAAAAGCTGGTATTAAATAAAATTTTATCCACTTCTAAATTATCTATATCGATCTAATTTCCCTAAGCACTTGTATTTAAGTCATTGTTTTTTATTTTATCTGAATTTATTGTTTGAGGAGTTAGTGTTGACAAAAAACAAGCACAAAGCAAAATTAAAGCCAAACTTCCGGATGTAAATGAGTATGCATTAACTGGCACTTTTTCGTAATTTGATTGCGAAACAGCTACACTTATTGGAAAGATCGAAAGAATTAGCGAAAAAATTACTACAGACAAACCTCCGTGTAACATTCTCCAGATCATGAATTTAATCTTTGAAAATTTTATCCCTCCCATAAATGTATAAATTTGAAAATGCACACAAATTCCCGCCCAACCCAAAGCAAATGCCAGCAAATAGTGGGAAACACCAAAATTTATACAGTCTCTGCATCCTATTGTTACTTCCAACAACACGGGCAAAATAGATTTAGAAATGTTTTCGCTAAATCCTATAGCTGTAAAAAAATCTACTGCAGAAGATTCGAGTGTTGTGTTTTTTATAATTTCCCATGTTGAATAAAACAAAACCACCAGAGAACACATACTCAACGTTGCACTCGTCGAATCAGCGCAAGATTCGATGAGCGAATTAGAAATGTCGTTGCCGTTTGTATCTGTTTTAATTGGCTTTGTTGGTAGGTTTTCGTGGTTCTCTTTGTAAAATTTTAAAATTATTCCCATTAAAATTGATGATACAATTTGAGAAATAAATAAAAATAATCCAATTTTATAATCTCGAAGCAAACCTGACCCCACCACGCTTATTGCAAATGCAGGCCCGGCTCCCACAATAAAGTACAGCATTTTTGCTGCTTGAGCTTGAGAAATCTCTCCTTTATCTACCAGAGCTTTAATTCCCTTTGCCCCCGCAGGATATCCACCCACTAATCCGATCAATATTGTAGCTCCAGTGCACCCCGGAAGACCAAATAAAACTTTTGTGAGCGGAGCAATTGCGCTTGACATTTTCAAAGAAAGACCCGACTTTACTATAAAGGCAGATAAAACCATAAAGGGAAAGGTAGAAGGTATAAGAATTTCTGAGCAAAACGTTAGCCCTAATTTTGCTCCATTTATTGATTCTATATTCCAAAATAAAAGCCCCAAAAATAAAAAAATAACAACAACAATTGTCGGGAAAACTTTTATTATTTTTCTACTGACACACTTTGGTCTTAACATCATCCTCATACCACCTTTATACATATATACTAAATGTTTTCAAAAACTTGAATTCAGCCAGAGTTAAAACTAATTTTACACAAATAATTTATTCAAGATCAGCTCTTATTTTGAGAAACTTTATTATTTAATTATTAAAAAGTAAATTTTAAAGTTTAATTTAAAAAGGTCTATTAAATTAAAATAAATAGTAAAATTATACTGATTTTGCTAAGGTCAAAGCATTGTAATAAAAAAATTTAAAATTAAATAAAATCTACTTATTTGTGGGAGTTTGAATATGCGAAAAAAATCTAATAAAACTACAAAAAATAATCTAGCTTTAGCTGGAGAAAAAATTTATAAGGCCACAAAAAAAATGCAACTGCCCCCCGGATTGCTACCCAACGTTCCCCACATAGAAATGAATGGTAATAGAGAAATTGTAGTTGAAGGAAGTAAGGGGGTTCTTGATTACGATGAAAATATTGTAAGAATTGACATAGGAAAAATGATCATGATTTTTTCGGGGAGAAACCTTAATCTTAAATGCTTAACGCAAGACTCCTTAATCGTAGAAGGCTTCGTTACAACAATAGAATTCGCTACATAAGGAGTTTTGATATGTTGAAAATAGTGAAATACATTTTTGGTTTTGCATCATTCACAATAACGGGAAAAAGACTAGAGCGTTTTTTAAATTTGGCAGCGAGATCTGGGATAAATATTTGGGATATTAAAAAAAAGTCATCCGACATTTTTGTTTGCAAGGTTACAGCCGTAGATTTTAAGAACCTTCGGGAATTTTCGAGAAAATCTGGAGTTTTTTTAAAGTTAAAAAGCAAACACGGGCTACCATTTATTATAAATAAACTCAAAAGAAGACCTAGTTTAATTGCTGGTCCCTTTTGTTTTTATGGTGTAATTTATTTGCTTTCTCTTTTTGTATGGAACATAAATATTGTTGGAAATTTTAAATTAAAAGAAGAAGAAATAATAGAAGCAGCCGCAGAACTTGGGCTCGCGGTTGGCACTCCAAAAGGTCTTATTGATGCAAAGATTTTCGAAAAAAACGCCATGTCTAAAATAAAAGATTTATCTTGGATATCGGTCAATCTCAAGGGAAGTTCGGCATTTATAGAATTACAGGAAAAAAAATCAGCTCCAGAAAGACCAAAAGATAAACCCTGTAATATAGTAGCTGCTCGTTCAGGTCAAATTGTAAGAGTGGAGGTTTATAGTGGCAATGCCGAAGTGAAAAATGGCGATGCAGTGGCAAAAGGAAATTTATTGGTAAATGGATTTGTGGAAGATATTTTTGGCAAAAATACAATAAATCGCGCCGAAGCTAAAGTTTTTGCTATAACCAAGCATATCTTAAGAGAAAAGTTAGATTTTGGTCAGATCGAGGAGTTTCCAACTGGTAAAATCATAAATAGAAGAAGTGTGAAATTTTTTGGAGTAAAAATTCCATTGACTTTAGCACCAAAACCCAAAGATAATTACCAAAAAGAATTTTCACTCAATAAACTAAAAATTGGAGAATCATTCCTTCCTATAACTTTTTATCTAGAAAGACATGTTGAGTATGAGAGAAAAAAAATACTTCTAACGCCAGACCAAACTAAAGAAAAAATTGAAGAAAGATTAAAAGCTAGAGAAGAATCGGAATTCAGAGACATGAAAATTCTTGAAAGAAGCAAAAAAGAAAAAATTCAAAACGGCACCTGCTATGCAGACGTTACTTATGTATGCGAAGAAGACATAGCTAAAAAAGAAGAAATTATTGTAAATTATCATGATAGCAATTAACCTGCTTACAACTGCTCCGCATCGCTAAATTAGTCAATAATCCTTACGGTGAATTTAGCTATTCTTCTTTCGGTTACTTCTTTCACAATTACTTCAAGACCACTGTACGTAAATTTTTCTCCTACTTCTGGCACTCTATGAAACGTTTTTAAAGCAAACCCACTCAAAGTAGAATATTCACTATGAGAACCGTCTTCTTCGATCCTTAAAAACTCAAACAATTTCTTAACGCTCATATCTCCGCTTGTCTCGTAGGCTTTATCCCCCAAAACAACAATTTTATGTTCTATTTCTTCATCTTCATCCCAAATGTCACCAACTATTTCTTCCAGCAAGTCTTCCATAGTTACCATTCCTAGAGTTCCGCCGTAGTCATCAACAACAATTGCCACGTGAAGTCTTTTTCGCTTAAAATCACTTAGTAAAATAGATAATTCTTTGCTCTCATAGATAAAATAACATGGTTTCATCATCTCTGGCAGAACTATTGGTTTTTTAAAAATCATAGCTTCAAGATAATCTCTAGTGTGCAAAATTCCCACAATATTGTCGATACTGTTTTGATATACAGGAATTCTTGAATATCTTTCATTCATAACTATTTTTTCAATCTTATCAGCATCATCATCAACGCCAACCGCAACTATATTGACTCTGGGCGTCAAAATATCCCCCACAGATTTTTCATCAAATTCAAGCGCAGATTGTACCATTTCGCTTTCTTGTTTTTCAAGAACTCCTTCTTCTTCTATGCTTTCTACTATATGTTTAAGCTCTTGTTCTGTTACGCTCGGATTGTTTTTTTCTTTTTTTGAAAATTTACTAGCTATTTTTTTAAGTTTTATGAAGAAAATTACCAAAGGATTTGTTATAATCATTATGGCTCTTAGTGTTCTTGCGCTGTGCAACGCAAAACCTTCGCTGTTCTCTTTTGCAATGCTCTTTGGTAGAATTTCTCCAAAAGTTAACACAACAAAAGTCATAACAACAGTAGAAGCAATAGTGCCCGAATCTCCAAAAATCCCCACTGCCACCACAGTTGCAATGGTGGAAGACATTATATTTACAACGGTATTTCCTATTAAAATTGCACAAAGCGCCTTATCAAAATCTTCGGCTATTTTGAGAGCAACTATAGCTTTTTGATTCTTATTTTTTGCATAGCCTTTAATCCTTATCTTGTTAAGAACAGAAAAGGCAGTTTCAGAGGCAGAAAAAAAAGCAGAAAGTATAATGAGAACCACGAGCGAAATACACATGATCAAATGCGGACTCAAATAAATTTCACCTCTTAGCCACCTTTATAACAAATTTCTGGAGTTGATTGTTAATGACAAACAGTACCGCCAAATGTATAGATGGCAAAGCAATTTCCTTAAAAATTAGAGAAGAAATCTCAAACCAAGTGCGTACTTTTAAAAACTCCAATATAATTCCTGGCCTTGCCGCAATCTTAGTCGGCGAAAATTCAGCCTCTAAAGTATATGTTAAGAATAAACGCAAAGCTTGTCAAGAGACGGGTATCTACTTCGAAGAATACAATCTTCCCACAGATACCAATCAAACTCAACTGTACTCATTAATTGATAAATTAAACATCGACAAAAAAATAAATGGAATATTGGTCCAATTGCCTTTACCCAAACATTTGCACGAACAATATGTAACGTCGAGGGTTTCTGAACATAAAGATGTAGACGCCTTCTGCCCTTCAAACGCCGGATTAATCATGCAAGGAATTCAAAAATTTTCACCGTGTACTCCTGCTGGAGTAATGGAGCTTTTAAAATACGAAAACATCAAAGTCTCTGGAAAAAGAAGCGTAATTATAGGTAGAAGCAATATTGTTGGAAAACCCATGGCTATGCTGTTGCTTCACGGTGATTCCACTGTTACCATATGTCACCGAAAAACCAAAAATCTAAAAGAAATATGTCTTGAATCTGACATCGTAATTTGCGCCGTAGGAAAAGCTGGACTTATAACTGGAGAAATGATAAAAAATGGCGCGGTGGTAGTAGATATCGGCATAAATAAAGATTCAAACGGAAAACTTGTTGGAGATGTTTTGTTCGAAGAAGTTTCAAAAAAAGCTTCTTACATTACACCTGTTCCCGGAGGGGTTGGTCCCATGACTGTTACTATGTTACTTAAAAATACATTAATCGCTACTCGCTTACAAAATTCGCATATTTTATGATTCTCTTCAGCTCTAGTTAGTGTTGATAAGAATGCGTAAAGTGTGGTACTCTAACTACATTGAATACTCTTTGAATTAAGGGGGAATTAATACATGAGAGTTGTTGTTGATGCTTTTGGAGGAGACAACGCGCCCCTTGAAGTACTTAAGGGCTGCTCTCTGGCTCTTAACGAAAATTATTCGGATCTTATAAAAATTTTAATTGTTGGAGATAAAGAAAAAATTCGTCGCGTTGCCTTTGAAAATAATATTGATATAACTAAACTTCATATAATTGATGCTCCCCAAACAATAACAATGGAAGATGACGCTGACGTAGTAATTGATTCAAAAAAACAGAGTTCAATGGCTAAGGGCTTGGAATGTTTGACAAATGGAGAAGGGGATGTTTTTATTTCTGGGGGTAACAGCGGTGCTCTGGTAGTTGGTTGTACATTCATTGTGAAGAGAATAAAAGGCATAAAAAGATGTGCGTTTGCGCCAATTATTCCCGGAGCCAAAAAACCATTCATGCTCATAGACGCCGGCGCAAATGTAGAATGCAGGCCTTCTATGCTCGTACAATTCGGGATAATGGGATCTTTATATATGAAAAAAATCATGAAAGTGGAAAATCCAAAAGTTGCGCTAGCTAATATAGGTACCGAGGAATGCAAGGGCCGCTCGCTCCAAAAAGAAGCTTTTGAACGATTGAAAGTAGCTCCTGTAAATTTTACCGGCAATATAGAGGCAAGAGAAATTCCCTCCAGCAGCGCAGATGTTGTGGTTACTGATGGTTTTACAGGAAATGTAATTTTAAAAGTGTACGAGGGAACCGCTCGTGTTTTTATGAATAAAATAAAAGACATATTAAATAAAAATTTTAAGAATAAAATCGCCGCTTTGGCAATTTTGGATGATCTAAAAGAAATTAAAAAACAAACATGTCAAGAAGAATACGCGGGCTCGCCGGTTCTTGGCGCATCCAGGCCTGTTTTTAAAGTTCACGGTAATTCAAAAGCGAAATCATTTAAAAATGCCATACATCTTGCCGTTTCTTATGTTAATACTAATATTACTGAAGAAATCTTTTCTAAAATTTAATCAAAATACTGAAAGTATATTTTTAAAACGTACAATTTATTGTAAAAATTTTTGTACGTGTTTATAATTAACAAGAGTTTGGTTACGCTTTTGGGCATATTTTATAAAAAGTTTTGAAGGAGATTTTATGACGTGTGTTTTTTGCGATATTTCGAAAAAAATAATTTCATCAAATATTGTTTACGAAGACGAAAGAATATTGGTATTTAAAGATTTAAATCCTCAAGCGCCGATTCACGTTCTAATAATACCCAAAAAACATATTAGTTCTGTTGATGAATTAAAAGAAGATGATAAAAATTTAATTGGGGATATTTTTCTAAAAATAAATAAAATAGCTAAAATACTTGGCTGCAAAAACGGATACAGAATTGTAAATAACTGTGGTAGAGACGCACGTCAGAGCGTTCTTCATTTGCATTTTCATTTCTTGGCGGGGCGGCTATTAAAATGGCCTCCTTGTTGATTATTTGGTTTTTAGAATTTTAAAACATGTTGTAATTTTAGCTCAACCGGGGTTTGGGTTTTTATTTGTAAATTTGGTTTCAAGGAGGAAACAAACAATGTATCGTTTCAACGGATTCACACAAAAAGCTAATCTCTCTTTAAATCTTGCCGTTAGTAGTGCCGAAGGAATGGGGCACACTTACGTTGGAAGTGAGCATGTTTTGCTTGGGCTTTTAAGAGAAGGAAGCGGTGTTGCTTGGGTGGTTCTTAATAGCTTAAGTATAAGCGCCAAAAGAGTTATTAGCCTTATAAAAAGAGATATAGGTGTCAGCGAAAATAAAACCAACCTTAATACAGATGATTTTACCCCTAGAACAAAGCGAATTTTGCAAATTGCCGTGTTTCAAGCATCCAGGCTTTCTCATAATTATGTCGGAACAGAACATCTTTTGCTGGCTATAATTGGCGAATCAGATAGTTATGCTGTACGATTTCTTGCAGAATTGGGCGCTGATTTTAGAAGTATTATCGAAAAAGTTAGCAAAACTATAGGAGAAACAGAAGAACCCTCAACATCTTTTTCTTTAGAAATTTATGGGGAAGGTCCCTCTTTTTCTACACAAAGCACACAAAATAGTCGTCGAGATAAAGTTTCAAATACAAAAACTCTTGATCAATTTGGAAGAGATTTAACCGCCTTGGCAGCATCAGGATCTATTGATCCTGTAATTGGAAGAAAAGAAGAAATAGAAAGAGTTATACAAATTCTCTCAAGAAGAACAAAAAATAATCCTTGTTTGATTGGTGAACCAGGAGTTGGAAAAACAGCAGTTGTCGAGGGTCTTGCTACAAAAATAAATTCGGGAGATGTGCCAGAACTTTTAAAAGGAAAACGCGTTGTAACTCTTGATTTGCCAGCAATGATTGCGGGAACGAAATATCGGGGAGACTTTGAGGATAGGGTAAAAAATATTATTGCTGAAGTAAAAAAAGTGGGCAATATAATATTGTTCATTGATGAGCTTCATACCATTGTTGGCGCAGGAGCTGCTGAAGGTTCTGCCGATGCTGCAAATATTTTAAAACCAAGTCTTGCCCGGGGAGATTTTCAAGTTGTAGGCGCAACCACTATAAACGAGTACAGAAAACACATAGAAAAAGACGCCGCTTTAGAAAGAAGATTTCAACCCGTTAAAGTTGGAGAACCAACCAAAGAAGAAGCCATTAAAATTTTAAAAGGACTCAGAGATCGATATGAGGCTCATCATAAAATAAGAATTACAGACGAAGCGATAGACGCAGCCGTTGCACTTTCTGATAGGTATATACCGGATAGACATTTGCCCGACAAAGCAATAGATCTCGTTGACGAAGCAGCTTCTAGAGTCAGATTGCAATCTTACACGGCACCAGATTATTTAAAAGAACTAGAAAAAGACATAAAAGAATTGGATTCTGAAAAATCCGCAGCTATAAATTCTCAAGATTTCGAGCGCGCCGCCAAAATCCGTGACGAACAAAAAACCAAAAAAAGAGAATTAGAAAAACACAAAAAAGTTTGGAAAGAAAACAAAGAAACCTCAGGAGAAGAAGTTGTTGCCGAGGATATTGCTCACATAGTTTCTAACTGGACTGGAATTCCCACCAAGCAGTTAACACAAGAAGAAAGTGAAAGACTGCTCAAAATGGAGGATATCTTGCATGAGAGAATTGTTGGTCAAGACGAAGCAGTCAGCAGCATTTCTAAGGCCATACGCAGAGGACGTGTTGGGCTAAGAGACCCAAGAAGACCATCAGGATCCTTTATATTTCTTGGTCCGACAGGAACGGGAAAAACAGAGTTATGCAAAGCGCTTGCCAGTGCTTTATTCGGTGACGAAAAATCAATTATTCGCCTTGATATGTCTGAATATATGGAAACTCACACCGTTTCAAAACTTATAGGTTCTCCTCCCGGATACGTCGGTTATGATGAAGCTGGACAGTTGACAGAAAAAGTTCGTAGAAGACCTTATTCTGTAGTATTGTTAGACGAAATAGAAAAAGCACATCCGGATCTTTCTAATATGTTTCTGCAAATACTAGAAGATGGCCAACTAACTGACTCTCAGGGAAGAAAAATTGATTTTCGTAACACCATAATTATTATGACTTCCAACGTTGGCGCAACATTGATAACTGAAAAACAAAAACTTGGATTTGGAGGTACAAATGAAGAAGAAAATAAAGAAAATCTTAAACAAACAGTAATATCTGAACTTAAAAAAGTTTTTAGACCAGAATTTTTAAATAGAGTAGACGACATAGTTGTTTTCAATAGACTCACGCAAGAAAACGTTAGAGAGATAGCAATACACATGCTAGCAGAATTAAAATTGCGCGTCGAAAAACTAGGCGCCTCTGTGCAATTCACCGACGAAGTAACAGAAGAAATTTCTAAAAAGGGATTCGATTCAAAATATGGCGCAAGACCACTCAGACGAGCCATTCGTTCTAACATAGAAGATAAGCTTTCTGAGTATATGCTAAAAAAGGATTTTGACAAGAATATTAAGATCGTTTGTGACGTAAAAAATGGAGAATTTGTCTTTAAAAAAGAAAAACATTAATTCAATTTTTATTGTGATAAACCTCGTCTATTTTATCTTCAATTTAAATTAAAGAATCACTAGAAAGTTTTAAAATCAATAATTAAACTTATGCGATGTTTAGTTATTTTTTGTGTACAATAACAAAGCCTGCACCGAGTATCATAAAAACACGATGACTGTTTAAAATTTTACGAAAGTAGCTGCTACCCTCTTAAATATTAATAGAATCATCAAAAAAATTGCCAATCGTCTTCTTTGATTTTGCAAATATCAATGTAGCATAAACATCTGTGTTACGCTGTTTTTGATTTAGTTAGACGGAATCGGAGCGGGGTTTTATACTTTTCTGCAGGTTAAAATTCAAAACATTGAATCATTTTTAAGCTTAGTTGATTATAACATAAAAAAAAATTTTACATATTATAACCCTGTAAGAAGTCTTTACTGCCTAAGTAACTGCTTTTTAAAGGGGGATTTAAAGAAAAATCATGTCAAAACTCCTAATTTGTGGAGCTCATCGGCTCGAAGGCCGAGTTCCTATATATGGTGCTAAAAATAGCGCTCTTCCTATTTTAGCATCAACTATCCTTTGTTCTGGGGAATGTGTGATACATAATTGTCCAATTTTATCGGACGTCGACGTATCATTAAAAATTTTAGAATATTTAGGCGCAAAAATTCAAAAACAAAATCACGATATAATTATAAATGCAAAAAATATAGATAGATATGATATACCGGAATTTTTAATGAGGCAGATGCGTTCTTCCATAATATTTTTAGGTGCAATCATTTCGCGAATGAAAAAAGCCAAAGTTTCTTTTCCGGGTGGCTGTGAATTAGGCCCTCGTCCAATAGATTTGCATCTGAAGGCTTTAAAACAAATGGGAGTAACCATAGAAGAACATCACGGTTGTATAGAGTGCCACGTCGAAAAAAAACTAAAATCACAAGAAATATCTCTTTCTTTTCCAAGTGTGGGCGCAACAGAAAATATAATACTCTCTTCAGTCTTTGTTCAAGGCAAAACAAAAATTATAAATGCAGCCAGAGAACCAGAAATTACTGATCTCATAAATTTTCTTAACAAGTGTGGCGCTAAAATTTTTACAACCAAAGAAGGTTCTGTGGTTGTAGAGGGTGTTTCTAAATTAACTGGAACTGAGCATAGAATTATTCCCGACAGAATAGCCGCTACGACATATATGGCTGCAGCAGCTGTAACTCGCGGAGATATTCTTCTTGAAGGCATATGCTCTCGACATCTCAGTGCCATTTTCCCGGTTTTTGAAGAAATGGGAGTTAAAACTTGTGTGGTAAAAAAACAACTAAGATTGTGGATTGAGAATCGCCCAAAATGTGTAAAATTTGTAAGAACCATGCCGTATCCGGGGTTTCCAACGGATGCCCAAGCTGTTATTATGGCTCTTTCGGCTTTCTGCAAAGGAACAAGCGTATTTGTTGAAAATATATTTGAAAGTAGATACAAACACGTAGACGAACTGGTTAGATTGGGAGCAAATGTTAAAGTAGAAGGCAAAACGGCAATAGTAAGGGGAAGAAGAAGTTTGCAAGGAACCACCGTAAAATCTTATGATTTAAGAGGAGCCGCCGCAATGGTGGTTGCCGGTCTCGGCGCCCAAGGAGAAACTTGCATATCAAACTTGAATCATTTAGATAGAGGCTACGAAGACATAGAAAAAAATCTAAAAACCATAGGAGCTTTGATAAAAAGAGTTGGGAAAAAAAATTAATGCAACACCTAAAATAAGCTGCTACAAAAGTAACTCTTGATAAGCATTTTATTACCAATATGTGCAGCCAGAGTTTGCAATCTAAACAAATGCTACTAAAATTATTATAAAGAGATTTTAGTAGAAAGATTGTGAACAAAATGAAGGCAAACAAAAAGTTTATCTCTAACAATTTAAACAAAAAAAATCACCGTAAAAAGATCAAATTTAAAAACAAGATCCACAAAATATTCAACAGAACTATGGTAGTATTGGTGATCTTCGGCATAGTTATTTTTTTAATTTTTAGCGTATACTTTTGTTTTGTTAATATATTCAAAATAAAAGAAATTGAGGTTTGTGGAAACAATCGATATACCAAAGAAGAAATAATCGAAAAAATTAATTTTAAGGGCGAAGAAAACCTGGTTTTATATGATTCAAAGGATACAAAAGAAAAAATAGAAAAAAATCTGCCATATATAGACAATATAGAAATATGCAAAAACATGCCCAATAAATTAGTTTTAAAAGTAAAAGAATCTAAGCCCATTGCTGTTTTTGGGAACGACGACAGGTTCTTTATAATTGATTCTTCACTAAAAATACTGGAGTGTATTAAAGAACCAAATAAAGAAATCACAACAATAATAGGATTAAAAGTTGAAAAGGAAAGCATTGGCTCTAAGTTATGCTTTGAAAATAAAAACCAAGGGACAATTTTGCATGAATTGATGTGCGCTTTGCAAAAAAATGAAATCTTACATAGCACAAACGAGATCAATATTGAAAACACGGAAAAAATTACATTTAAGTACAAGGAAAGAGTGGATGTAATTCTTGGATCAAATCATCAAATTGAACGTAAAATTGCAACAGCAAAAGAAATACTCGAAAATAAAATGAGAAATGATGAATGCGGCGAACTCGATTTAACATTTTTACCCAAAGACAATAAAACGTACTTCAAGCAAGAACATCGAACAATGTTGTCTATTTTGCATTCACCATCGACCTTTCTATTTTTGTCTTGAAATAATTTTCGCTCGATTTTTTATAAGTTCTTAAAAATCTCTTCAAATTATATAAACATTTTGGATTATTTCTTGTTATTTTATTGATCTTTTCTTCACAATTTAAAAAAACTTTACACCCCAAACCTTTCAAGATGTTCATCGATTCCTTGTTAATAGCACCAAGCGGATAAGTAAAAGCCGTTGGAGTAACTCCCGCTTCTTCTTCTATTTTACGTTGGGCAGATTTAAAATCTTCGCTTAATTTTTTTTTATATTCATCTAGGCTCTCAGATTTTTTTCTTAATACTCCGTTTCTGCCCCTCACTCTATGCATATTGTAACTGTGATTTTGAACTTCAACTAATTTTGAGTCCGTCATCTCCTTCAATTGACTCCACGTGCAATAAGCATATTCAGTATGAGAATCTGAAATATCAAAACTATAACGATCAATCTCTTTTGCGATTGGTGAAATTACCATCTTACAATTGTATTCTCTAATTAAAGGAAAAGCATATAAGTAATTATTGTAAAATCCATCATCAAAAGTTAAAATTATTGGCTTTTCTGGAAGATCTTTTTTATTTTCCACATAATCAATAAGATCTTGTATCCAGATTGTTGTGTAACCATTATCTTTTATATACTTTAAATCTTCTTTAAATAAATTAACGCTTACAACATATTTTTTTCTGACTCGTTTTCTCTTGGTCAAACTATGATACATCAATATTGGAACTTCTTTGCAATCTCGCGATTGCGATGGCGCAGACGCAAATCTTGTGGGAAATTTCACAAAAATAAAAGACAGGCAAAAGAATAAAATTAAAAACGATAAAGCTATATAAACTCTTCCCTTTGCCAAATAAGCATTAATTTGCGTATTTAACCCCCCTAAATTTGATAAATATTTTTATAAGATAACACGGTAAGTTTTATTAGAATTTTTAAAATGATTAGTGCAAATATCATTTAAATCTATAATATAAAGCATTATGAATTTATACCTTACTTTAAGCCTTAAATTTTATATTATCTTGATCTTTAATGAGATTTGCCGTAGACTTCTTCGTGTATACTTTGAGATGTTTAAAAAATACGTGATTTTGGGAGAAACACTTGTGCAAACAAAAATAAGAGACGTTTATGTGTGTGTTAACTGTGGCTTTGAATGTGGCAAATGGCACGGAAAATGCCCTTCTTGCGGACAATGGAACTCTATGTCGGAAGAAACATTAGAAACTAAAAGCACAAAATTTTCTAGATTGCCACCTCAAAAACCCGACAAGCCAACTAAAATTTGTGAAATAAGCGTGGAATTTGAAAAAAGATACAAAACTGGTTCATCTGAACTTGATCGCGTACTCGGCGGGGGAATAGTAAGAGGCTCCTTGATATTGGTTGGAGGAGATCCGGGCGTCGGTAAATCAACTTTACTGCTTCAAATTTGTAAACATTTATCTAAAAATCTTAACATCTTATATGTGTCGGGCGAGGAAACTAAACGTCAAATAAAACTAAGATCTTCGAGACTCAAATTTGAAAGTAAAAATTTATATGTCATGTCACAGACATACATTGATAACATCATCGATGAAATACAAAAAAGTAAACCCAATGTGGTTATAATCGATTCCATACAAACAATGATTTGCAAAGAAATCAATTCCATAGCTGGAAGCGTGACTCAGGTTAGAGAGTGCACAAATTCTTTGGTTAATGTGGCAAAATCGCTTGATATACCTATTGTTATAGTGGGTCACGTCAATAAAGACGGAATGATAGCGGGTCCAAAAGTTTTGGAGCACGTAGTGGATGTGGTTTTGCATTTTGAAGGCGATAAACGCCTGTCTTATAGGATTTTGCGCTGCATAAAAAATCGATACGGTTCTACAAACGAAATAGGTGTTTTTAAGATGTCAAACGACGGACTTTGCGAAGTTGAAAATCCCTCACTCATGCTTTTATCTGGCAGACCACAAAACACACCGGGAACATGCGTTACTTGCGTGATGGAAGGATCTAGACCAATATTGGCAGAAATACAAGGGCTTGTTACCAAAACCAATTTTGGTAATCCAAGACGCATGTCAACTGGTTTTGATTATAATCGTCTATCTTTGTTACTCGCCATTTTAGAGAAACGAGCTGGCTGTTTTTTGGGAACTCTAGATACATACATTAACGTTGTTGGTGGGTTGCGACTAGAAGAACCTTCGGCCGATCTTTGCGTAATAATGGCTTTAATTTCAAGTTTTAGAGATAAAATTATAAAAGAAGATATCATTGTTTTTGGAGAAATTGGACTTGCTGGAGAACTTAGGAGTGTTCCCAATGCTCAAGAACGGATAATTGAGGCACAAAAATTAGGTTTTTCTAAATGCGTGATGCCCTTTCATAATTTAAAAACGCTCGAAAAACCCGTCACCAATATTGAAATATTAGCTGCTAAAAATATAAGAGAAGCTTTTGGTTTTCTCATGTCTCTGTAAATCTAATTGCAGCAAAAATCAATTGCAAAAGAATTTTATTTGGTCTATCATTTCATTTTTTACATAAACATCATAAAAGATAATCAGCGTTATTGTCAAAATCTTTACAAATCAAAGCAAAACTCGCGCAACAGGGAGAGTGTTGTCTGATTGCGAAAACTATTTCCTAAAAAAACCAGCCAATCTATTTTGGCTGGAGCATTTATTTTAACATTTAGCACAATTATCGTTAAAATATTGGGTGCTTTTTTTAAAATACCGGTGGGTAAAATACTGGGTGGCGTTGGCAACAGCTATTTTGAAGCGGCTTATGCGCTGTACAATCCCGTGGATGCGTTGGCCGTGGCCGGGCTCCCAATTGCAATTTCAAGAACCGTTTCAGAAAATGTAGCTAAGGGGCGATTTCGTGATGTTCGGCTTGTACATAAAATCTCCATACCTATTTTCCTCGTAACCGGAATAATCGGTTTTTTCATAATGATTCTTAGCACTTTTTATTATTCTCATATCATAAATTCTCCTAATTCGATTTTTTCAACTTTAATGCTCTCTCCCACCATTTTATTCTCTTGTATTATGTCAATTTATAGGGGTTATTATCAGGGCTTGAAAAATATGATACCAACTGCAATATCGGAAATAATAGAAGCTGCTTCAAAATTAGTTTTTGGATTATTTTTTTCTTCTGCAATTATTTTTTTAAAAATGGATGAGTACAGAAAATTTTCAACAGTTTTCGGGAAAAACTATCCGTCGATAGAACTCGCCGAAAACGCTATTCTTCCGTTTGCAGCAGCCGGAGCAATTGCCGGAATTACCATGGGCTCTATCTTGGGATTTCTGTTTCTTTTTTTCAGACACAAAAAATATGGCGATGGTATAACACAAAAAGCTTTGCTGCTTTCTCCTCAACCCGCTAAAACTTTAGAAACCGCAAAACTTTTAATTAAAATAGCTCTACCCATAGGTCTTGGCGCTCTCATTATGAATGTAGGAGGATTAATAGACACTATAGTGATTAGAAGGCAATTGTCTAGTATCATGCAAACCCGCCCTCAAGCTTTACTTAAAATATATTTGGGCAACATTCCAGAAGACAAAATAGCAACCAAACAGGTGCACGATTTTTTGTCGGGATGTCTTGGTTATGTTTCTAGCATAGTAATGCTCATTCCAGGTATTACTCAAATGCTGGGAATAAGTGCTCTTCCGGCAGTTACCGAAGCTTGGGCACTCAAAAATCGCACAAAACTCGGAAAAACCGTAGAAACAATCATAAAGATTACAGCAATTATCTCTATACCTTCGGGTATAGGTCTTTCAATATTTGGAAGAGAAATTCTTAACTTATTGTACGGCGGAGCAAGGTATAAAGAGGTAAATATAGCATCAGGAATTATAGTCACAATGGGAATAGCAACAATTTTTACATCTATGAGTGCACCAATTTGTAGCATGTTGCAAGCCATAGGAAAAATAAACCTACCTGTTTATTTGCTGTGTGCGGGAGTTTCTATAAAAATTATTGTAAATTACATGTTAGTTGGAATACCGGAGATAAACATACAGGGAACGGGGGTGGGAACTTTAACATGTTACGGCCTCGTATTCTTTTCGTCTACATATTTTTTATGCAAAGAATGCCAAATTAGTTCAAACCTTTTAATAATATTTTTGAAACCACTTTTTGCGTCAATCTTTTGTGCAATCTGTGGCCTGTATTTTCAAGAAATCATGAAAAATTTTATTCCCGATAATTTATCAACAATCATTGTGATATTCTCATTCGTGATAATTTATATTGCAATATTATTCATTCTGGGCGATATAAAGGTTAAGGATTTTGTAATAATAAGAAAAAAATTTTTAAAATTGTAATTCTAAGATTTTTTGAACTATCTCTTCGGTTTTCATACCTCTTGACCCTTTAATTAGAATTACATCTTTTGGAGATATAATTTTTTCTATCTCAAAAAATGCTTCTTCATTGGTCAAAAAGCTCATCGTTTTAATTTTAGAGTCATTATTTTTTTCAAAACCAATTGCTATATTTTTTGCAAATTTTCCAATAGTTAAAAGTGCATCAATCTTGCTTTTAGACAAAACAACTCCCAGATTGTAATGCTCTTTTTCGGAAAATTCTCCAAGCTCCAACATATCAGCCAAAACAGCTATTTTTCTTCCACTATTACTAATCTCTTCCATAGTTTCTACGGCACTCACAACAGAATCTGGGCTTGAATTGTATGTGTCATTAATCACAATCAATTCCTTATTGCGATGTATTTGTTGTCTCATGGAAACACCGCTATAATTTTCTAAACCCCGTTGTATTTCTTGAGTCGAAAGATTAAATCGCAGCGCAATTCCTATGCCAACTAAAGCAGAGTACAAATTGTATTTTCCAAGTACATTAATTTTCATTTTACAAGAAAATTCACGATTTTTAAAACTAAAGTGTATTGCACCATTATTGATTGATATTTCTTCTGCTACAAGATCATTATTCTTGTTAAGCCCAAAATACAGTATTTTCTTATCGATATCCTTCGCAGAAAACAAAATTTTATCGTCGCCATTTAAAAGCAAGATATCGTCTTTGCTCAAAGTATCTGAAATATGTAATTTTTCTTTAAAGATATTTTCTTTACTTTTTAAAAATTCTATGTGAGAAAGACCGATATTGGTTATTACAGATATATTGGGGAGAGCCATTTTAACCAATTTTTCCATTTCTCCCGGCTCGCTTATTCCAAACTCCACAACCGCCGCTTGATTCTTATGATTTAAATTAAGAAGAGTCAAGGGCAAACCCACTTGGCTGTTTAAATTCCCCTCGGTTTTCATCACATCGAATTTTTGAGATAGTATAGAAAAAATCATCTCCTTTGTGATAGTTTTTCCAACACTCCCCGTTACCGCTATCAACGGCAAATCAAATCTTTTTCGATAATATCTAGCAATATCATGCAAAGCTTTCAAGGTATTCTTTACAAGTATCATTGCCTTGTTTTCAACTTTGACAAAACTCTCATTTTGTGTAAAAGAACCCATCGCTTTACCAGAAAGAGCTTCTTTTATAAATTTGTGGCCATCCACTCTTTCCCCTATTAATGGTAAAAATAAAGAGTTTTTTTTCAACTCTCTGTTGTCCACGCAAATAGACGTAACTAAACTCGACGGATCACCAGAAAGAAGTTTCCCTCCGGTGGCATCAAGAATCTCTTTAATAGAAGTAGGTTCCATATTTGCCCACACCTTTGGTTATTGCCAGAAATATTTTTAATTATTTAATAATCTATATTCTATAGCATTGCTTTTTGTTTTAGAACAAACCTGAAAGAAATTTCCCTAAAAATTCGTTAAATTAACATTTTAAAGCATTTTTATAACTCTACTTTTAAATAAAATCCCATTTAAATGATCCATCTCGTGGCAAATTGCCGCAGCCATAAGTTTTTTGCCTTCCAGCGTAAATTCTTTTCCATTTCTGTCCTGCGCTTTAATTTTTACTTTAAGTGGACGCTTGGTGATACCATACTCTCCGGGAAAAGAAAGACAACCTTCTGTTATTTCTTGTTCTCCAGAAGATTCTATAATTTCTGGATTTATCAATTCGTGTACAACATCGTTGAAAATAATGACTATCACACTTCTTAAAACACCAACTTGTGGTCCTGCAATCCCAATTCCACTGTTCTCTTTTAACGTTTCTTTCATATCTTCTAATAGTTCTATCAAACGTTCATCAAATTTTTCTACTATTCTTGTTTTTTTTCTTAAAATAGAGTCGTTCTCTGTTCTAATTTTTCTAAGCGCCAAATTAAACCCTCCATTAAAAATAAAATCTAAATCAATTTCTAAGGAATATTGTTGGGACTACTATCAATAAAAATCAAGACGTCTTTTTTAAACTTAACGAAAGAAAGTTTCAAATCGATCATTAAATTTCTAAATTCCTTGCAATCTTTAAATTTTATTATTATTTTATATCTGTACTTCTTTTTGATTTTCAAAATAAACGCGGGGGAAGGTCCTAAAATTCTCAACGGCAAATTTTTATAATCATTCTTAACGGTATTTATTAACATATCGCAAAACAAATTAGCAGCATCAGCCGCTTGTTTTTCTGAAGAAGAGCAAAATCCCACAACGCAAATTTTCGCAAACGGAGGATAAAGCATTGCCTTGCGCATTTGGATTTCTGAGTTGTAAAAAGCTTCGTAATTTTGATCAGCTGCAAATTTAATGATAGGATTTTCCGGAGTAAGAGTCTGTATGATAGCCAAACCTTTATCTTTTCCTCTACCAGATCTTCCAACGACTTGAGTAATTATATTGAACGTCCTCTCGTAACTGCGAAAATCACTGCTATACAGCATAGAATCTGCGGATATTACCCCAACCAAAGTAACACTTGAAAAATTAAGCCCCTTGGCAATCATCTGAGTTCCTATTAGCACATCGTAATCTTTATTTTTAAATGCATTTATTTTTTTTTCTAATAATGATTTATCAGAAGCACTATCGGAATCAATTCTCAAAACTCTTGCATTTGGCACAATCTTTTTAAACTCTTGCTCCACTCTTTGTATACCAACTCCAGCATAATGAACTTGAGATTTATGACAATTGGGGCATTCCTCTGTAAGCCCTGTAGAATTTAAACAATAATGACATATCAAACGATTATTTGACGAATGATAAGACATAGAAACGCTACAATTTTTACAAACAACAACCTCTTTGCAAGAAGGACAAACAACAAAAGTACTATATCCTCTACGATTAAGCAACAATATCGACTGTTTTCCGACTTTTAAATTGTCACTCATGGCACGTATGAGTTTTGCGCTGAAAATCCCTCCTTCATCAACCAATAATTCCGAACTCATATCAACAATAGAAACACTCGGTAAAACAGCATTTCCGTATCTTTTTCCCAATTTATTAAAGCCATATTGCTTGTTCTTTGCCATATAAAAACTTTCAACCGACGGCGTAGCTGAAGCAAGAAGCAAAAGAGCCTTGTGATATTTACATCTGAAAATAGCCACTTCCCTTGCGTGATATCTTGGGGTACGCTCAGACTTATAACTTGTTTCGTGCTCTTCATCCATGATAATTAAACCAATTTTTGCAAGGGGGGCAAAAACCGCAGATCTAGTTCCAACCACCACTTTCGCCTCTCCATTTTTAATTTTTCTCCAATTGCAAAAGCGCTCTTTACTTGTTAGAGAACTGTTTAAAATTGCTACTTGATTTTTAAATTCTTTGCAGAAAACAGCAGTTAATTGGGGGGTTAAAGCAATTTCTGGAACCATAACTATAACACCACGACCTTTGTTTAAAACTTCTTCTATTAGTTTTAAAAAAATTGAAGTCTTCCCGCTTCCTGTTATTCCATACAATAACGAGACTGTCTTTTTCTTTTCCATATCGTTTATAATATTTAAAAAAACCCGCTCTTGCTCATCTGTTAAAATGATAGTGCTAGAATTAAATCTGTGGTCGATGCTCTTCTTACTTAGATTATTATCATTTTCTGGAGCAATATACGACAGTATTCCCTTTTTTATCATAGCACTTGTAACTGATGAGGTAAACCCAGTGTAGTGGTTAATTTCCTTTAGAGATAAATCCCCTTCACGATTTAAAAGTTCATAAACAGTCCTTTGTTTTTTTGTTAATTTTTTACAATTTAATAAATTCAATCTTATCAATTTTCTTTTTTCGTTTTTTTCGCCAGAAATCTTTTTGGGCAAAATAACTTTAAGTGCATCAAAAAAAGTACAACAATATTTGTTTCTCATCCATCTGATAAGATGCAGAAATTCGCTATTAAGAGCCAATTCTTTATTGTTAATATCCAAGATAAATTTAATTTTCTTATCGCCAAAATCAACTTTCTCTTTAAAGATAGACAAAACAAACCCACGGATCTTTCTATTAGAAATTCCAAAGGGGACCAAAACTCTGGCTCCGGGTTTAATATCCGACGCCAAGCCTTCCGGTACCAAATAAAAAAATTCTCTATCAAAATGAAAAAGAGTTGACTCAACTGCAATGCTTGCAAACAACGATAATTTTTTAAATTCCATCAACATAACCATTGCAAACAGCTCCTTCATCAGAAACCACTAAAGAAGAACCCATTTGTCAACACAATAATTAAGTTCTCTTTTTGCCAGAATTTTGTTTATTTTTAAAATTTTCATTAAAATCCGGAACACTAATACAATATTTGCCCTCTTTAAAGTCTTTTATTGCTATATTAACAGGCTTTTCTTCCAAAATATCCCCGCTAAAATCTGCCTCATCTACAATCTCTCTTGCTCTTTTTGCAACACCAATGACCAATGAATATCTGCTTTCTTTCCCATTGAACATATTTTTAATTGATGGCTTGTACATCTAGAATACCTCCTTGTAATATCGTTTTTGCTAAAACGTTTTGTTTGTTTTTGTCAGTGCAGAGAAACTCCCCTCATACACCTAAAATATCTCCCTTATAATAACATCGGTTTTACTTCTGACCCTTGAAGTTTTTAACTTTTCAGAATAAATTATACTACAAATATCTTTAGCGCACACGTCTTTATCCTTATTTATAACTATGTAATCATAGTCCTTTGCCGACGCTATTTCCTCTGAAGCAGTTTTAATTCTTTTTTCAAAACCTTTCTCAGATTCAGTTTGGCGATTTTTAAGCCTTCTTGAAAGTTCCTTCATAGAAGGAGGTAAAATAAATATATGAATAGCATCGGGGCAATTTTTTCGAATTTGTCTGGCACCTTTCACTTCTATTTTTAACAAAACATCAATGCCATTTTTAATTTTTTCTTTTACAAAATCTAACGACGTTCCGTAATAATTGCCACAGTACTTTGCATGTTCAATCATTTCACCCATTCTTACTTTTTCTTTGAACGATTCTTCAGACAGAAAGTGATAATTTTTACCATTCTTTTCACACGTCCTGGGATTTCTCGTAGTCATAGAAACAGACACGCATATGCCTTTATTTTTTTTCAAAATCTCTTCAATGACAGTGTCTTTGCCTGTGCCAGAAGGTCCAGATACCACTACAATAAGACCATCGCCACTTATACCAGAGTTCTCCGACATAATCTCTCCTTAAATTTATTATAGAACTCACGAGTATTAAAATAAAAAAATCAATATTGCAAGTCAATTTTCAAAACTAGCATGACTTCAATTTAAATATCATCTAAACCTTTCTTTAGCATTGTACCATATATTTATACAAAAATACAGCGCAAAACACCAATTCTTAAGATATACAAAACCCTCAACATCAATTAAGAAATCTCAAAACATACTTGAATTTAATTTTAGCATTTCTAATTCGTCTAAATCCATCGTCTCAAAGGCATTTCTCTTTCACTTACTTAATAACTAACTGAACATTTTTTTAAATATAAAGTTTAATATCTTTTTACGATATATGCCCATTGCATGAAAATCTTTTATACATGACAGATATCTATATGAAGGGGAAAAGAATTTATTTAAAAGCCATAATTCGTTATTTTTAACGAGATCATTTGATTTATAATATTTTACTATTATATTGATTATTTTAAACATCTCATCAATTTTTTCTTCTGGCTTTATCGATGTACATATCGAGTTTTTTCTTCTTAATCTGTAATAATAAAGAATATCCGATATGTAAGATACTTTTGTTGCAATTGGAAAAGTGATGGAGGAAAAAATTATATCTTCTCCCCATTTTATATTTTCTTTAAATTTCATTTTTTTATCAATTAAAAAGGATCTTTTATAAAATTTATTCCAAATTACACTTTGCGATAATCTAACTCCATCTATCATTTTTAACTTATCTTCAATGTTATTCACGCTTAAAACCTTAGAATTTTTTATTAACTTTTTTTTATTTGTTTTTAGAAAATCCCTAAGCTTTGTTGAGTAATCTTCGTTGAACAAAGCTAAAAATTCAAAAATCAATATATCACTATCTGACCTCTTGGCATTTTTGTAGCAAACCTCACAAATTTTAACATCCACAACATCGTCAGAATCTGCAAAAAGAATGTATTCACCCTCGGCCATTTTAAGACCCTTATTTCTTGCAACCGATACTCCTCTATGTTTTTGTTTTATAATTTTTATTCTTTCATCTCTTTTTGAGTGTTTTTTTAGAGTTTCAAGACTATTGTCTGTAGAACCATCGTCTATACAAATTATTTCAATGTTATCTATTGTTTGATTCTTCAATGCCTTTAGACTTTCATTTAAATATTTCTCAACATTGTACACGGGAAATATTATTGAAACTTTTATTTTTTTGTCCTTCTTCATACTTCATCCTTTATAACATTGCAAAAATACAACTTCACAATTGTTTAGAATTTTTATTTAAAATGGCAGTCTTTTTTGTTTAATTTTTATTTTCTCTCCATACCTCTCTACCAAATATTTTCCCCAATTTTTAGAGCATTATCAAAGAAAATTCTTAATCTGAACCGGTCTTATAAATTTAAATATAATTGATTTCGCTTAAAATATTTGCAAATTAACATTCGATTCTATAAAATTAAATTTACTCCGCGCTTTTGGCAACGGAGTAAATTTTGTGATTTTTATATATAAAATTTAAATTAAAAATTTATGCTACAATTAGTAAACCGGCGGCTCGAAGAATGGTTTATCGGAACCTTGCGCGTATGGATCATAACCGCTTGGAGTAATATACGGATCTCTATAAGAATCTGCTGGATTCGCATATGGCGAATTAAACATCATTCCTCCTCTCGGTTTTCTCCTGCAACGTCTGCATTTACCGTTTATGCATTTGTGACTATGCTGATTATACAATTCTCCTCCCAGTGCACCACCGCTTACATAATTTCCCATCGATTCTGAGTCGAATTGATATTGATGTGGGTATAAATCTCTGTCTCTTCTAAATCTGTCGCTCATAATTTCCTCCTTATATCTATCTTCACAAAAACTTAATGTTGTATTTATGGCTCTTTAACCAATAGTAGCGAATAAAATTTTTTATCACAAAACTTACATCTGCTGTTTTAAAAAATTAAATCATATTGGCAAGCCCATTGCAAAAAATCAAATTGTGTATATCTTTTGCCAATTTTACACTCATAGTTAAATCCTTAAGTGCCATTTATCAAGATTCATCAAATAAATTCTAAAAATCTTCTATTCCAAAACCTTCTTCAACAATATCGGGAATACTGCTTTCGCCCAGCAATGCTTCATCTGGTGATGTTATTAAAGGGCTATCAGGCTGCTGCTGCCCAAGGGTGGAAACAATAGGCTGCTGAATATCGGGTTGAACTTTACGACGCAATTTCTTACTTGGTGTACCATCGTCATAGTACCAAGGTATATAACCCTGCCTCATTACACCACCACTCACAGAATCTCCTCTTTTTTCCACATCAAAATCGTCTGATTCATTTGAATAATGTCTTCCATATTTTTGAAATCTGTCCATAATATTTTCTCCTCATCTATATAATTTGAGAATTCATAAATATCGTTATTAACTCGATTGGTATCACAAAAAATTCATCATGAAATACGCTATTTAAAAACAATTGATGCCACAATATTTGCTACAAAAACCCCAAAATACTTTGCAAAATTTAAATTTAAAATAAAATCCTCGATTAAACTTAATTCAGTGCTAATCTTATTCTTGTTATCTCAAAATTGCTCATATAAAACTCGTCAAATTTTTCTTGATAAAATTCCGCCAGATTCTAGGTATCATTGCTACACAACGCTAATATCCATAGTAACCGTAGTAGTCTTTACGTTGTTCGAAGTTTTGAATTGAGGGATCTGAGTAATATTGATTATTGTATTGAGGGTATTGATCGTTTGGCGAATTATAATAGCTTTGATAATTGCCGCTTTGATAGTTGTCCATCGGTACATCATCATATTCTCCGTCATCATATTGCCATGGTATATAACCAAGTTTCATTACACCACCACTCACAGAATCTCCCATTCTCTCTGTATCCAACTCATTAAATTTCGAGTTTAAATCCCGATTTCTTTTATTTCTTTCAAAACTGTTCATAATACTTCTCCTTACTTGTTTATTTGTGATTTTACTTGTATCAAATGTAAAAATCACTTAAAAAATACAAAATAAATAACAAGCAATATATGCAGAAAAGTAAAAATAACACTTCAACAATAAACAATAATTTTGTATCGAATAATAATTAAAATTTTGATACAATATTTTGGAATTTTATAGTTTAATTGGCAATTTTGCAAATTATCCTGTTATCTTGGGACTAAATGCTTACTTAATAGCAATAAATTGTGATTTGCATAAACACCCAAGCACAGCAAACTCCCAATCTTAGAAGTTTGTATTTTGTAGGAAGGAATTAGCTCCTTCCATGCATCGTTATTAGCTTTTATTTATAAATTATACTAAAAAAATTTGTTTTTTTGCTTTATATTAAGTTCATATTGGGTATTTTAAAGATTTTTTGTAAATTATTGTCATTTATGGCAAAAATAAATAATAATTTTATAATTCCTTAAAAATCCAATTATGTAAAAAATATTATCTAATTACAGAAAAAATCACAAAAATCAATAAGTTTGTTAAAACTATGCTAGCTCCAGTCGGAATATTAAATTGAAACGAAATCATCATCCCTAAAACGAAGCACACACAAGATATCGCGCTTGAAAGAAGCATCAAAGACTTAAAGCTTTTAGCTATTTTTTTTGCTATAACGGATGGAAATATTATAAGACTTGATATAAGTAAAGTCCCCATCATTCTCATACCAACAACTATGGTTAACGCAGTTAAGAAGGATATCAAAAAATGGTAAAAATTTACATTTATTCCTGATGATTTTGCAAAAATTTCGTCAGATGTGACAAGAAATAATCTGTTATAAAAAACAAAAAATACACCGAGTACAAATAAAGATAACAACACGCTGATTATTGCATCAAAATCATCAATAACCAGAATGCTCCCAAACATGTAAGAATAAACATCCGTATTAAATCCACCCGACATGGAAGTCACGAGTACACCAACGGCCAAAGAGCTTGTCGAAAATATGCCTATGGCTACATCTCCTTGGATTTTTTTGTTTTGACTTAAATACATTATAAGAAAAGAACACGACACAATTATCGGCATGGATACAATCATCGGGGAGGTCACACCCAAGGCCAATGCCAAAGAAGCTGATGCAAAACCTATGTCTGCAAGACTATGCCCGATGAGCGAATATTTTTTTAACACAAGCACAGAGCCCAAAAGTGCAGAACAAACCGAAACTAAAGTTCCCACAACCAGTGCCTTTAGAGCAAATGGATAAGAAAGAAGTTTAAATATTTCATCAAAATTAATTTGTTTCACTCTCCTTAAAATAAGTTTGGGTGATCTTACATTAAAATTATAAAATACCTTATTAAATAATGATTGTCGACTGTTTTTTATAAATTCAGTACGACTCACTTTGACCTTATTTTATATTAATTTTCATATAATTTAAAAGTTTTTTTAAATAACAAAAAATTTTTACAAATCACAACTAATTCTCTTTGAAAATAAGATTTAAACGTTTTAAAGATATTTCGGTAATATTAAATTCAAAATTCCCACCTTTACAAATGGAAATGCAAAGACCATTATTTTTAAATGTCTTTATTTTAAGTTTCGTACAGAAAACATTGAATGCAGCAAAGGTATTAAAAAAACCCTCACCATAGTATTTTACATGAGATTCTTTTTTTGTCCAAATCTCAAAAAATGTATCGATTTTACGTGGTGATCCTGATAAAATTTTTCTCTCTTCATCGTGAAAGAATCTGTCGGAAATTTTAAAGTTAATTTTTCTAATCCTCTCAACATCAATGCCCACACATGTTCTTGAAACAAAAATAACTACCGCATTGTTTGTGTGTGAGATGTTAAAACAAAATTTTGGAAAATCCTTCAAAAATGGCTTTCCGTTTGGATTTTTTAAAAATATTAAGCTATTTTTGCTTACATTCAAAATACGCGAAGCTATATATTTGATTAGAACTTTTCCCACAATTTTGGGCATAGTTTTCTCTATAAAATTTTCGTTTTTAATAAAGCTTTCATTTGTACTTAAAATTTTTAAAAGTTCCAAAAGTTCTTGTTCACTTACATTTTTAAAATTTACTATAAAACAGGTTTCAAAATTCAAAATTCTCACCACATATAAAACCTTTTAGGATATAAAACTGTTAAATTCATCCTCGCTGATACATTTAACATTCAGCTTTTGTGCTTTTAAAAGTTTGCTTCCCGGGCTATCTCCAAAAAGCACATAATCTGTTTTTTTTGAAACAGAAGAGCTGATTCTTCCACCAAAATCTTCAATAATTTTTGCTATCTCATATCTTTTATAATTTTTAAGACTTCCGGTTAAAACAAATACTTTTCCCAAAAACACTTTACTAATATTTGTTTTTTCCGAGGGTTCTAAAGACATTTTTATTCCAAGATTCTTAAGATCTTTTATAAGATCCAAATTCTCCTTTAAGCTGAAGTAATTTATAATGCTTCTCGACGCTGCAGGTCCAAAACCATCTATGGCTTCTATTTCCTTTGCCGTAGCGTTTTTTATAGCCTCCATGTTTTCAAAATGCTGAACCAAAAGTTTAGAGGCTTGCTTTCCAATGTGATGTATTCCAAGTGCAAAAACCACACGATCAAAACTTCTTTTTTTTGATTTTTCTATTGCGCCAAGCCAATTAAAAATGGATTTTTCTATGTTTTTGCCAAGAGGAACAAGTAATTCTTTGGTCAGTCCATAAAGATCTACCGGAGATAATACTATTTTTTTTTCAACAAGCTCCGTTATCAAAGAAGGTCCCAACCCCTCTAGATCCATGGCATCTCTTGAAACAAAATGAATCAGGTGACGAACCAATTGAGCTTCACAGTTCGTATTGTTGCATCTTATAGCAGCCTCCTCTGGTTCTCTTACCAGTTTTGAATTACAACAAGGGCAGAATTTGGGCATTTCAAAACGAGGCAGATCTTCTTTTCTTGCAATAACCCTTACAACCTCAGGTATAATATCTCCCGCTTTTCTGACCAAAATTACGTCGCCTATTCGAATATCTTTTTCTTTTATAAAATCTTCGTTGTGAAGAATCGACCGACTAACAGTTGTGCCCGATAATGTAACGGGAGAAAAAACCGCAACCGGAGTTACGGCGCCAGTTCTTCCTACATTTAGTTCTATTTTAAGCAATTTTGTTTCCTTTTCTTCTGGCGGATACTTATATGCTTCAGCCCACTTGGGGAATTTTGATGTTTTTCCAAGCAATTCTCTGACTTCAAAATTATTTACTTTAACGACTGCACCGTCTATTTGAAAATCAAAATTTTTTCTATTTCTATCAATTTCTCTAATTTTTAAAATGACATCACCAATATTTGCGTATGGACCATAAACTTCGTTTGTTTTAAAGCCCATTTCCCTTAAAAAAAGTATAGAATCTTTATGATTTTCAAAATTTTCGCCGTCAATTTTTTGAACATTAAATACTAAGACATCGAGCTTTCTGCTGGCCACCACACTTGCATCTTTTTGCCTTAAAGATCCAGAAGCAGCGTTTCTTGAATTTTTTGGAGGAATTTTTCCCAATTGTTCGCATTCTTCGCTAAAATTTATAAAATTCTTAAAAGACATATAAACTTCGCCCCTTACCTCTAGAAAGGGTAATTTTTTATTAAGATTTTTGGGAATACTCTCCACCATTTCAAGATTTTCCGTAACATCTTCTCCAACCAAACCATCTCCTCGGGTTGAGCCTCTAAAAAAAACACCATCCTTATATTCCAAACAAATTGAAAGACCGTCAATTTTTGGTTCAACCACATATTCTACAAAGGAAATCGATTTTTTCACTCGTTTGTCAAACTTTAAAATCTCATCTTCAGAAAAGCAATCATGAAGGCTTTGCATTGGAGTTTGGTGCTGAACTTTGCTAAATTTTTTAGAAACAGAGCCTCCAACAAGCTGCGTTGGAGAATCTTTGGTTTTGAGCTGTTCAAATTCTTCTTCAAGTCTTTCAAGATTCAATACCATCTGATCATATTCATAGTCACTTATCTCGGGATTATCTTCATCGTAATACTTTTTGTTATGAAAAAAAATTTCTTTTTTCAGCTTTTCAATTTGTTTTTTTGCCTCTGAAATCTTCAAACACAATCAAATCCTTCTTAAAAATTTACAAAATTTTCTCATTGAATTAGTATTAATTTTAAGATAAAGACAATGCTTCCTCCAGTGCTTTTGCCAGCTGATCAGGGCAAGATGTCCCTCTGCTATGGCAATCAATACCTTTAAAAACTTTAATAACTTCCCTGGCATTCATCCCTTTAACTATTTGTGAAATTCCTTTGGTGTTTCCGGCACACCCTCCCAAAAATTCCACCCTTTTAATAATCTCTCCATCAAGTTCTACGGTAATTTGTCTGGAACAAGTGCCTTTGGTTTTATATGTGTATATCATAATCTTCCTCCCTTAAAACCCAAGCTTACAATCAATTTATTTTGGTAATTATACAATAAAACTATATAAATCTGCAAAATCAAACACAAAAAACACAATATCAATTAATAAAAACTAAAAATAATCCTAAGCCAAATTGCAAAAATCTCTCGCATAAACTTGTTTATTTAAAATCGTATTTTTAAATTTAAATCTAATAAAAAATTCAGCAACACCGCACATTTTTAAAGGCAAAATAAAAATCACAACAAAATTAATCGACCACAAGTTAATATCCAGCTTTTTTAAGATTTTTAAATGAATCCACAATGTTATTTGCAATATCTTCGCAATCTTTGTTGCTGATGTTACTTTTTTTAAAATAATCTTTAAGATTTTGATTTTTAGATATCTCTTCTCGCCAAGATTCTGGGGTTCCAAAAGAAACACCGTGAAATATATTTTTTGAGTCATAATTTGAAAATAATTTACCCAATAAACCAATATCGGCTTTTTCTTTAATAAAGGCTGGAATTTTTTTTATCCTATCGACAATGAAATTCTTTCCTTCTTTTGAGGTATTAAACCAAATTAAAAAATCCTGAGCAAATTTTTGTTCTCTTTTACTTACTTTGGAATTAACGATGAAATAACTATTTGCGAAAGTAAAAAATGAGGTGTTAAAATTTGAGAGATTTGAATTGTAAGATTTAATATCATCTTTGGGGTATGAAATCTTTCTGGGTAAAATTCTAATGTATTTCAAAGATCCGGGAGAAATTTTTTCCACCTTGTTAAGATCATCGTTTCCTCCTTGTAAAAACAAAGACTTTCCTTGTAAAAAATCTGTCAAAGAATCATTACTCTGAGTTTCTTTGGACATTTCATCGGACAATTCTTGCCCTCTTTTTTTATTAGTATATGAAGTCTCAATCTCTAAGAGTTTTAAATAAGAAATTATAGAATCTTTCAAAAAATCAATTTGCTGATAAGACGCTCTGCAAAATTTTAAAGGAGAATCGAACGTCTGAGAAAAAACAGAATCTACAAAATTTTCTGGCTTATTTCTCACAGAAAAAACCTCAGTCATACCGCGAATTCTATCTCCTTTTTCATTTTTAAGTTCGTATTTAGTTTTATTAAGAGTAATTGTAATTCTTTGGGGAATCTCGATGTAACTCGAAAAAGTTTTAACAAAATTCTTAAATTCCTCATAGGAGCACAATCTAAAATCTTCTAAAAATTGTTGAGATTTTTCTTCCCCCACCAAGTCATTTATTATTCTCACATCTATAAAATAACCGCTAAAATCAATACCGCAAGGAATTCCAAAATTATTTATATCATTCGACGTCAACAAAAGATTCTCATCAATATCTTTTGTAAAATCTTTGAAATCCCCATCTAAATCAAGAGATAAATCAAGGGCAGCCCCTTCTTTTTCCCATAATAAAAGCTCATCGGTATTTCTTGCTACGAATATGCTGGGTTTGTCGTTTGACTCTATTTGAAATTTAAGCGCACTGATGTAATCTTGGCGTGATTTTACTGAAAAATTTTTTACCTTAACTCCGGTTTGCAATTCGTATTCTTTACAAATATTATCAAAATCATCTTCTTGTTCATAAAAGGAATTGTACAACAAAAAATCGTACTCCTGGTTTCTCACAGGTAAATTAAAATCATTGGGATCCACATTGTCTTTTGAATCCTCTGTAAAATCACATCCGCAAAGACACGATAGCGCTAAATAAAACAAGAAGAGCGGAAAAAATTTCATAAACCAATTAAATTTCATAAAATCACCTAAATCAGCACTATTAAAACTTTGTAGAGTACAAAATTTACAAATGATCATCCAACTCGCTATAACAATTGTATCTGATTAATTTTAAAAATGATACCAGATATTTAATTTTTTAATTTTAAAATCTAACAAAAAATCACGGTGACATTCATATATCTCGAGTATTTCAAAAACAATCATCGTATCGTTTTTAAAACTAATCAATTGTGGAGATTTGAAATACAAAGGTTTGCAAATTAACATTAATCGCAAAAAAATTTATTAAAATCTCCTCAAATCCAAAGTAAACTCCAAATCATACATCAGATCTCTCTAGAAACAAAAACAATTGATTTCTAAAGAGATCTGACATAAAAAATATTCTCGCTTAGTTTTGTTCAAGTCCCTGACGCCCCGAATAAGAATCAATGCTCCAAAAATGCCAATAAAGCTTAATTATTGCCCCATTGAACCTTTTCAAAAGCAATCACTGAATTTATTGCTTTTAAAACCATATCAATATTACATCTACTGCTCACATCCACTTTTATCATGTTTCTTGCAAGATCTGATAAAGTACCAATTGATTGACTAGAAAAACCCTTATCTTGCAACTCATTTTCAAACGCTTGCCAGTTAACTTGACCTGTTTGAATAGTACTTACTAATTCTGGAATGCTATTCGCCTTATACGCATGTTCCCTTGTGACTAATTCATAAAACATACAACCAAGGGACCATACGTCCGCTTTTTGCCCGTCATATGGTCTAGCACAAAGCGCTTCTAGCGCCATGTAAAGCGGAGAGCCGATTGCAGTTTTCGCTAAAGAAGAAGGTATTGCTGTACCAAAATCAACGAAATTCATATTCATAAGATGACCTAATCCATCGAAACTAAGCATAACGTTGGCTGGCTTAAGGTCTCTGTGAGCGATGCCGACCGAACCTATTCCTTTAAGAGCTTGAGCAAACCAAAACATTAATTTGAGCAAATCTATCTTGTTAAATCCTCCTGACATCTGCTTCATTAATTCGTCTAAATTAAGAACACCGGCATTCTCCATCACAATGTAGGCAGTTCCCTCCTGTTGAATAGCTTCTACAAATTGCACAACACCTTGAATACCTTTCACTTGATTAAGTATCCCGATTTCCTTACTTATCGAAGTTTGATTTTGCGAGTCAACGCACGGCATCTTTTTTATACAATAAATATTACCAAGGAACGGGTAGTAAACTGAAGGGCTATCCTGTGGCTGCAGTGAAGCTGTGAAACATATGCCAAAACTTCCTTGCCCTACATTTCTAATGGGAAAGTACGCGGATTCCTTAAAAACCCGGGAACTAAGTCGTTGAGACTGTAATGATGGATCCGGATAAATTTGATACTGCGGCTGATTAATAATCCACGAAAAACATTGCTCCCTCTGTTGGGGGGAGAATTCGGCAACTGGCACATGGCAACAATCGAAACCATTGAATTGAGGCTGGCTCTGCGGCGGTACAATAAAACTGCTTTGTCCACTCTGTCGAGGGGGAAATTGGGCGGATGGTGGATAGTGACTATTGTGTTGAGGTTGGCTCTGCCGATGAAAATGAGGTGCACCTGCAGAAAATTCTTGAATCCCCCTGCATTCTCTACCTATTTCCTGACCAAAATTTATATAAGATGTTCTGTCAAAATCAATCGTCGTTACAGGATAACCCGTTTGCATCACCCGATCAATCGACTCTCTTATTTCGGTATAAGTTGGTCGAACCGTATAAATACTTCGGTTGCCAGCTTGATTAATGATCACATCGTGTAAATCTTTCCTGGCATAATCCGAAAAACTCGTCCTTTTGTGTTTTTTGTTCGACAAAATCCAAAACGAATCTTCTTTATTTCCAACTCTTACAAAAATTTCCCATTCGTTTTCTTTTGTATCGTAAAAATAGATAACACTCGTTGCAATTCCGTCTTTTGAATAATTGGTACCTTCGCATCCTATCGAAAATCGATACACTTTTCTGTTATAAACATTCTCGGAAAGATAAGCACTAACTTTATTGTTAGTATCGGTAAAAACAATTGGTTGTGAAAAAAAACATGCTACTAAAATAATGCTAAATAATTTTTTTGTTGCTCCTGCCATTTTAAACTTCATCTAATTTTCTCCCTTTTAATATAAATTTTTGTAATACTTCCGAATTTAAAAAATACAAATCATACTGAAGTTTTACAATTCACAATTTAGAATTTTACCGGATATTTAAATTTTTGTCAATACCTGACATCAAATTTTGACCATTTAAATTTTTGAAACATTCGCGCAATGACAGCATCTTACCAAAATTTAACTAAAATCAAAATTTCTTTCAAAAATAACACAACCACTACTTATGTTTTTATTATTGATAATAACATTTGGACCTATTTTACAATTACTACCAATGACGCTATTTCCAATAATAACAGTCCTTTCAAAAATCTCGCAACATTCACCAATATCTACATCTGGACCTATTACTACACCATCATAAGATCTTATACATACGCCTTTTGAGATTAATTTTTTGAATATATTTTTCTGTGCAATATTGCTGATTTCTTGCAGCTGATTGTAGTCATTAGCGCCCAATATTAAATTCGAAGAAACGGGTGAAAAATTCCCAACTTTCTTGCCTTTAGATATAAAAATACGAACCACATCAGTTAAATAATATTCATTTTGTGAATTATCGTTTTTAATAAGACCCAGGATAGAAATCAAATCTTTTGTTTTAAACCAGTATGCTCCTGAATTAATTTCTCGAATTTCCAGTGTCTCTTCGTCCGCATCTTTTTGTTCTATTACAGAACAAATTTTTCCATCTTTTCTTATTATTCTGCCGCAGCCAAATGGATTATTTACTTGAGAAGAAATTAAAGTTACCGAATTATTTTCTTTTTTGTGAACGGCGTACGCTTGTTTAATGGTTTCACTATCCAAAAGAGGGCTATCTCCGCTTAGTATGGCCAAATGATCAAAATTTTCGTACTTTAAAAAATCTTTGGCACACAATACTGCATGACCCGTTCCTAATCTTTCACTTTGAAAAATTGTATTTATATCAAGAGAACTATCTAAACTTGATAACTTTAGCAAATAATTTTCAATAAACTCTCGTCCATGCCCGGTGATTACACATATTTTGGAAATTCCACTTTTTTTAACCGAATCTACTATCCAACCAAGCATTGGCTTAAATAAAACTTCAAGTAATGCTTTTGGTTTTTTCGATTTCATGCGGCTACCTTCACCAGCGGCCAATATCAAAGCGCATAATTTACTCATTGCCACACCCCACTAAATCCTTATATTGCCAATATATTTTTGATCCATGTCTCAACATCTTTCATAAAATTAGTTGCGTTTTTATGAATTCTGCCGCTTAAAAGTATGTAAACTTTAATTTTTGACTCCGTTCCGGACGGACGTACAATAATCCTACTAGAATCATCTAGCTCTAATATAATTACATCAGATTTTGGTAAATTAGTCAATTTATCTTTCAAAAGATCAATTTTTCTTAAAATTTTTACTTTTTTAAATTCTTTAAGGGGCAAACTTCTTATCTTTTTCATTGCATCTTGTAATTCCTTAGCGGAATTCACGTCATTAAAATCAAAATTTAAAGTTTTCTCACAATAATATCCATATTCATCATATAAAGAATTTATCTTGTCAATCAGGGTAATCCCCATTTTTTTATAGTAAGCAGCCATTTCACATATAAAAACTGACGCAGCTATTCCATCTTTGTCCCTTACATAAGTACCCATTAAATACCCACAACTTTCTTCGAAGGCAAAGATAAAATCTTCTTTTTTGTTTGATTTTTCTAATCTTAAAATTTTCTCTCCTATATTTTTAAAACCCGTCAAAACATCAATAACTTGACAAAAATTTTTTTTAGCAATAGCATCCACCATTAAAGTACTGGTTATAGATTTTAATACAATAGGATTATCTGGAAGCTGAGCGTTTTTTCGACGCAATGTTAGTATATAATCCAAAATTAAAACACCAATTTGATTACCAGTTACAGTAATATAATCTCCTTCATGTCTTGCTTTTACGCCAACTCTGTCACTGTCGGGATCAGTTGCTATTATTACATCAGCTTCTTTTTCTCTTGCGAGTAAAACGGCAAAATTAAAGGCCTCCTCAAGTTCAGGGTTTGGAATTTTGCAAGATTTAAACTCTCCATCGGGATTTTCTTGCTCCTTGACAACAAACAAATTTTTAAGACCAAGATCAGACAAAATTTTAATTACAAATTCCCTCCCACATCCATTTAAGGGAGTGTAAACTACTTTCAAGTCGGTTTCTCTTAATAAATTTTTATTAAGACATTGTTTTTTCACTTCCGAAATATACTTTTCATAAATACTACTATTCACAATTTCAAAAAAATCAGATCTATAAATGTCATCGGAATTAATGACTCTTACATCATCGAAAATATCAATTTTTTCAATTTCATTATAAACAGCAAGGGCAAAAAGATCAGTTAATTGAGAGCCGTCTGGACCATAACATTTATATCCGTTATATTCTGGGGGATTATGACTAGCTGTTATCATAACACCGGCATTGCAATTAAACTTTCTAACACAGTACGATAAAACTGGAGTGGGTTTAAGTTCTTTATTAAAAAAAACTCTAATTGAATTTGCACAAAAAACCCTAGCCGTCTCTGTGGCAAAAATTTTTG
The DNA here is from genome assembly GCA_031268405.1 of Oscillospiraceae bacterium. Lineage (GTDB taxonomy): Bacteria > Bacillota > Clostridia > Oscillospirales > Acutalibacteraceae > JAITRE01. The sequence continues at coordinate 54,985 of JAIRXF010000010.1, forward strand.
ATTTATTTCTTGAATCAAAAGCTACAACTACACTTAAATTGCCCTCATAATTTTTTCTTAAAAAATTACACAAACTTTGAGTAACAAGTCTGACTGTGTAAATATTTACACGATCAGTTCCTGCACCCATGATTCCGCGTAAACCGGCCGTTCCAAAATTTAAATTAAGAGAAAATCTACGATTGATATCATCTTCGTTAAAATTTTTTAATTCGGACACCAAATCAAGATCATCCAAAACATTCTTTCTCCACGAAAGATATTTTTCTTTCGTTGACACAACAATCCTCCAAACAAGATCAATGTTAATCTATGTTGTTGCACAAACAAAAACTGGGAAACTTGCATTTACGAAGCAGAATCTTTCTCTCCTATATCTTTGGGCAATTCTTTCTTGAAAATCCTGACTGGCTCTCTTTTTTGATTATGAAGAAACTCGGCTTTTTTGTAATCATCTACAGTTTCGGGAGTGATGTTGACGCTTTCTATGGTGTAATCCGAGGGAACCGTATACATTATATCTATTAAAAAATCTTCCATAATTGTTCTAAGACCTCTGGCCCCGGTTCTTCTATCCAAAGCTTTTTGAGCTATAATATCTAGGGCTTTATCCTGAAATGTCAACTCAACTTTATCAAATGAAAACAACTTTTTATATTGCTTTACCAGGGAATTCTTTGGTTCGATTAAAATCCTCATCAATGCTTTTTTATCTAAACCAGATAGCGAAGAAATAACTGGTAATCTACCAACTAATTCAGGAATAAGACCAAATTTAACAAGATCCTGCTGTTCTATTTTGCTCATCCAATCAGTAATATCAAGCGCAGCCCTGCTATGAACATTTGCCCCAAATCCAAGAGCCGAAGACCCTAATCTTTTTTCTACAATCTTTTCAATGCCATCAAACGCTCCGCCGCAAACAAACAATATGTTAGACGTGTCAATCTGAATGAACTCCTGCTGTGGGTGCTTTCTTCCGCCTTGAGGTGGCACATTCGAAATAGTTCCCTCCAAAATCTTCAGTAAAGCCTGTTGAACTCCCTCTCCGCTTACATCTCTGGTTATAGATGGATTTTCTGATTTTCTTGCAATTTTATCTATTTCGTCGATATAAATGATTCCGCGCTCAGCCTTTTGAACATCGAAATCTGCAGCCTGAAGTAGGCGTAATAAAATATTTTCGACATCCTCCCCTACATAACCAGCCTCCGTTAGTGTGGTGGCATCAGTAATCGCAAAAGGAACATCCAGAGCATTCGCCAAAGTTTGGGAAAGCAAAGTTTTACCAACACCAGTGGGACCCAAAAGTAGCACATTGCTTTTTTTTATTTCAACGTCGTCATTCTCGCCAAGATATATCCTTTTATAATGATTATAAACCGCAACAGAAAGCGACATCTTCGCCCTATCTTGACCAATTACATATTCATCCAACATTAATTTTAGTTCATTTGGTTTGGGAACAATTTTAGAATCATCGTCGATATCTTCTTTGGTTTTTGTTAAATTTTCCTCTTCCAAAATAGAAACACAAAGCTCAATACATTTATCGCATATATAAACCCCGGGGCCCGCTACCAATCTTATAGCAAGATTTTGAGACTTATTACAAAAAGAACAACAAAGTTCCCTTTCTTTAATTTTATTAGTCTTATTCTTATCTTTGCCAGACATTAAAAACACCCACCTTACCGGCTTTCTGCCACTTTATCCACAACTCCATAATTTACAGCCTCCTCAGCTGTCATAAAATTATCACGTTCCATATCTTCCATTACTTTTTTAAGTGGCTGGCCAGTATTTTCAGACATTGCTTTACCCAACCTTTCCTTTGTTTGTATTATATGTTGGGCGTGTATCATAATATCAGTGGCCTGACCAGAAGCACCTCCACTCGGTTGATGAATCATTACAGTACCATTGATTAGACAAGATCTCTTGCCTTTAGCACCTGCTGCTAAAAGAAAGGCCCCCATACTAGCAGCAAGCCCCATACACGTAGTTCTAACATCAGATTTGATATATCTCATAGTATCATAAATGGCCAACCCATCTGTCACCGATCCTCCAGGACTATTTATATAAAGATCGATGTCTTTATCGGGATCTTGCCCTTCAAGATAAAGGAGCTGTGCAACCACCAGGGTTGCTGAAGTGGTATTTACCTCTCCGCTCAACATTACTATCCTGTCGTTTAAAAGCCTGGAAAAAATATCATAAGAACGCTCACCGCGATTTGTCTGCTCCACTACGTAGGGTACTAAATTCATAACTGGGTCCTCCTAAATATGTCTATAATAAAGTAAACAGCAAGGAAGATTAATCATTAATATTAACTAAATTCCAAACCATTATACGAATGACGATAAAACAATCTAAAACTACAAATTAATTCTCAATTCAACAAAACAAAAAACTCATTAAATTCTTTTCTGATTTATATCATTATAGAGTCAAGTAAAAAATATCAAACAACTAAATTTGTAAATTCTAGAGTTCTTGAAGCACAATTAAATCATGTTCAGAAATGCTAAACGACTGTTCAATTGTGAGAATAAAAAGCACTTAAATATTCCGGCAACACCTCACTTTTAAACTTATTATAAAAATAGTAAAAAATACTAAATTTTATTCAATAATCTTTTAAATCAGCAATCTTTTAAATCAACAAAAATAATCTATTGGAAAATTTTCACATTATTTTTTCTTTTTCGTTCTTTTACTTACACTGGGCGGGGCGGGGCTTTTCTTGATAGTTTTAATACTCCTGGTGGGCTTAGCCTTCTCTTGGTTCGAACCCGTGACGGCAATACTACCGGATGTTTTGCTAACCCTCGACCTAACGCTGCTGTTTTTACTTTTTTTGACCGCCGGTTTAGCTTGCTCGGAATTGCTTTTCTTTTTGTTGGTTGTGTTCTTTTTTACATCTTTTTTAACTTCACTTTTCTTGTTGTTAACCTGACTTCGAGTTGTTGTAGCCCTTAATAAATTCTTCTTCGTCTCACCACTTTCTTTTTTGGTCTTGGTAATTTTCTTTCCAGTTTTATCGTTTTGGTCCTTAGTTGTTGCCTTTCTAGTTTTAGTGGTTTTTGTAGTTGTAGTTCTCTTTTTTCTGGTTCGGGAAATCTTTTTCTTTTCTACATTTTCAGCGTTTTCAATTAAAAAATCGTATACTTTTTTTTGAATTAAGCCAGAAGCAAAATCCGAAGTCTTAGAAGTAGATTCTATCTTCTCTGGAGTATATCCCTCTTTGAGCATTTGATCACATTTATTTCTTACATCTTCTTTGGTTATCGATATATTTTCAAGTTCAGATATTTCTCCAATAGCCAAACCAACTTTGATCTGATGAGTAGCTGAACCGATTAAATCCTCGTTTAATTTTTCAGCATTAATATTGCTGTACTCTAAATAAGTATCGATATCTAATCCCATGGAATCTAAGTGCTTCTTAAAATATTCAAAATTCTTTTCAAATCTTTTTTTTATCATAACATCTGGAATTTCAGCACTAACTAAACTTTCCAGTTGCTGCGACAACTCATTTTCCATTTTTGTGCGATTTTCAGCCCTTTTAACATCTCGAATTTCTTGTTTTAAAAATTCTCTGTACTCATCAATCGAATCAAACTCACTTACATCTTTCACAAATTCGTCGTCAATCTCGGGCATTTCTAGAGCTTGAATTTTTTTAATATTTACCTTAAAATTAGCAATTTTGCCCCTTATTTTTTTAACAGGATAACCAGCCGGAAATTTCACAGTAAATTCAAAATTTTCCCCCAATTTATGACCAACTATATTATTTTCAAATCCTTCTACAAACTGTGAACTTCCCAATTTCAAATTAAAATTACTGGCTTTACCATCTTCCAGTGGTTCACCATCTATAAATCCTTCAAAATCAATGATAACCGTATCTCCAATTTTTGCCGGCTTATCTTCAACTGTAACAAGTCTTGCATTTTGCTCTGCAACTTTAGAAATTTCTAAATCTATATCTTTTTCACTAACCTCGAGAGACATTTGTGTAACTTTGAGGCCCTTGTACTCACCCAGCTTAACATCTGGTTTCACAGTAACCTTGACTTTAAAAATAAGCCCTTCTTCTTTTTCCGCCTTCACAAGTTTAAAATCTGAACCACTATCTATGACGGATAGTTTGGATTCCTTTATGGCTTCATTTAATGCATACGAATAAACAACATGTATGGCTTCTTCAAAAAATACCTTGTCACCGTAACATTTTTCAACAAAAGCTCTGGGGGCTTTTCCTTTTCTGAATCCAGGTAAAGTTATATTCTTAACTTTTTTCTTGTAAGCTATTTCAAGTGCTTCCTCAAAAAGTTGAGGACTGACCTCCACTTCAAGCTCATATTCATTGGCATCAATTTTATCAAGCGACTTTAAACCCATTACTAATCCTCCTAAAATCCCGCAGGCTTGACGATATAAAAATTAACCTTTCAAATTCGTTACCAAATTCCCAAAACATAAATTAAACAAAACTTTCAAAAATAAAATTCAACAAAAATCCTCAGGGTAATTGTACCATCACTGCGCCCTTAGGTCAAGTTTGATGAAAACACCATATGTAAAATTTTCTCTCTGGCAAATTTTAAAAACGCAAGAGAGAAAATTTTTATACTTTTACAAGTCAAAAACTAGAATTTTACTTACATAGCTCTATATTTTTTAAATGCCTCATTCCAACCCATAAGACAAGATCTAAAAAAATCTATTTTATTATTTTCTTGGGCATTAAAAACATGCGACCCGGGATTGACTATAACGTGTAATCCAGATAACGCTGCAATAAACGCATTCTCCGGTGAAAACAAAGCGTTTAAAATATCTTCGTATTTATTCCCATATGCACCTCCACCCAAAAATGTAGGCATTAAAATTCGTTGGGGATTAATAATTTTACCATCATCTCCCGTTCCAACGTCGTTTGAAAATACAGAATTTGCCGCAAATAAAAAGGTGCCGAAATAATTATAACTAAGCAACGCTTTAGAATTAAGACGGCTTACATGATCGCCGTTAGATTTTTTTATGTTAAGTGCAGAAGATAAAACTACATTTATTTTTTTTCTATCTGCAGGATAAATCGTTGTGTATAAATCTGGATTTTCCACAAAACCATGGGCATTTTTTTTAAATTTTTTGAATAAATTAAAATAAACCGGGGCTCTTTCTATATAAGGAATTTGAATTTTAAACATAGCTCCGTATAAATTATTTGGAAGATTTTTTGTATTTTTTATAACACTGTTATACATAGAGTTCACTTCATTTTCGGAATAACCGGCCGCAAGCAACTTATTTTTTAAGGCTCCAAAAATCTGCATATTATTTAATCGTCCTGTTATTGCAATATTAAATATTAGTGGATTAACTTGTAAATGACCATTTAAAAATAATCCATTTCCCAAAAAACAATACGGATTCATATTGGGAGTACGCTGTTTAAAAACTGCTAAAATCATCGCGGCGATCGCAGGGCCTTGGGTGTTGTCTGACGATGTTCTTTGATCAATTCTGCCAACAGGAGAAAAATCTTTACTATCTGTATCAACGCCATTCGCACCAACCGCCGCCATGACAACCGCACCATCTATCCAGGCTAAACAAGATCTACAATCATTACCATTGGGTAAAATTGTTAATCTCGCTTCGCCGCTATTTCTTTGTTTTCCTTCTAAAATTTTTAAAAACTCCGAATTTAGTGTGTTGTAAAGATATCCCACGCTATGCGTACAATGTATACCCAATTCATGGGAATTCGAAGAAAGACGAGAACTCTCATCTTTATTTGTATTAAAGTCGTTAACTTTATAAACAGAATCTGGGCCAAAATACACGTCGTCCGGCAACGAAACAGGTTGCCATATTCCAGGCGAGGAGACTATTTCTCCTGAAGAATCTAAATTAACTTTTTTAGTAACCAAACCTTCTATTTTAATCATACCTTGTTTTAAACTAAGAGAATCTTGAGTTGTTGCCCTTCTGACTAGGAATTTATTCATAAAACTAACATAACTGTGAAAAATAACGTGAGCAAATTGTACGTTTCCATTATTTATTAATTTAAAAGTTACAACACAAAAATAACCTTTATTTTCATCCACATATTGCTGCTGTTCTTCGTAATATCTACTCTGATTAACAAAAATTTCAATTTCCTCATTCCCTGATGAATCCAAAAAACTGGGAATTATTAAATCGCCATTTTTCTCGTAAATATTTTTGGCGTTTACATCCCTCTTTACTTCATTGTACCCTTTGTAACCTCCGGGATGAAAAGAGGGGTCGGGCTCATAAAGTTTATCGGTCTTTACAAAAGGGGAATTCATATTGGCAATTGCGTCATTGCATTGGGGAACAGGAATATTAGCTGGAAATTGGCCAAAAGTAGCCGCCTGAATTTGCGGAGCAACATGTTGAGTTCCATCTAGATCTATTAGTCTTAAAAAAGCAGAGCTCCCATTAAACTTAATAGAAACATATCCATTGATTATTCCAAATACCTCTACTACGCTAGACTTAAAAATAAAATCTTGAGTTTGATAAATACCCATATTAAAAGAAAAATTATTTTCGCAATTTCTAGCCATATAAACTCGGGCTGTTGTGTTGGTAACAGCGGTAAATTTACTAATTTCCTTTTTTTCATTACGTTTTGTAGCAGAGAAAAATCTTGTCGGAATATACTCACCTTCCTCTGAATTCTTCAAAAAAGCCCTCTCTGCTATTAGATCTACGTGAGCGATTCCTTTTATTTCCCCTTGTCTAATTGATTTTCCAGTGTAAAATCCCACGGTCTTTTCACTTGGATCGACTTTGTAAATTGGAACATCAAATCCCCAGTCATTTCTCATGTACATAGCATGATTGATATCGACGCCGTCTCTGCCCAAAAAATCAAAATATGCCGAACCGGACAAAACGTTAACCAAAAATAAAATGGAAAAACAAAAAAAACCGAACACAAATTTTTTCATTAATATACTCCTCCGCCCGATAGTAAAATTTCATCAATTTACCTTATTTACAATATTTTAGAAATCGATAATGCTATGTTACAAAATGCTTGCCAATCTGTCAACCAAATCATTGTACTTATTCTTAAAAAATTTTTATACGAAGATCTAGACAATTGTTTTTTTCTTTTGGGAATTATTTAAAGACAAAAGCTTTTTTAAAATCTTAGAATCCGTAAGATTTGCTTTGGCTTTTGGGTTTAAAATTTCTATACTAACGGCATTGCCAGCTGCTTTAATTTTTATAATATCTAATTCTGCAAAAACATCTAATATGAACATAAATTTTATAAAATTTATGCCATCAAATTCTCTGAAAATATTCTCAATTGTCTTTCCACGAATATTAATTTTTTGAAAACGTTTGTACACATAAATAAACTCATCTCTGCTCGGTGCAAATTTTGAATAATCCTCTCTTATGGCTAAATTTTTGTATATATCGTGACTAATTCCTTCATATATTTTTTGCTCTTTCATAATCAAATCAATATCTGTATTGCACGGACGTATATCTTTTATGGATATACAAAGAGTATTTTGCCCTCTAAACTTAGAAGCAAATATAGTAAAAGCTATATCAACAGTATCGCCTATTTGATACCCAAATTCTTGGGGCATAACAGAAAACTGCATAGCATTTACAATATTTTCGTTTTTTGTAAAACTAATTTTAAGATGTTTTGAACCCCCAACCGCACAGATATTAATAATAGTTAAATCGTACATACAAAAAACAGGTACGGGATTTTTGTGACCAAATGGCTCTAAGATTTTTAATTCTTCAATTAACGAAATATTTATATCCTCTGGTTTTAATTCACAATCAATTTCTATTCTTGAAAAAGTAGATTCTCTTAATTCTCTTGCAAAATAATTCATTCTTTGTCTAAATTCATCTATTTTACTGGTTTCTATATCAAAACCAACAGCCATGGGATGCCCGCCGAATCTGTTTAAAATATCGGAACAATTTTTTACGGCATCCACGAGTGAAAATCCTTCTATGCTTCTTCCAGAACCTCTAGCAAAACTCCCATCGGTACTTATAACTATGCAGGGTTTTCCGTATTGTAAAGAAAGTCTCGATGCAACTATTCCTATTACTCCGATGTGCCAACCCTCACAAACCACTACAATCACTGGATCAAACTTACACAAAAAATCAAGATTAATTTGCTCAGAAGCTTGCTTGGTTATATCGCTTTCTATAATTTTTCTGAGTGAATTTTGTTTATCAAGCTCTTTTGCCAGCTTTAAAGCCTTTTGCGAATCATCAGAAAGAAGTAATTCCAAAGCAATCTCTGGAGAAGTAAGCCTTCCGCAAGCGTTGATTCTGGGCACCACCAGAAAAGCAATATCTTGCGAGTTTATTTTCTTATTGGATAAATTTGAGCTGCGAAGAAGAGCAGAAATTCCGGGCTTCTTTGAATTTTCAATATATTTTAATCCCAATTTCACGATAAAACGATTCGAAGACTTAATATCAACAAGATCACCTATTGTTCCTATAGCTGCAAAATCTATGTAATTGATTAGTAAATCGTTTCTTTCTTTTGAATTCTCTCCAAAAGCCATAACTAATAAAAGTGCAAGACCAGCTCCGCAAAAATCCTTAAATTGACTCTCACAATCAGTTTGATAGGGGTTGACTATGGCAAAAGCATTTGGTAAAATTTTGTGAGGTCTGTGATGATCAGTTACAATCACTTCTACGCCCAAACTTGCCGCAAAAGTTATTTCTTCCACTGCACAAATTCCATTATCCACTGTAATTATCAGCTTTACCCCTCTTTGGCTAATTCTCTTTATAACAGAACAACTCATGCCATATCCTTCATTCTCGCGTTGCGGAACATAATATTCGACATTGGCGTTTTTTTGCTTTAAAAAAGAATAAAGAAGCGCTGTGGCTGTAATCCCATCTGCATCGTAATCTCCAAAAACACATATCATTTCACCAATCTCTATGGCTTTTTTAATTCTCGATATGGCTTTTTTCATGTCTTTAAATTCAAAAGAATCGGGTAGAGTTTCTTTTTCTTCCAAAAAAAGACTCAAATCATCTTGAATTTTAAACCCTCTAGCACTCAAAATGAACGCCAAAAACACCGAAACACCATTCTTTTGTGAAATTTTCAAAACGTTTTGCTCGTCCACAGATAACATAACCCACTTTTTCAGTGCCAAACCAACTGACCCCCTTTCAATCCACACTACACACTCTAATCGAACAATTACATTATGGGAGTGTATATCTAATTTACTTTTTGTGCAACCAATGTTTTAAGAATAAATAGATATTCTTCTTGAAAAATTTCTTAAAATCTATCACAATATTGGTAAATGAGACCCGCAGTTAACGTGTGCCGTGTTTTGAGAGTCTATTTTTCGACTCATTCGGAATATAGTTTACTAGCTGAATTTAAAAATAAGGGGGGTGAATATTGGTTGTGATCAGAAGAGGTCTCATATTCTGGAAGGGCAAACTCGGTGTCTATCGTATTTTGTTTTTTATTATAATATGTGTTATTTCCATCGTTGGAATCTTGGTATTTTTAGTTACTAAAGACGATAATTTGGAAAAATTTAGCGATCATTATTCAAAAGATCTTTTCAAAAAGATTGTTATGTCATCATTTTCTGATCAAGAAATCTCTTTAAAAGCTGAAGAATTGAGTTCTATACTAAATTTTATTGTAAATTCAAAGTTAAAAAACAAAGATTCTGACGATGAGAGTAAAAAAGTAATGCTGAAAGGCATTAATATCTTTTTAGAAAAAGAGAATAAAAATAAAGAAGTTGCAGTTTATCTTCCCATTACTTACAAAGGCACACACGTAGGGATAATTGCAAAATCGAAAATCTCTGTTTCTGATCAAATATGTGTTGAGGTTTTAGAATCAAAATTTGGTAAACTATGGGTTCCAAGGTTTATTTTTTTCTCATTACTTAAAAACAAAATTCCTCAAGATTGGAGTTTAGAGGACAACAAAATCTATATACCCTCTACTTTGAGGTTTGATATTTCTGGATGCGAGGTGATTTTAAAAATAGAAAGTCTATTTATATCTGATTCCGATATTAAATTAAAGTTAAAAGCTAATAATAAAAATATCGTGAGCGATTTTAAAGATATTTTTAACAAAATGTGTAAATTATTTACGTAAATTCTACTAAAATCTACAAATTTAAAAGATAAAATAAGATAGAATTAATTTGGTGGGCTTTTAAAAGCACTTTAAACACAGATCTTGATAGAAATTTTGGATTTCACATTTAGGGATATTTTGCTGTTTTTAGTTAATCATAATTATTGTTCCTAATTAATTATCGATTGAGTTTGATATCGGGATGTTTTGCGCAAGTTGGCTCGTTTTTTACATTTTACATTTAATAAATTATGAAAGAAGGTTTTTATAGGTGAGCGCAGAAAATAAAAGCACTGCAACAAAAGATTTTAGCAGGCTTAGGTCGATCTTTTGGCCGATTCACGGCTATGAGATGAAAAAGTTTTTACCAATGAGTATGATGATGTTTTGCATCCTTTTTGTTTACACTCTCGTAAGAGATTTAAAGGATACTTTGATTGTTAACGCGCCCGGAGGAAGCGGTAAATCTATATCTCCACTTAAACTTTATGGAGTTTTAACGGTTGCTATGATTGTAGTGGCGTTTTTTGGAAAAATGCTTAATAAATTAGGTTCCAAGAAAACTTTCTATATTACTGTAACTTCTTTTCTTGCGTTTTATGCTCTTTTTGGTTTTGTTATTTATCCTATTTCTAGCCACATTCATTTAGGTGAAGCTTGGATAAAAAATATGCAAAAAACAACACCTAGTTTTTTTCATGAAATTTGGCCTCTTGTGGGCAATTGGAGCTTTTCTATTTTCTATATTATCTCGGAAATCTGGGGAAGCTTAGTTATTTCTTCTTTATTTTGGCAATTTGCAAACCAGGTAACAAAAAAAGATGAAGTTAAAAGATTCTACGGATTGTTTGCTTGTGTTGGAAATTTGGGGCTGATTTGTTCTGGCTTTTATGCTAAATTATCAGTACATTTTGCCGGCGCAAGAGTATTGATGCAAATGATTGGAGTCTTGGTTGTAGGGTCAATAATAATGGTGCTTTATTATCATTTAAACAAAAACGTTTTAACTGATCCAAGATTTTACGATCCTTCTCAGATTAAAGTTAAAAAGAAAAAGCAAAAACCATCTCTGGGAGAAAGTTTTAAGACCATATTTAAATCAAGTTATCTGCTTTTAATAGCAATATTGGTTATTTCTTACGGAGTTGCTATAAATATTTCTGAAGTCGTCTGGAAAGATCAAGGCAAAGTCTTCTATGGATCTGAAGAAGGTTTTAACAATATGATGGCTGATCTTTCAATTGTTACTGGATTTGTCACAATCATTATAACTTTAACTTGTAGCAATATTTTAAGAAAGTGTAAATGGAGCATTGCTGCTCTTGTTACGCCACTCTCGGTGTTGATTCTTGGTGGATCATTTTTCTTTTTAATTATGCGTGAAAATAGTGTTGGAGCCAAAGCCCCATTCGCCTTTGGTTGGAGTATTCTTCAAGCGGTTGTATATATAGGATTAGTGCAAGATGCAATTTCCAAGGGAATTAAATACTCTCTATTTGATTCAACAAAGCAAATGGCATATATTCCATTGGATCACGATTTGAAAACAACAGGTCAAGCATCGGTGGAAGTAGTTGGCGGAAGATTTGGAAAATCTCTTGGCTCTATAATTCTTACGATTTTAACCTCCGTTTTCTTCGTTGGTGTGAGTCTTGTAAAATTAGTTGGAATTTTGTGTTTTGTGTTGCTGGGAATATGTTGCCTTTGGATTTTCTCGGTAATAAAATTGAGCAAAAATTACGAGTCTCTTAAAAAGCAAAGATCTCAGGAAGCAATCGATGAAACAAATTCGGCAGAAGAGGATCTTCATTCACCAATGCCGCAGCCAGGAAATCCCACACAATCTCCTGGAGTATCGCAACAAATACCTCCACAATAAAAGATTGTTTCGCATCAAAATCGATTATACCTGAGAAAATTTCTAAAAAATCCAAATTCTATAATGATATTATCTGTGCCTTTTAAAATTTAAAAATTACTATACGGATCTCTTCGAAAGCTTTAAGTAAACAAATTAGCATTTTGAAGAGATCTACGGAGTTTTTAGCGCATTGTAAATTCTTTATAAACTGTTGATAATTTCCGATAGGTCTCAGATAGTATCTCGAAAAAGAAAAGGACATTATTCATTTTGGAGAAATTTGAAAGTCAATTTAAACAAAAGGGATTTGACGTTATATGTGGAGTTGACGAAGCTGGAAGAGGTTCTCTTGCGGGTCCAGTTGTTGCAGCGGCTGTTGTTTTAAATCAAGACGTTAATATAGAAGATATAAAGGATTCAAAATTACTCAGCGCAAAAAAGCGTGAACAATTGTTTTGCGAGATTAGTGAAAATTCAATCGACTTTTGCATATCCGAAGCTTCTTCTGAAGAAATAGACAAGCTTAATATACTTAATGCAACCCTTCTTGCGATGCAAAGAGCTGTTAATGGTCTTAATACAAAGCCTGATATCGCTTTAATAGACGGAAATGTCGCCCCTAAACTTAATTTGAAATCCAAAACCATAGTTCATGGAGATTCAATCTGCATATCAATAGCCGCTGCGTCTATTTTGGCTAAAGTTTATAGGGACTCTTTGATGTTTAAATGTCACACCAAATATCCAATTTATAATTTTTCAAAACACAAGGGCTACGGAACCAAGTTTCATTTCGAAGCAATTAAGAAATATGGCTTATGTCCCATTCACAGAAAAAGTTTCAAGTTGTTTAAATAAATCTAATCTTCAAGTAAATCGCTCCTTGAGTTAAATTTGTAAGCATTGTGATACAAGAAATAAATTAAGATTATTTTATTTCTTTTCAAAATTATTAAATCGGATTTAAAAAATACTTAAATTCCGATGGTTTTATGTCCTGTTATGCTTCAATTGCTTGCATTTTAAAAAAAACTTATAGGTGCAACATATTGCAAATGAGGTGATAACAGGAAAATGAGCGAAGAAAAATCCAGACAAAGGGGGAAATTGGGAGAAAAAATAGCTGTAAAGTTTCTAATAAAAAATAATTACTCGATTTGCAAAAAAAATTTTTATTCAAAATATGGCGAAATCGACATCATAGCAGAAAATGATGATTATTTATCTTTTATTGAAGTTAAAACAAGAAGTAACACCAATTTCGCCACACCTATCGATTTTGTAGATAAAACAAAGCAACAAAGAATTATAAAAACTGCCATCGTTTATTTAAGTCAACGTCAAAATCAGTTACAACCTAGATTTGATGTCATAGAAATCTTAATTTTAAAATACGATAAATATAGGGTCAAAATTCGACATACAAAGAATGCTTTTTGTCAGGAGAAATCTAATGAATTTTTTTGATTTACATTGCGACACAATTTATGAATGCGCGTTAAAAGGAAGGGAATTGTACGATAATAATTTTCATATTTCCTTAAAAAAAGGCAAACGCTTTAAAAATTGGATAGAATGTTTTGCCATCTGGGCCAAAGACGATCTTCCCAGCCTCGAGCTGGAAAGTTTTATTTTTAAAACCATAGATTTCTGGCAGGATCAAATCAAAAAAAATTCAGAAATTATTTTTTGTAAAAATAAATCTGATCTAAAATCTGTTCGCTGCGGAGAAAAAATGGGGGGCATTTTGTGCATCGAGGGGCTATCATTTGTAACAAACGATTTATCGGTTTTTGATTCTCTTTATGAAAAAGGCGTACGTCTTGCGACATTAACATGGAATAATTTCAGTAAAATTGGAGATGGATCTTCTGTTGTAAAATCGAGGGGTTTAACCGATTTTGGAAAACTCGCCGTAGCTAAAATGTTGGAACTAAACATGCTTGTAGATATCTCTCACGCAAGTGATGCTCTATTTTACGATGTGTTTGAATGTTTTCCAGACGCCAAAGGAATTTTAGCTACACATTCGAACTCCAGAAAAATTTGTAATCACGCACGTAATCTTACTGATGAACAATTTCTCAAATTAAAATCAAAAAATTCGATTGTTGGTCTTACATTTTGCAAGCACTTTTTAAGAACAAACGCAGAAGCAACCAGTTGGGATATCATGCGCCACGCCGAGCATTTTTTAGAACTGGGTGGCGAAAACGTACTAAGTTTGGGGAGTGATTTCGATGGCGCAGACATGCCTCAAAATATAGTGGGAATCGAATCAATGTACAACTTATACGAAATGTTTCTGCGGCACTATAAAGAAGATTTAGTTAAGGCGATTTTTTTTGAAAACGCTTATAATTTTTTTTGTAGAAATTTAAAATAAATATCACAAAACTCTTAAAACTCAAACATTAATTTATGTAAATTTAAAATCCAATGTAATCTTTGATTTCCATTAAGTTCTTATACAAATAAATAATTTGTAATATGAAATAAACATTAAAATAAAGAATATTTTTTTAAGTGCACAAAATTCGTAAAATGAAGCAATTCGAAGGTGATGATTTAATTCAATAACGACTGTAAATGAAGGTCTTTATTGGAAAGTTTTAATACTTAAAAACTTATTGTTTAGCGCAATAATTGATTATTTTCAATAAAATCTCAAGTGATGGATATTATTGTGTGTTTATATATCTTGATTTCAACTCCCTAATTCGTAACATATGTGTTGCCATTAAAATTTTGAATTATATTCCGGTGATTTTGTAAAGTTTTCTCTAGAAAAATCTCAGAACCTTGCAAAGCAACTATAGTTGCTTTGCCTGCGCTATTTAGATCGGATTTCAACAATCTACAAAATTTTAACCGCAATATACTTACTCACTCCTATTTAAAATTTTGAATTATATTTCGATGATTCGTGAGGCTTCATTGGCAACATTCGGATCGTGCGTCACAATTACGATTGCCTTGGTTTTATTGAGATCTTTAAGAAGAGAAACGACCACTTTTTTATTATCTTCATCAAGAGAACCCGTTGGTTCATCGGCTAAAATAATAATCGAGGGTTTAAGCATAACTCTAGCTATTGCAACTCTTTGTTGTTCTCCACCCGAAAGCTCGTAAATTTTTCTATTTTCAAAATCAGCAAGACCAACCTCTCCCAACGCTTTTTTTATCATATAATCTTTTTCTTTACTTGAAACTTTCACATATTTAAGACCGATTAAAAGATTTTTCTTAACAGTATCATTTTCAAGAAGAGCAAAATTTTGAAATAAATATCCAATATTGTAGCGAATAATTCTAGAAGCCTTTTGGGAATTTGGTCTGCCAGCTCTTTCTCCAGAAAATTCTAAAATCCCAGAATCTGGTTCCTCAATAAGACCCATCATATTCAGAAGAGTTGTCTTGCCTGCACCAGATTCACCCGTAATAGCAACAAAGTCCCTCTCTGAAATTTCTAAATTAAAATCTTTAAATATTTCTTTATCTCGAAATTTTTTATTTATTCCTTTTAGAGTTAATACATTTGCTTTGGCTTTTTCTGGGGCCAATTCATTTGCGTCAATCTCTTTAAGAACCGACGTATTCATATTCTTAATCTCCTTTTAAAACACTGGGAACTTTTTTCTTCTCATTTAATTTAATAATCACATAGGAAATTAAAATATCAACAAAAGTAAATATAATACTAATTAAAATTGCATCATTCACATTATCGATCGCAGTCACATGCGCACCTTTGCTTTTTATGTCTACACGATAAAAGAAATCTTCACAGCAATTTAAAAATATTGCAAACACGTCACACACAATCAGAACCATAAAATAATTCTTATGGCGCAAAGACAAGTTGAAACCATGAACTCTTTTAATTGCAATGGTTTTTTTGTAAGTTTCAGTATAAAATTTAACAACTTGAAACGAAATAAATACAAGTAAAATTAAGGCTAAGACCATTCTTAAAAATAACCTCGCATTAGAAGCTGCGATAAAATTTATTTTATCCATTTCAGGACTTTTCATAATGCGAAATTTATACTCATTTTTAATCCCCATATCTTCTTCTAATTGTTTTTTGAACTCTTCGTTAAAACTAGAAATTTTCTTGTCTCCAAGATCCATCCTCAGAGCGCCATGAATTCCACGAAAGGTTATATCAGAAAATTCCCACGTCGTCATGAGCTCTACTGGAACAACTTCAAAAAATAAAGATTTCTCAAAAATATTACATAATTTCCCTACACCATTGGAATTCTTTTTTTCTGTAAAAGTGCAAAACTCGCCAACCGAATCATCATAGGTCAAAACTTTTACTTTTGGATTACATTCGTACTTTCCAAATTTTTCTTCCTCACTGTCTAGTTTTCTAGCCAATCTAAAATCATACGCTTTCTTAACGATTTCTTCGGAAAAACTGCTCGAACGAGGTCTTAAAACAATTCTTTGATTTTCATAATTACTAAAGTCGATAATCTTGCCACTTTCATCCTTTATCTCAAATTTTTTAAAGTAATTTGGGTTAACTTGAAGCGTCTTGAATTTTCCATCAATTCCCAAGGGTTCATTACCAAGCACGTCGTTGACGCGTTTTGTGCGAATTTTATCTTCTTTTTCTGAATCTGCGCGCCTTAATTGTTCATTTGGAGAAAACGAAACATCTTCAAACAAACAATAAAGCGCACCTTTATCGTTTAAATTGGTGAACATTTTTTTACAATTTAAAATATTTGTCATATCGGCCGCGGGGGCCATTCCTTTAACCTCTCCCGTGTATTCAAGAAAAGCAACGTTAGAAAATTTATCCCACTTCTTAACCTCTTCGCCCGACTCCAGAAAACCCTTTATTGCATTTGGCATAGCAAAAGAAACAAACACCAAAGTTGAAAACACAGCAGATTTAATTAAAAAATTTAAAACATTAACTAATTTTGAAGGATTTCTGTCGCAAATGAGATCGTTTATACTATAATAACCCAGTAAAAATAATGATGGAACCATTCCTAGAAAAATTAAAAGTTGAACGAAGCATTGATTGAGAAAAAGTTCGGACAAAAAAGTAAGTGGAACATTTTCAAATAAAATAATTAATGCAAAATCAAAAACGATAGAAAAAACAAAATTTAAAAGGAGAATATTCCCAAAAATTTTCATGAAAATATCTTTAAACGAGTAACCACAGAGCTTCATTATTCCAATATTTTTGAGACTTTTCACTGAATAAAACATAGCGGCTATAACAACAAAAATTATACACACCACCGAAAATGTATGAGCATTGGTCCCCGCCTCGCTTCTTTCCTGAGATACTCTCGACGCAATTGTTGTTAAATTACCTCTATTGGTATTAAAGCTCCGCGCTAAGCTTTGTAAAAAATCTTCATATTTACTTGTCGAGTTATATTTTAACGCGTATTCTCCTTTTAGCGAATTACCACTTTCCAAAAGCCGTTTAAGCGTACCAACTTCAATGTTATTCCAATTTAAAAAACTGTAAATTCTGCCATAAGAATTTTCGTCTTGCTTACTCGAAAAATATATGTCATCCTCGGTTTGATCTTGAGAAAAAAATTCTTTTGACATAAAATCTTTGTCATCAAAAAGTTTTAATTGCTTGCTTCCTAAAAATACGGAATTTAAAATTTTAGAATTTTCTCTGTACAGAACATCTGTTTTTACAATATCAATTTCATGTTCTTTAGCAGCACTCGTCAAAATACTGTAAATTTCCTTATCTTCCCTATCAAAGTTGATATATATTTTACTGTATTCACTTTTTTTACAGAAATCTTGCCATTTTTCACGATCATAGTCTATATTTGTATAAATCAAATATAGACTAATGCACAATACTGCCAATAATGAAAGTAGTCTTGTAATTAATTTCATTTTCTCTCCTAAAACTTAATTTTACCTGATCATATACCAAGACGTAGCGCGGAGTTCATCATCAAAACATCTATCCCTTTCAGCATAAATAGTTTCGCCGCAATGAGTAGAATCATAAGCACTATCCCCGTAATCCCAACCTTGAAAATTAGCCCATACCTCGTTAAAAGTCCTTTCTCTTGCAAAATCTCGCACTTCCCCCCATGAACATCTCTCTTTACTAAATTTCTTCTTAAGATGCCATCCATGGGTGTGAACGTACTTACCATTCCCAAAGTCTGTTTCGCCATCCCAAAGGCCAAGACCAAACGCCACTACTCCTACGGACAAAAAACTACAAACCACAGCAACTAAAACTCCCATTCTCTTTCTCCAAACTCTATTCATAACAAAACCCTCCTTATAAAATAACTTATGTTAATCATAACTCAATTTTAATGGAATTACTAGCTAAAAAATACAAAATATTCCATCAAATTCAATGTAAAACAAGTTGTGTTCTTGTTTTAATTGTTCTTAAAAGTACCTGTGCAGTTGCTTCGTATCTCTTTAAAAAAATCTTTTAAAACTCCCGAACACTCTTTTTCAAGTACTTCACCCTTAAGATGCGGATTGTGATTAAATTTAAAGTCAAAAATATTAACAACAGATCCGCAAGCTCCACTTTTTAAATCTTTGGCACCGTAAACCAGTCTTAAAATTCTTGAATTTATTATTGCTCCCGCGCACATTGGACAGGGTTCTAATGTCACAAATAATTCACATCCGCAAAGTCGCCAATTTTTAAGTTTTTTACACGCTAAATCTATTGCTTCAATCTCCGCGTGGTAAAGAGCATTTTTATTTCCCTCTCTTTTATTTCTGCCTTCGGATATTATTTCATCATTAAATACAACAACTGCTCCAACCGGCACTTCCATCTCACTTGCGGAAATCTTTGCAAGTTCTATTGCTTTTCCCATAAAAAATTCGTCTCTATTTTTCATTACAATTACACTTTCTGCGCATTCAAAATTTTAACTTAAACACTAGAATCTGTTCTGCATAAAGAAATCAAACTTGATTACTCGCAATTATTTTAAATGCTTTCTTCCTATCTTTTAAGACAGCTTTCATCCAAATATTATTATATTTTTATTAATATAGCAAATAAAATCTTATTTGAAATCGAGAATAAAACTTAAAAAAATGAAAATAATATTACCAGATTTAACTAACACTATTAGTGCCGTTCACACTTTTTTGTAATATTCGAGGGTATATTAATAGCATGTTTTGTGTGGGGAAGTTATGAAAAAAAGAGTAACTATTTTCTTTTTTATTTTGATATCCGCAATATGTTTTGCTGTGTTCAATCTTTACTTTCTTTCACAATTAGATTGGCTGCAAAGCGCCGCGACAATACAACATTTTAATAAGTTAAAAGTTGGTACAATACGCGGAAATATATACGACTGCAATAAAGTACCGCTTGTGAATACAGAAAAAGATAAAATCGCAGCCATTATGCCTTCAGTTAAAACTAATAAAGAATTAAAAAAAGCGTTTTCTTCCGAAAAAATGAAAGAAATATTGCCACGTTTGTCAAAATTGGAGCCATTTTGTTTAAAAATTCCTTATTACATGGGAGATATTCCAGGAGTTGATATATTTGATGTTCCCAAAAGATACTCATACAATCAAATTTGCCCACACATCATCGGCTACGTAAATGACTCGGGAGAAGAGGGAATCTGCGGTATAGAAAAATCTTACAATGATTTTTTCTATGATTGTTTTGGAGAAATATCTGTGAGATACGACGCCAATGCCAAGGGGGGAATGCTTGGTGAAAAAAACAGAGAAATTAAAGATACTTCCTATATGAAAAATAGGGGCGTAGTTTTAACGATTGATCAAAAAATACAGGAAATAACACAAATATCCATGGAAAAACACGTAAAAAAGGGGGCGGCATTGGTAGTAGAAATTCCAAATTCGGAAATAAGATCCTGTGTGAGCTTACCAAATTTTTCTCCAAATAACTTGGAAAATGCATTAAAAAACCCTGATTGTCCGCTCATCAATCGAGCTTTTTCAGAATACAATGTTGGCTCAATTTTTAAACTAGTGACAGCAGCAGCAGCGCTTGAATATGGCATTCCAAGTTCTTTTAAATTCAATTGCACCGGAAACATAGATGTCAATTCAATAAATATCGATTGTTTTGGTGGATTTGGGCATGGGCAAGTGGATATGAAGGAAGCTATGAAACATTCTTGCAACGGCTATTTTGTTAAACTTGCAGAAAGATTTCCGCCCGAAAAAATTTTAAATCTTTCGTCAAAGCTTGGTTTTGGCGAAACGCAAGAATTCGCACCATATGTGTTTTCCTCAAAAGGAAATCTACCAAGTTTAGATGAATTAAAAAATAAAGTATCACTTGCCAATTTTTCATTTGGTCAAGGATTCTTAATGGCAACTCCAGTCCAAATAATCTCTCTTATAAATACAATTGCTTCTGAGGGGAATTATATAAAACCCAGCCTCATAAAGGGTTTGGTCAATGAATCGCTTGATTTTACCGAAGAAATTGAACAAATGAAACCAGAAAAAATTTTATCTAATAGGACAACAAAAATTTTAAAAGAACAAATGAAAGCTTCTTTAATGGGGGGCACAAGTTTTGCGGGAAAACCAAGTAAAATCAGTGCCGCGGCAAAAACATCTACATCACAAACGGGAATTATAAACAACGAGGGTCACAAAGTACTGCAAGCCTGGTTTGGGGGGTTTTTCCCCTATGAAAACCCCAAATATGCGGTTGTTGTGTTGGCGGAAGATGCTGAAAGCGGTGGAAGAGATTGTGGACCCGTTTTTGTAGAAATTGCAGATAAAATAACAGATTTAAAAAAATTATAGAGCTTTTGTAGATTTAATGATTAACTTTAAAAATTATTATATAAACGCCCTTCAATTTTGTCGTAGAAATTTACAAATTTCAGAAAGATCGCAAATTTAAAATAAAATTATTATTGACTTTAATACTTTTTGGTATTAGCATAATGAATATGGAATATAATTGATTTTTAACGTGAAAAGAGGCTGCGTTTATTGGGGTTTTTAGGAATTTTTGAGCTGTACATAATAAACTTCCTCTTCGAAGGGGAGTTGCGATAAATGCTTTCGAGTTTACTAAGTTTTGGTGTACTTGGAATGGAGGCTTTTGTTGTAAACGTTGAGGCCAATCTTTCCAGAGGGATACCTTCTTTTGATCTTGTGGGACTACCAGATGCATCGATAAAAGAAGCTAGAGATCGAGTTCGCTCCGCCCTTATTAATTCAGGATTTTCATTTCCAGTAAAAAGAATAACAATAAATCTAGCTCCCGCAGATATTAGAAAAGCTGGTTCTATTTACGATCTTCCAATTTTAATAGCTATTTTAAAGGCAAATGGCCATTTGGATGTGAATCTAGATGATTCAGCCTTTGTTGGGGAACTTTCTCTTTCTGGCAATGTTCGCCCGATAAGGGGAAGTTTATCTATGGTTATTAAAGCAAAAGAGATGGGGGTTAAAAATTTTTTCTTACCTGAAAAAAATGCCGCGGAAGGGGTTATTATTGAAGACATAAATATTTACCCCGTAAGCTGTGTGAATGAATTGCTCGAGCATCTCATTGGTAAAAAACTAATAATTCCTGCTAAAAAAAACGTTGAAAAAAATATGGAAGATTTTTTGTTTGATTATTCACAAGTCAAGGGGCATAGAGAATCAAAAAGAGCGTTGGAAATCGCAGCCGCCGGAGGCCACAACGTCATGTTAATAGGAAATCCAGGTTCTGGTAAAAGCATGCTGGCAAAGCGAATTCCCTCTATACTTCCCGATATGACCTTAAAAGAAGCTATCGAAACAACCAAAATTCATTCTGTAGCCGGTACTTTGGCAAACCATACCTCTTTAATAAGAAAAAGGCCATTTAGGTCTGTACATCACACAATTTCATCTGTTGGATTAGCCGGCGGTGGAAATGTACCGCATCCAGGAGAGATTTCGCTTTCTCACAATGGCGTATTATTTTTGGATGAACTTCCTGAATTTTCTCGCACTTCTTTGGAGGTTTTGAGGCAACCCATGGAAGATGGGGTGGTGGTTATTTCGCGTGCTAACGGTACACTGGCGTACCCTTGTTCTATTATGCTAATTGCAGCCATGAATCCTTGTCCGTGTGGATATTTTGGTCATCCAACACGGGCTTGTACTTGTTCTGAAAAAGCAATCTCTAATTATCTTTCTAAGGTTTCTGGGCCTCTTTTGGATCGTTTGGATATTCATATAGAAGTGCCAGTTGTGAATTTTGAAGAACTTTCAAGTAAGGAAAACAGCGAATCTTCTCAAAAAATTAGAGATCGCGTTAATGCAGCGAGAAAAATACAGAATGAAAGATATAAAAATAGTCCGTTTTCATGTAATTCAAAAATTTCTTCCGATTTAAGAGATAAAGCTTGTGCAATTTCGGATTCTGCTAAAAAATTTATGAAATACTCTTTTGAAAAATTAGGTCTTTCTGCTAGGGGTTACGATCGTACTTTAAAAGTTGCACGAACCATTGCGGATCTTGAAGAAAAAGAAGCAATAGAAATTTCACATATTTCTGAAGCGGTGCAATACAGAAGTCTTGACAGGAAATATTGGCTTCGGAACAAATAAAATTATAATTTGAAAATTTTGCCATAATAAAAAAAATTAAACAAGATTAGCTATATCTATGTTTGCATGTGCATTTAAATCAAAATTTGCGATATTTTTACGCAGAAATTCGTAATACGCTTGCGAACCAACCATGGCCGCGTTATCTGTACAAAGATCAATTGGCGGGGTATACAATTTATAACTTTTTTTCTTGCATTCCATTTTAAGTTTTTCTCTCAAATGTGAATTAGCGGAAACGCCACCAGCAATTACAAGCTTTGAATAGCCAAATTTTTTAGCTGCTTTCAAAAATTTTTCCGAAATGTAGTCTGTGGTAGAATAACAAAAAGAGGCAGCAAAATCCGGTACTGAAATTTTATTCCCTTTTTGTTTTTCCGTGTTAATTTTATTTATTGCAGATGTCTTGAGCCCAGAAAAACTAAAATCGTGTTCAGATGTGCTGGTTTTGGGTTTTGGAAAGGTAAATTTTAATTTATCTCCAGTTTTAGAAATTTTATCAAGATTCACTCCCCCTGGATACGGCAAACCAAGAACTCTTGCAACTTTATCAAAAGTCTCTCCAACTGCATCGTCACAGGTTTTGCCAATAACATTAAAGCTCGTGTAATCAAGAACCTGTATTATGCTACTGTGTCCACCCGAAACTACAAGACAAATAAAAGGGGGGGTTAATTCTGGATACGCTATATAATTAGCCGCTACGTGAGAACGCAAATGGTGAACCGGTATAAGAGGCAAACCGGTTGCAAATGACAAACCTTTTGCAAAACCCAGCCCAACCAGCAAAGAGCCTATTAACCCAGGCCCATACGTAACAGATATTGCATCCAGAGAATCAAACGTCATTTCGCAGCAATCAATCGCTTTTTTGACAACGGAAACAATATTTTCAACGTGCATTCTAGAGGATATTTCCGGTACAACTCCACCATATTCACTGTGTTGTTTTATTTGTGAAGCCACAACACAGGACAAAACCCTTCTGCCGTTTTCAACAACCGAAGCAGCTGTTTCATCGCAGGAAGTTTCAATAGCTAAAATTCTCATGCATTCTCCGTAATTCTTATAATTACCATAATTATCACTAAGCATTATCAATTAAACAAATGATTCTCACCATAAAAACGCTTATTTCTAAAACATTTGTGCAAACCTTTAAAACTTATAAATGCCAGATTACAACCAATCATCGCAGTGCAAAAATTTCAAAATTACTGTAACTCTGATCGTATCATTTTAAAACACCTTTTGTCAATTCAGCACATTAGACCTCCTCGGAAATTGATTTTTAGTGTTTGAATATTGTTCAATAATACCAGTGATGAAAATTGACACGATATGAAAAAAACCATTAGATTGCAAGATACAGATTTTAAGCAGTTAATAGGCGTAAAAAAAGAAACTTACAATGCAATGATTGCTCAGCTTCAATTGGCATATGGCTTAAAAGCATAAGTGTCGAGACAGGCACACAAAACTAACACTTCAAGATCAATTATTTATGGCCTTGAAATACCCAGCGGCAGTATGTAACACAAAAAGAATTAGCATTTGAATTCGAGGTCGGTGAAGCAACAGCACAC